>DAHWJK010000048.1:0-5356 GCA_027344185.1 Thiobacillus sp.
CCGGCGGATAATGCTCAAAAACGCCATGTCCAACACTCCGTTCGCCCCCGCCTCTTCCAGACGGGGAAACAGTCAAACATGGGTCAATTCTCAGTGGAAAAATCCGGCCTTCCCGGGTCAGATCTCAGCGGAAATCAACACATCTGTCGATCAACCGATGAGCGGACGGTGATTGCGAGTGTGTTTCCGAAGGTGGGTGTTGGACACACCATGCCCATCTTCTACTTGAATGGGGGAGCTGAGCTTGCGGCAGCACATCTGGCAATGTGGCTGTCCCTGACATTCGATTTCATAGCTCGTCTTTCCATCGGTGGGACGCACCTGACTTACAGCTATCTAAAACAGTTCGCGGCGTTACCGCCCTCCACCTTTTCCAAGAATGACCTTAATTTTATCCGACCGCGCGTTCTGGAGTTGACTTACACCAGCCACGCCATGAAGGCTTGGGCGGAAGACTTGGGATATTCCGGTCAGCCCTTCGCGTGGAACGAGGACCGCCGCGCCCAGTTGCGTGCGGAACTCGATGTCTTCTTTGCCAGGAAATACGGATTAACCGAGGAAGAGCTGCGCTACGTGCTCGACCCTGCCAAGGTCAAAGGTGCCGACTACCCGTCTGAGACCTTCCGCGTTCTGAAGGAGAAGGAAATCCGCCTCTGTGGCGAATACCGGACAGAGCGCCTGGTGCTGGACGCGTGGAAGCAGATGGAGAGGAGCCAGCCCGATGCGCTCCCTTCCTCTATCGAGCTGCCGCCTCTCGAAGGCTTGCTCAACGGTGCATGGGCCTGGCCCTCAAGCATTCAGCCCCGGGATCGTCTCCGGTACGCGGCGCAGTACGCGCTCTGGCAGATGGACCCCGCGAGCGATGGCGCGCGGATACGCTTCATCATCGCCAGCCTTGCCGAGCCCGCGTTGTTGACGCCTCTGCTCGCCGCCGATGATCGGAACGAATGGGTCAGGCTTGTCGGGCCCGAGGCGCAACCTGCACAGGGCGCTGTCCGGCTGCGCCCCGCCATCAACGCGGCGTGGCATTCGATGTTCGAGACGCTGCTCACCTCGGGTCAGTTGGAGGAGCGTGCCGACGGGACGTGGACGAGGGGACAGCATTTCAGCGCGACAGGACTGCAAGCCGCGTCCGCCGATGCGCAGCGCGCCGCCTTCGCAATCCGAGCTGTGCGGAGCATGGATGTCGGCGTCCTCGCTTCTGCGGCCGCACCCGAAGACAATGTGATCTGGGCGAGGTTCGGAAATGGTCGCTCAGGCTGACCTGTTCACCCCGGCGATCCAGCCGCCGCAGGCGCCGGAAGGCCGGGCCGGGCCTCGGCTTTGGGTCCGTCGCGTAGCCATTTTCCGCGACACGCAGACCATCATCCGCGACGTGCCGCTAAAGCGCGGCCTCAACATCATCTGGACGCCGGACATGTCGAGCAGCGGCAGCCGCGCTCTCGCGCACGGTAGTGGCAAGACCACCTTCTGCCGCCTGCTTCGAGCCTGTCTGGGCGAGCCCGCGTATGCGACCGATGCTCAGCGGTCGCGGCTCATGACGCGGCTTCCAAGCGGCCTGTTCGCGGCCGAGCTCCTAATCGATGGCGCGTGCTGGGTCGCCGTCCGCCCGCTGGGACTGCCAGGCGGGGAGTTCGTCGTTCAGGCCGATTCCATCGAGGATGCGATCGCGCGGGGACGTCGTGATGGCGATCAAACATCCATCGATCCTGTCATCATCACCGGCTTCTTTTCGGCAACCGCGGGAGCCACGCCGACGGAGGTCGGCGGAGACCACGTTTGGGATGTGCTTCGGGCCTGGCTGACACGCGATCAGGAGTGCCGTCTGGCCGACATTCTGGCTTGGCGGTCATCACAGACACAGACCCGGTCCCGCGCGCAGGTTCTGGGCGAGACAGCCAAGCTGACCATGGTTCGCCTTGCATTGCGTGCTCTCGACGCGGAAGAGCGGGCCGCCTCCGTCCGCGAGCGGGAATTGGTGGCCGCTGTCGAGGACGAACGCCGTCGCCACGCCTATCAGCAACAGCGATATGCCGATGGTCTGAAGGCTGTGAGGCTGGCGTTGGGCGTCGGCGACGACGTAGGCTTCGACGACACGATAGATCAGAAAGGAATGCTCTCATTGGCCGAGGCGGCCTTGGCCGACGCCATGCGCGCCGATCTGCCGAAGCCACCGGACGTTGGTTCGATCTTCGAGCGCCTGAAGGCGCTGAACGAAGAGCGCAGCGCGTTGGCGGCCAAGCAGCAGAAGTTGGAAAACGAGGCGGATTTCAAGCGAGGTGAAGCCGACCGGTTCCGCTCGGAAGCGAGCACAGGGGAGATCGACATCACTCAGGGGCGGATCCGGGTCTGCCCAGTTTGCCGGGTAGGGGTAGATGAAGTGCTGGCCAAAGGCTGCGGCATTTCACTCGAAGCGTGTGACCTGTCCGCACTGAAGGCCGCGATTTCGGAGAAGCAAAAAAAGGCTGCGGATTTGGAGGCGGAGCGGGCGGCCGCAGAGCAGGAAGCGAAGCGCGTTGCTGCCATGATCCAGCAGCTTGCCCCCCGGCAGCAGGCGCTTGAAGCCGAAGTGAAGGCCGCAGATGCCGCCAGCAGCGCCGCTCAAGCAGCCGCCAAAGCGATTCAGGATCGGATCTATCGGGTGCGGCGCACGCTTGATGACGTGCGGTCTCTCCGAGAAATCGAGGCCGCAGCCAAACCCACGGCGTCGGCGACTGCCGCGCTCGAGGTGGTTCGCGCGCAGTTGGACGCCGGGCGCTCAAGGGCGCGGGCGGCTATCAGGGGCCTGGAGGAAAAGTTCCAAGGGATCATGGCGGCCTGGCTCCCCGAGGGGGTAACGGGCGCCGTCAAGCTGGACGGCAACGGCTTGAAGGTCGATGCGGAGTTTTCAGGGCGAGGCGAAGTTTCGACGGCAGCATTGGACTCCCTGAAGATCGTCGCATTCGATCTCGCCGCGCTGCACATGGCCGTCGAGGAGAAGGCGGACTTGCCAGCCTTCCTTATTCACGACAGTCCGCGCGAGGCCGATCTAGACGGACAGCTCTATGCCGGCTTGTTCAAGCTCGTGCATCAATGGGAGGAGGCGGCCGGGACGCCGTGTTTCCAGTACATCGTAACCACCACGACGGCTCCGCCCCCCGAACTACAGGGCGACGGCTACGTGAGGCTCCGGATGAGTTCGACTCCGGCGGAGCAGCGTCTGTTCGCCATGGACATCTGAGCCCTGCCACGATGACGATCGAATCGCCCCAATCCTTTGTCGTCCGTGAGGAGTGCCAGAAGGCCGCGTCTCAGAACGGCTTCCGCCGCATCCTCGGAGAAGTGGCAGGGTGGGCGGCTTTCGGTTCGACCACGGCACACGGGACGATTCATCTCGCAGCAAGCGGACCGCAGGGGCCCTGGTTTCTTGCGCTCGATCACACCGGCGTCATCCAGGAGTTGAGCTTGCCTCAAGTCACCGTTGCCGGTCCCAGTCGCGCACGCTTTGCCTTCGACACACTCGGCGCGCTTTATGCGGTCCTGCATCGCGTGTACGAACTGGGCGTCAGCTTGCCCGATGCGCCGCTGCGCGAATTCGAAACCCGCGTCGCCAATTTGCCGCGGACCACCGAAGCCGAACGTCTTGTCGTGCAGCGGATCGGCCAGGACATTTTCCGTGCCCGTCTTATGGACTACTGGCAGGGCCGCTGTCCCCTGACCGGCATCACCGACGCGGCCCTGCTTCGTGCCTCTCACATCATCCCCTGGGCGGAATGCGAGACCGACGCGGAAAGGCTCGACGTGCATAACGGTCTCCTTCTCTCGGCGCTGTGGGATGCCGCATTCGACCGCGCGCTCGTGACCTTCGATGACCAGGGCCGGCCGGAGTTTTCGCCGAGTCTCAGCGAGCAGGCGCGCGGCGAACTCCGTTGGAATTCGCCGATTTCGCTGACGGACGAGCATCGGCGGCGGCTTGCCCGCCATCGCGAGCGGGCGCGCGGGCTTGGTCATGACGCGGTTCCGTGACGACCCAGCCTGATCTCCGCGACTGCCGAAACCAATGCGGTGTTAAGCGCCAGCATAGCGGCTTGCAGGTGCGGCAGGCTGACATAGGCTTCGAACTCAATGGGCGCGTCTCCCGCGTCGATCGGCGTTCCGTAGTTCCCATACCGGAATGCGGTCGAATTTGGATCGATGGCAGCCAATTCCTTCATTCGCCTCACGATCCAGGCAGGTACATCTTGCCCATATTTCTCCTTGACCATTTCTACGAACGTGTCGGTGAGGCCAGTCAAATCGTGAGTTCGCTTGGAAGCGGGCAGTGCGGCTTTGAGAATGAGTTCGCAGGAGTGCCGATAGAGGAATAGGGCTGCATTGCCGACCTGATAGTCGGCAATACGCTTCTCCTTGATCGCGTCGACCAGCTCATTGGCGGCCGCGAAGTATTCTTCGGCAAGGGAGGCGGTGTTGGCCTGCATCATACCGCCGATGGCAAAGCCGTGTGGGCCGGACCATTCGTCCTCACGAGCGTGATCTCCGGTAAGCTCCTCGAAGAGTGGCCGGGTCATGGTTTCTTCAGTAAAGATATAAGCTCGCGTCACGAGAACATATCCTTCAAGATCGTTTGACCAGTGGTAAGCGCTGTGAGGGCGGCGTTGTTGTGGTGATGGCGTCTGCGCTCGATGTTTGTGGGCATGAGCGACGTCTGCATTCCTGAGATTTTCGAAGCGGATCCGGTTGAAGGCATAGGAGCGGCTCGTACGAGCACTCATACGAGGGCTTCGAAGGATCGGGTTGAGGTGATCACGCGTGGTGCGCGCCGGCGCTGGTCGACGTCGGTGAAGCGGGCGATTGTGGAGGCGAGCCTGGCGCCCGGGGTGGTGGTTTTGGCGCTGTGCCGTCAGCATGAGATCAGCAGCGGGCAGCTGAGCACGTGGCGGCGGCAATATCGGGATGGGGATCTGGCTGAAGCGGCGCCGTTGGTGCCAGGTTTTGCGCGGGCGCTGGTGAGCGGGATGGAACCGGCGCCGGTATCGGCAGCGGTGCCAACGGCAGCGGAGACGATTGAGATCGCGCTGCCGGACGGGGTTGTTTTGCGTGTCGGCGCCGGGGTGGACCAGGCGGCGTTGAGCCGGGTGCTGGCGGCGCTGAGGGGCGGATGATCGCGCCGGGCGCGGGTGTGCGGGTGTATCTTGCCTGCGGCCGGACGGACATGCGGAAGGGGCTCGACGGACTGGCGATGCTGGTCCAGCGGGTCTGGCAGTGTCAGGAATTCCGTGTATGGGCGGCGGTTGAACATCAGGCCGCCAAAGCCCTTACGAAGCGGTCGCCGAAGATGACGGCGAACTGAGCCTTTGCCATAGCCCATTCTCGAGCT
>DAHWJK010000051.1:0-5383 GCA_027344185.1 Thiobacillus sp.
CCCACGCCGGGCAGATCCTCGATCAGCAAATGTCCGCGCGCCAGCAGGCAGGCCAGCGCCAGGCGGATCTGCCGGTCCTTGCCGAGAATGATCTGGGAGACCTGATCGATGGCGGGCTGGATGCGGGGGTGGGTCATGGGACTGCCTGCTGGTGAGGATAGGATGATTGGTTTGTTTACGGCACATGGCGTCGCAGGCATTAGCCGCGCAGTGTCATGGATTTAAACGCGTGTCGCAGTGTGTGTTCCCGTGGAAGGAATTCGGCGAATGATCGCCGTTTATCAGCGGGTGATTTTGGGGAATGTGAAGTTCCGCTCTCGCCTCGAGGCTGTCGGTCATGGCGTGTTCGTCGACCGTCCGTTGATGTACTGAAACCGGCCATCTGACAATCCGCGCCAGGGTATCTCGGCTGTGGGAATGCGGAGCATAATGTTCGCCCCCGGTCTTCTTTTTCATAACTGGCCAATACTCCTCTGACTTCGGCTCTTGGCAGCTCGGATCGGGAGTCAGCCCCTCGCAGAGTGGGTGCGACATGAGCCGGAAAACTGGCGCGTTGAGAATCTCAAGAAGGCTGCGTCTGGCACTTGGAGGATGGGAGTTGCAGTTGCCACGGATGTTGTCAAAGAAGCGTTGCTCAAATACTACGGGCTCAAGTAGCCGAGCCCAGCCCGAAGAATGACGCCCACCAATCATTTCACCGGACCTGCGCGAAAAGCCGCGCAGGTCCGGTGGATTCAATCGTTGGGCGCCCTTGTTTTCTGCCTTGGGAAAAGAATGCAATGTCATATGCTCGCATAATATTCCTCACGTCTCTGGCCATGATTGCATTTGCAGGTAATTCACTGCTCTGCCGGATCGCGCTCAAACACACCAGTATTGATGCGGCCAGCTTTACTACGATTCGATTGATCTCAGGTGCGATGATGCTTTGGCTGGTCGTGCGGACGAGGCACGGCACATATACCGGTAGTGGCAACTGGCTATCTTCGCTCGCGCTGTTTGCATATGCCGCCGGATTCTCTTTTGCCTACGTGAGCTTACCCGCAGCAACCGGTGCGCTGCTGCTCTTTGGAGCCGTTCAGGCGACGATGATTGGCTATGGCATTTGGACTGGGGAAAGGCTGCTGAAACTGCAACTTGTCGGTCTTGTACTTGCGCTCGGAGGACTGGTGGGTCTGTTGCTGCCGGGTTTCTCAGCACCGCCGCTGTATGGTTCCGTATTAATGTTGAGCGCCGGAGTTGCATGGGGCATATATTCTTTGCGTGGGAAAGGTGCGGGCGATCCGACTAAGGTTACAGCGGGGAATTTCCTGCGCGCTGTGCCCATCGCAGCAATATTGAGCGTATCAATGTTGAACGACGCTTCTGTGGATACCGCGGGATTCTGGTACGCTGTTTCGTCGGGCGCAGTCGCGTCCGGAATAGGGTACGCCATTTGGTATACAGTATTACCTGCGTTGAAAGCCACGAATGCTGCAACAGTCCAGCTCAGTGTTCCGGTCATTGCGGCCCTGGGTGGCATCGCTTTCCTCGGCGAGCCCATAACTTTGCGCCTGGCATTGGCCTCCGTTGCCATTCTCGGTGGCATCGCGCTGGTAATTCTGGAGAAACAACATACGAATGACGCCCAACAACAGCATGCAGCGGACGGCGCTGCGCGTCGCCGCTGATGCTGAACGTTGGTCCCCTTTAGGGAGCTCCTGTATGTCGCCGAGCGAGCTAGAGAAATACCTACACGACCATATTCCCCTTTCAAAAGCAATGGAAGTCGGTGTAGTCCGAGCACAGCCGGATGGCGTGATTCTGAGCGCGCCACTTGCGCCGAACATCAATCATCGTGACACCCTATTTGGTGGGAGCGCGTCTGCCATAGCAATTTTGGCGGCTTGGTCTCTATTGCACATTCGTCTGACCGCTGAAGGCATTGCAAGTCGCTTGGTCATCCAAAGAAACACAATGTCCTATGAACGGCCAATTGGCGGAACATTCACTGCGGAGGCGGCCATTGCAAGTGCGGAAGCGTGGGGGCAGTTTATTCGCATGCTCAAGCGCAAGGGCAAGGCTCGAATCGCCGTCGCCTCGGTATTGCATTTCGGCGGGCAGGTTGCAGGGCGACTCGAAGGTGAGTTTGTAGCCCTGGGCGCGACAGATTGCCAGTCTATGAAATGTAATGAATGTAATGGGGTCAGACACCATTGATTCCTTTGCTGGCGCCGCATGGCCTGGCATGAGGCGATTCAAATGAGCGTCACGGCGGCCAGCCAGCCGGCAGCGATGGCGCTGGCGGGGAAATCGCGATGGGGCGAGCGCCATACCGCGGCGAACAGGAAAACGTTGTAGGGCAGGGGCGCGAAGTGCAGCGCAACGGCCACTGCAGGATGGGCGCCCTGGACCATGACGGCGAGGGCGAGGACGGTGGCGAGGACATTGATCAGGGTGCCGACGCCGAGCATGTCCCGCCAGAGCAGGACAGCCAGAGGAAGCTGGCCATACCAGCGGCGCGAGAAGAAATTGCCGGATGTCGTCGGCTTCATTGCAGCACCTGGGTGAACAGAACAGAATTTAAGCAATTAAAGGGGCAAGGGTCGAATTTCTTCAACGGCGTATTGGCCGGTTAAACGATTCGAAGCATCCGACAAAACGACAAGGGCCGCAATCGCGGCCCTTGTCGTTGGTGCATCGAACGCTTATTTCTTCGCCGTTCGCCACAGCCGGTTCAACAACAATTAAAGGGGCCAGGGTCGGATTTCTTCATGGATGGAGATCTGCATCGGAGGCCTTCTGCTTGCGCTGTCTCGACCGTATGGCCTGCTAAGGGCTTTACAAATCTTCAGGGGTAAGTCCCGTGTGCTTGGCCAGGCGGGCGAGCATGCGCGGGCCGATTTCATCGCCGTCGTGGAAGGCAAACACGACATCCGGCCAGCCGGCTCGCGTCAGGGTTTTGTGCGATCCGGTTTGCCTTTTGATTGACCAGCCCAGGCGTTCCAGGGCTGCAAGAACCCGTTTGGCTTTGGCCGAGGGCCAGACGCTCATGCGGCCAGCGAAATGGAAATGCTCTCTGGCAGGGATTCGTCGTGATCAAGCCTTTCGGCCAGCGCACGGAATGCAAGCGCTTCGGCCTTGGCCATGGCTTGCAACCTGGATGCTCCGTAGGCCATGACGCCCGGCAGACCGATGACTTCGGCAAGCCAGCGTCCGTCTTCTTCCTGTTCCGTTTCGATGCGAATGTCCATGGTGTCGTCCTCTTGCTGATTTGAAGCGCGCTTCAAGGGGCCATGGTACTAGAAGGCCGGCTATTTTGCGTAAACGCGACGAGGGCCGCGATTGCGGCCCTCGTCATTGTGCTTCCGGAAGCTTACTTCTTCGCCGTCCGCCGCAGCCGGTTGAGCAACCGCCGCGCCAGTTCGCCGAACAACTCGGTCTGCGTGGGGTGCGGGAAGATCGCCTTGGCGACCTGGGTGAGTGTCATCTCGCCGGCCACCATCATCACGCCGATGCCGATCAGGGTGTCGGTGTGGTCGGCCAGATAGTGCACGCCGATGATGCGGCCGGTGGTCTTGTCGGCGACCAGCTTGATCATGCCTTCGGTCTCGCCGGTGATCATGGCCTTGGCGTCGATGCTCATCGGCATCTTGGCTTCCACCGCATCAATGCCTTTCGCTTTCGCCTGGGCGACGCTCAAGCCGACGAAGCCGGCCTGCGGGCGCGAGAAGGTGACGCCGCAGTCGCGGTCCTGGTCGTATTCACTGGCGTGACCGAGCAGGTTGTCGGCGGCGACGCGGCCTTGCGTGGCGGCGGTGTGGGCGAGCATGTAGCCGCTGATGACGTCGCCGACCGCGTAGATGTGCGGCACGCTGGTCTGGCAGCGGGCGTTGACCTTGATTGCCGCGCCGTCGAGTTCGACGCCGGCCTTGTCGAGATTGAGGCGGCTGGTGTCGGGGCGCTTGCCGGTGGCCATTAGCACGATGTCGCAGTCGAAGGTGGATTCGACGCCTTCGCTGTTGGCGTAGCGGAGCTTCATCTTGCCGGGCTTGCCGCTGGCTTCCTTGATGTCGGCGCTGGTGACGACGGTGATTTCCTTCTCCAGCGAGGCGATCAGGGTCTTGGCGATTTCGTCCTCGATTTCGGCGAGGATGCGCGGGTGGCGCTCGAGCATCAGCACCTCGGTGCCGAAGTCGCGGAAGATCTGCGCCATCTCGACGCCGATGACGCCCCCGCCGACGATGCCGAGCTTCTTCGGCGGCTTGGCGAGGTTCCAGATGGTGTCGGAGGTGACGACGCCGCCGGTCGTCAGATTCTCGCGCGCGCCGGGGATCGGCGGCACGAAGGCCGGGGCGCCCGTTGCAATCACCGCGGCGCCGAACGTGACGGTGTAGGGCTCGCCTTCGACCGGGCTGATCTTCAGCGTGTGGGCGTCGACGAATTCGCCGTAGCCTTCGCGCACGTCGATCTTCATGCCGCGGTCGGCCTTGAGCGCCATTTCGCCGCGGCTGCTCTGCACCCAGCGGCGATGCTTCTCGACCTGGGCCCAGTTCAGTTTCGGGGTATTGGTGCCGTCGACGCCCATCTCGGCGTCGTGCGCGCGGTTGCGGATGACATCGGCCGCGGCGCGCCAGGCCTTGGACGGAATGCAGCCGCGCCACAGGCATTCTCCGCCGGGGAAGGGTTCGTTGTTGACCATCATGACCTTGACGCCGTGGTCGGCCAGATCGCGCGCGCAGTCCTCGCCGCCGGGGCCACCGCCGACGACGACGACCGGGAAGTCCCAGTTACCCTCGGGAATGGGCGAGACGGCCGGTGCAGTATGGCCGGCCGATGCGGCGGCAGCCGCAGCGACGCTCCCTGCCCCCTGATCCCTGCCCCCTGATCCCTCGCCTACAATCCAGGTGTCGGGCGCCTCGATGGTCTGCTTCAGCGTGGCCAGGTACAGCGCCACATCCGCGCCGTTCAGCACGCGGTGATCGCCGGTGATGGTAAATGGCGTGCCCTGGGGGCCATTGGCAGCAATCGCCAGAATCGCCGAGATGCCGGGGGTGGGGATCGCGGTGAAATGCGACACGCCCAGCATGCCCATGTTGGAAATGGTGAAGGTGGGATTGGAATACTCGGCGGGCGCGAGTTTTCTGACCCGTGCGCGCTCGACCAGGCCGCTCCAGTCGCTCTGCAGCGCTTCCAGCGATTTCTTCTCGATGCCATGCAGGATCGGCACCACGAGGCCGCCGTCGTTCGACATCACCGCCACGCCGAAGTCGTGGTTGTCGCGTTCGACCAGCTTGTCGACCGGCTGGTAGGCCCAGTTCATGCGCGGGAATTTCGCCATCGCGACCGAGCAGGCCTTGGCGATCGCCACCGTCACCGACACCTTCTTCGCCTTGGCGGCGGC
>DAHWJK010000079.1:0-10769 GCA_027344185.1 Thiobacillus sp.
TTTGTTACGGAACAGCCGGATCGTGTTCTCATCCGGCGTCGGCCCGCCAAGATCAAAGCGCAGGAAGCGCATCCAGGACAGGCGGTCCCGGATCATGAACTCCATCCTGGCATCGCTCAGATTGTGCTGGGCCTGAAGGATTAGCGCCTTGAACATCGAAACAGGGTCGAAGGACGGGCGGCCACCCCTGGCTCCGTCGCCATAGCCCAGCCCTTCAACTAGCCAGCCACGGAAATGCTCGAAATCGACCGTCACTTCAAGAACCTCCAGCGGGTCCCCGGTCTTGCTCAGACGCTCAAGATGCTCCGAAAGCCCGAACAGCGACCACGCCTCCATCCACCCGCCTCCAATTCACGACCACCTCAGCGAATCACGAATTCAACAACCTTCACAGGGTTAATGCGGGTGTCCAGCTCATTTTCGATCTGATTCCTCGTATTTCGAGACAAGATGTGGATCGGCGCGGGGTGTTGACCCCGCGCAATCGTGTCATATCAGCTATTTATAATGCCGATCGGCGTTTGGACCCCTCGACAAATAATAGTCCTCCCACATGGCTGTTTCCACCCCACGGGTCTATCAGCTCCCAGAGGCAGGAGCGCGCCCGCGATTACGCCATGTGAGGGCTCCAAACGTCGATCGGCATTCCAAACAACTTCTTCGAAATGCTTTTCTGGGGTCATGTGACGCCGGTTCACAGTCTTATTACACCAGCGAACTCCCATATCTTGTAGACTTGAAGCCTCAAGCACAGATCAGCTTGGCGAGGATATCTTCGGCAGAAACCGCCTTCACGTATTCTACGCCGATAGCTCTGAAATGCGCTTCACCGCAGCGTACCTTTGCTTCCTCATCGGCGCGCAGTGCGGCGAAGTCGTGTTTCGACTCCGACACAAGGTGCACCGCTGCTGCGGCGCCGCCGGTGACCGCCCAGTCGGGATTGTAGGTCCCTAGCGGCGTGTCGATCTTGAAATCAGGCGGCAGCTTGGCGAACAGCCCAACCGGCTCGGCGTGGTCGAGTGTCTCGGCGATGGGGCGCTCGATCGTCTTCGAATCGACCCGCACATAGGTCATCGGGCCGTGATCGACCGCGACCAAGTCGTCGGCGTCGGCCTCAAAGGGCGCGAACAGCGTCTGCTCGAAGTGATCGCCGGTCTTTTCGTAGGTGATCCCCTGCGTCAGCACATCGCGCCTCGCGAGCGCGAATGCCTTGTGCGCCAGCTCGACGAAGGCGGATGGGTTGTCCTTTGCCCAGTGCAAGCGGTCGGACTTGACCAAGATCTGCGCGACGACCTTGCGTGGTAGGTTGGTGCGTACCGCCAGTTCTGATAGGATATCGGGTATCGGCCCGCTAAACCCGCCGATATGGCGCGGGGTGGCGATCAGGCCCTTCTTCGTGTCGACGCCGTAGCGCGCGATGATAAGCTCGGCGCTGGCCCAGCTCACGCGCGCGGTCGCGGGATCGGGCATCTTATCAAGATATTCAACCGACCGGGCAATCAGGTCGCCGTCGGTAAATTCAAGGTGGTACCGGGTTCGTGCCGACACTTTCGCCCATAGCGCGCGGAAGGCGTCAGAGGCGATTAGCTCCTCGCGACGCTCGACCCAGACCTTGGATTCGGTGTTGTGGACTAGCTTGGCTGTGAGTCGCTCGGCCAGTGCCGCCACCGCGATCCGTGCCTCGGTGCCCAGGCTGGCGGGCAGTGGCACAGCCTTGGCGGCGACCGCCTCGCGCATCGCGTCGGTGACGCGGCCCATTTGGTCGACTAGGCCGGCTCCTTCCCAGCCGGCAAATACGGCCCGCGCTTCCTCGACGCCCAGAACCTGCGGCTCGTTGGCCCCAGCGATTGGGTAGTAAAGGCGTGCCAGCACCTCGACGCTCGCGCGGCCGAACTCGCGTCCGGTGGACTTCTCGAGCTCGGTCTGCAACTCGTTGGCGAAGGTAGCGTAGTCGGTGTCGGCGACAACAGTCAGCCGGGCGATTCCCTCGTCACGCCGGCGCAGCCCGTGCTTATCGACCGGCAGGCGCAGCCCGCGGCCGATCGATTGCCGACGCGACCGGTCGCTGCCCATCTCGCGAAGCGAGCAGATCTGAAACACGTTGGGATTGTCCCAGCCCTCGCGTAGCGCCGAATGGCTGAACAGGAAGCGTAGTGGCTCGGCTTCGTCAAGCAGCTTCTCCTTGTCGCGCATGATGAGATCGAAGGTGCGTTCTTCCACCTTGTCGTCGCCGGTACTCTTCGGAAATTCCTTGTCTTCAAAGGGCGTGACCGAGTGCTTGTCCTGGCTAAAATAGCCGCCGTGTGCGCAGGTCGGATCGGCCGGCGTATCAACGAACAACGTCTTGAATTCGGGCCGCGCGGCGAGCTTGCGGTATTCGTTCTCAAACGCGAGCGCGAGCGGTCCTTTCTTCGGCCCATCCGCGGTGTAGAGGCGGTAATCAGCCACCGACGGGACGAAGAACAGCGACAACGTCTTAATGCCAAGCGGACGGTTGCGCAGCTCGGTGCGGAAGTGATGCTCGATCGTCCGCGCAATCATCGCGGTGGCCAGGCTGTCGCCGGTATCGTCGCCGAACGTCTCACCGCACTCCATTGTGCGGATGTCGCCGGGAATCATAAGCTGCATCGTCTTCGCGCCGGCATCAAGGTGGCCGATCTCCAGCCCCGCATAGAGCGCGCGTCCGTCGGACAGCTCCTCGAGCGTGTCGCCTTCATGAGCCCACACCAGCTCACGCTTCGGGCCGCTGGCGAACTGCTTGTGAATCTCGATCCGCGCGCGTGGCGGGTGACCTTTTCGCGCTGCGACTTCGACTAGCCGCACAAACGGACTATTGGCGGCGTCACGGATGCTCGCGCCGTCGACCCAGATGCGCTTTACCAGACCCAGCTGGAAGGCGTCGAAGGCGTCCAGCCGATAGAGCGTGTGGACGACGTTCTTCGGCGTTGCGGTGTATTTGAATTGAGCGAGCGGGTTCATCGCCACGAGTGCCTTTCGGCCAGCACCCTTTAGCCCCCCCTCGACTGACTGCGGCTCGTCGACGATCAGGATTGGTCGCGTCTTCGCCACCCATTCGGCCGCGGCCCGATCGCCCAGCGCTTCCTGATTCGGGTCGTAGAACACGTTGTTGGCACTGTTAATCGACTGGATGGTGACGATCATCACCTGGATGTCGGCTGCGGTCGCAAACTCACGCACTCGGTCCAAATTCGTGCGGTCGTAGACGAAGTCGTTCAGCCGCGTGCCATCGAACTGGCTAGCGAAATGCTCGCGCGTCTGCTGAATCGACTTCTTCACGCCCTCGCGGATCGCGATCGAGGGCACGACGATCACGAACTTGGTAAAGCCGTACCGTCGGTTCAACTCAATGATCGTGCGCAGGTAAACGTAAGTCTTGCCGGTACCCGTCTCCATCTCGATCGTGAAGTCGGCCCCTTTGAAGGTGGTGTCCGGTTCCAGTGCGTTTGCCTGCTGCACCGCCTGGATATTAGCGAGCCAGTCCACATCCTCCAGCGAGCAGACGTTGCCAATGCCGACCCCCTTCTCCGCCAACTCCATCTGCCCGGCGATCTCGAGCGGGGCGACGGTGAAGGCGGCCTGCGACCCAGCAGTGGCGTCGCCAAAGACGCTCAGCGCCGCGTCGATCGCCGCACGCTGGTGGGGTAGGTCATTCTCAAACACAAACTTCATCAGATCGCGCCCAGCTTTTCGATTGCCTTATCGCCCAGCCGCTGGCGCAACGTTGCTGCCAGATTGGCTCGCGCTTCGGCAGCGCGGTTGCCGCCGGGGTCGAAACCGCTGTCCTTGAAGAAGAAGGTGGTGCGCCCGTCCGGCGGCACCAGCTCTTTCACCCAGTCGGCAATGCCGTCTCCTAGCTCTCTCGCCTTTGACGCCGGGATATCTCCCAAGCAGACGATCAGTGCGCCGCCCCCGAGCGAATGGACAGTCAATCCGGCAATAATGCGCCTATGGCCGGGCTGAACGAGGTCGATCCCAGTCTTGAGCAACAGCTCGACGAGCAGGTCGTCCTCAGTCCGCCCGGGAAGCAGGTTGTTGGTCGCTTCGAGCAGGTCAGCCTTGAGGTCGTCACCAGGCTGCCACGGCTTCAGGTTGGAGGTGGCAAGCTTGTAGACGCGAAAGCCAGTGTCCACATCCGCGTCAGGACTGTCTGACTTCACTTGGTCGCCGGCGCGGCGCAGACGTTCCTTGGTCAACTCGGCGATGGTTCGAGGGCGGCCCAGATTTTTGCAGAAGTCGGCGGCGGCCTTTTGCTCGGCCTTCGCGGAATCGAGTGGTTGGGGAAGCTGGACCAAGATGTAGCGTCGACGGCCGCCATCTGCCGCATTCTGTGCCATGACAGCGTGGCCGGTAGTGCCGGAACCTGCGAAAAAATCGACAATTAGATCATTATCCTGTGAAGCGATCTGCACGAGGTGTTTAATTAACTTCGAAGGTTTTGGATTGTCAAAGACGTCTGCGTTCATAAGGTCGGTGCATTCGGAGCTGCCTGTCCTGGTCCGTCCGAACCTCTGATCCACCAAAAGTGTGCGAGGCTTGGAACCGGATTTTTCGTAATTTTTTGTATAAACTTTCCCATTTTCGAACACTAGGCTCGACATCTCCTTTTTAATTCTGGCCTTCGACCAGCGCCAAGTTGCGTTGGGATTTGAAGGGTCTTTGTGCTCGAGATGATATTTCGAACCATCTGGTCCAATTAAAACGAAATCGGCCTCGGGTGAATATCGAAGATTCTGTTTATCAAGTCGCTCAAGAGAATATTTTCCTTTTTCATCCGAACGATTGTAGGATGTTGTAGCAATTGCTTCGCGATCGTTGTAAATTTCAGAAAATGCTGATTTGGCAAAAATAATAACGTATTCGTGATCTGAAGCGATAAGGCCTGTATCGCTCGCGCCCCCGCTCTTGCTTTTCCAAATCATATTTGCGGCGTGTGCACCACGTCCGAATTCAGCTTCCGCGAGAACTACGAAATTGGCTGCTTCCTTCTCATTCAGCGACACGGCGAGCAGGCCGTCCTCACGCAACAAGTCCTTAGCCAACATGAGCCGCGGGAAAATCATGTTCAACCAGTCGGTGTGGAACCGCCCGCTGCTTTCCTTGTTGCTTGTCAGCCGCGCTCCGTCTTCGCCTCGTTGACCCGTGAGAACTTCGTAATTCGCCAAGCTATTCGTATAGTTGTCGGGGTAAACGAAGTCTTTGCCTGTGTTATACGGCGGATCGATGTAAATCAGCTTGACTTTACCCGCATAGCTTTTACGCAAAATTTTGAGCACCTCGAGGTTGTCGCCCTCGATCACAATATTTTTAGTGGTATCCCAGTCCTTGCTATCCTCCTTCGCCGGCCGTAGCGTCCCAAGGCTCGGCGTCAGCGCGAACGCGCGGGCACGGGCTTTGCCTTTCCAATTCAGGCCGTAGCGTTCGACGCTGTCCTCCAGCTCGTCACCAAGCAGTTGGCGTAGCACATCGAAATCAATCTTGCCGTCGGTGACAATCGATGGAAACAGCTGCCGTAAGGCTTGAATATTCTCTGCAATGACGTCTCCGCTATGTGCCGCCGGATCGTCTCGCGTGATTTTCGGGATGGGGTTGGACGGGAACGGGTTGCTGTCGTCAGCCATGTTGGTCGGTCGCCTTTCGGTCGGTGATGATCCATGCTGCAAGGGCGGGATGGTCAATATTGCTGACACCAGTTTGCAACGACACCCTGTCGATGACCAGCCGCTTCAGCGCCTCTCGACGCTCGACCGCCTTTTGCCGCAGGCGACAGCCAGTGGCCACGAGCACGGTGTTGCGATCGATTTTCCGGTCCACCGCGAGCCGTTGCATGTACAACACGCCGTTGTCGATCGGCAAGTCGCCTGCGATCACAACCGGCTCGGTCGGTAGGGGCGTTCCTCGCTTGCGCTTCGGCTTGCCGCTTGGCACGCTGCTATCCCGGAATATGGAGTGGGGTTCGAAGGACCACGGCAGTCCCAAGCCGATCAGCGTCAATCCACCGTTATAGCCGCCGCCCCCCAAGTCTCCGCCGCCCCCCTGACTTTCCTCGATATTTATTCGAGCATCGCTCGGCACTTGTCCAGCTTGGCGCGGAGCTGTCGCACCGCCTCGCCCTGCTCCACGCGGGTGGCAAGCCGCACCTCCTTGCGCATCGCCGCGGCCCTCGCGGCAATTTGCGTTTCCAGTTCATCGATCTGCGCCAGCGCTTCCCGCCAGATGCCCAGCTCGGTCGGCGAAGAAGGCAGTCGAAATGGTCGACCGCCGGCGCGCGCGGCGATCAAGGCTTCGACACGCTCGACCAACCCCGCATAAAGCGCGACCAGATCGCGCGAAGGCAGGCGCGAAAGTGCGAGCGTGGCTAGAAAATCGCTTTCGCCGCCACGAAGCTCCCCACTGTCGTGCAGCGCCTTAACGACGACTCGACCCGCCTCCCGCTCAGCAGCGCGCTTCGGCGCGAGTGAAAGCGCCGCTGGCGCGTCAGCAGTCTCGTCGGCGTGAACAAGGATTACCGGCTGCGGAATCGCGCGCTGTACAATTTCGGCGAGGCGCGGCGGCATGGGACCGCGCGTGCGCGCGGCGAGTAGATTGATGACG
The DNA here is from genome assembly GCA_027344185.1 of Thiobacillus sp. Taxonomy (GTDB): domain Bacteria; phylum Pseudomonadota; class Gammaproteobacteria; order Burkholderiales; family Thiobacillaceae; genus Thiobacillus. The sequence continues at coordinate 6,613 of DAHWJK010000079.1, forward strand.
CCAACCTCCAGGCCCTCGCTAGTCGCGCTGGCGATGCCCGTCGTCGCCGGGTTAAGGGCCGCGACCCATTCCAGCCGCGCCAGCTTGCCGTCGATCAGCCTCCGGTCGGCAGCGGTCGGCGCATTGTCGGCGAGCGATGCCTTGGGGACGCGGCGTGGCGGCGGATGCGCGGGCAGCGCGAAGGCGGCGATCAGCGCGTCTAGGGTGACGGGGCTGCCACTCATTTGGCATCGAGGATAGGGAACCAAGCAACGACCTCCCAATCGTCTAGTCCGCTCGCGCCGCTCATTCCCTGCGGCGCGCCGGTGGTGAACAAGCTATCGACCGCGCGCTCCTGCGCAGTGCCGGTGACGCCGGCGATCGCCGCCTCGAGCAGCGCCTGCCACCGTTCCATCTTGATGCCGTTGCGCGTCTCGCTGTCGAACCGGTTCCACAGTCGCTCGCTGTCGGCTGGGTCGAGACGGGCAAGCTTGCGCGTCGAATCGAGTATCCGCTTCGGCGCGGTGTGGGGGAGATGAATTGTGGCATCGGCACGCACATGCACCAGCGCATGCGGCCTGAGCGGATCCTTCGCGTCGAGCGCCGCCAGTGCGCCGGGCGTCTCGGCGCGAAGCACGAAGATCGCGCCGGCGGGCAAATCGTCACTGGCTGGCACAGGTGCGTGGACGGTGAGCGGCATCCGGCCGAGCGCCTCTCTTTGCTTATCGCTCAGCTGCGCGAGGTCGAGGCGGAGATCGTTGAGCGTCAGGTCGGTGATGGCGACGCCCTGCGACAGGTCCTCCAACTCGATTACCTGATCCTGCATTGTCTCGAGTTGGCGGCGGCGGTATTCGAGGTCGTTCATTCCGTTGCCGGGGTCCGCCTCGATGATGTTCTCCTCGCCGGTCGCCGACACGTCGAGCAGCTTCATCCGGCCGGACACGGTGCGCTCAAGGCCGATATACGCATCGAGGGCCATGTTGGGCCAGAAATTGACCAGCTGGATGCGTTCGTTGACCGAGCCCAGCCGGTCGATTCGGCCGAAGCGCTGCACGATCCGCACTGGGTTCCAGTGGATGTCGTAATTCACCACGCAGTCGCAGTCCTGCAGATTTTGACCCTCGCTTATGCAATCGGTGGCGACGATGAAGTCAATCTCAGGCTCGCCAGCCAGCGCTTCCGGTCGCGCCCGTGCGCGCGGCGCGAACGCAGTGAGGATGGTGGCGAGGTCGCTCTTGAGCGGCCCATACGACACCCGGTTGCCACCGCCCCCCGTCACCAGCGCGATGATGCCGCCCACATGGTCCGTCAAGTTGTCATAGAGGTAGGCAGCGGTATCGGCAAAAGCGGTGAAGATGAGCAACTTCTGGTTGCCCGGGTTGATTGGCGCCGCCCGCTTTTCGGCGATGACCCGCTTGAGTTCGGCCAGCTTGGCGTCGCGATCGGGCGTCACGCCGCGCGCTTGTCGCAACAGTCGCTGCAGCCGCTCGCGATCGGCTTGAAGGTCGCGATGCCATGCGATTAGGTCGGCGTCCGACAACAACACCTTCACGCGCCGGCCGACCCCCAGCGCTTCGATTAAGGGATCGTCCTCGGCCAGTTCCTCGATGCTTGGCGCCTCGATGCTGTCGTCATGCGCGGCGATGCGCGCGATCAGCGCATCCACCGCGGCTAGCTGACGTTCGACAGTGAGCGCGAAGGCGTGGACGGAGCTTTCCATTCGCTTGAGCAGGTTAACCCGTATCAAGCCAACCAGGCTCTCTTCGCGATCGAGCTGGCGAAACACCGACTGCCCTGCCTTGGCGGTCTGGCTGTAGCGCCGGTCGTATTCGGCGCGCTTGTTGGCCAGCACATAGCGCAGCGGCGCATAGGCCCCGAGCGTGAGCCGGCGAATTTCGTCATTTACCGCGGCAATGGGCGGGAAGCTACCGTCCGAGGCGACATCAGTCTTGCGGTTCTCAGGCGGCAGCTTCTCGGGGAAGCGGCCGGTCTCGCCGATGCCGTAATAGCGCTCGATGTGCTTGCGTGAGCGCGCGATTGTCAGTAGATCGAGCAGCCGCACATAGTCGAAGCCGAGCATGTCGAGTAACCGCTGCGATGTGCGGCGCTCGGCCGGCAATGCCTGCCACTTGTTGAACGCGGCCTGTGCCAGCCTCACCGTGCCGGAGATGCTCTTGATGCCCGCATCGGCGAGCGCGGCATCGTCGCCCTCGGTGGCGAAGGCGATCTGATTCTTGAGATCGTTGAGGCGATTGTTCACCGGCGTCGCCGACAGCATCAGCACCTTCGTCTTGATGCCCGCCTTAACGATGTCGCGCATCAGCCGATCGTAGCGGCTCTCCCCGCCGCGGCCGGTCGGGCGGTTCCGGAAATTGTGTGATTCGTCGATGACGACTAGGCCGTAATTGCCCCAATTGACGTGATCGAGGTCGATGTCGCCGGACTGGCCGCCCTCGCGCGACAGGTCAGTGTGATTGAGCACATCAAACGCCAGCCGGTCGCTCGCCAGCACATTGCGCACGTCGTTACGCGTCCACAGCGCCCAGTTCTCGCGCAGGCGCTTTGGTGCAAGCACTAGAACGCGTTCGTTGCGCAACTCGTGATACTTGATGACCGCAAGTGCCTCGAAGGTTTTACCCAGGCCGACACTGTCAGCAATGATGCAGCCACCCCATTGGCGCAACTTGGCGATGGCGCCGAGCACCCCATCGCGCTGGAACCGGTAGAGCATCTGCCAAATCCGACTGTTCTCAAGCCCAAGCCGCTGGTCGGGCATGGCGTCGGCATCGGCGGCCATGTCGGCAAACAGTGCTGCAAGTGTCCGCTCGTATACGATACGAGGGCCAAAGGCTGCGGTTGCCTCGCGCAATGCGGCGGTCAGTTGATCGGGTATTTGGTTGTCCGAGCGTTGCCACAGTTGCCCAAACCATTCGGCTATGCCAGCGACCTCGGCAGCGCTGTTCAGAAGCTGGATCATGCCGGTAGTCTTGCTGGGTGCTAGTCCCAATCCCGCCGTCGTCATATCGCAGTCGCCGATGATCGCCTGCCCGCCGGTCGTGTTGCTCCACAGTAGCACGGCCTGTCGTAAAGGCAGCGCGGTCACTTTCACCTCGGCGGCCTCGATCCATTCAAGGCTCTTCAGCCCTTCACCTCGGGCCATCAGGCCATTGCGGCGACGGCGATCAGCGGCGTCTTCTTGCAGGATCGCATCGGATGATAAAAGCAGCCGACCTAAACTAACTGTGCGTCGAAGTGTCGCAAGTCCCTCGATCGAGACTACTTTTGTTGCACCGTCCAATACTGCCTTATTCGGCAGGTTGTCGACGACGCGATCCGTTCCAACGTTGGAGAGCAAGCGCATAAGCTAGGGTATAAGCGTGTGAGCGCCATTGTGAACAGTGTCATCGATTCAAGATGCAGCTAATCGGCGATATGTGTTCATGCCGTTTATAGGTTGGCGCTGCATTCATAAGAGGGCGCCGCCGCGCAGCTGAGTTCCTCGGGTGCTGGCCGGAGAGGGGTGCCGCGTCACACACATTCTCCAATGATCCGAGTGCCCCGAGTTGTCCTTTGTGGGGCCCCCCCGGTTTAACTTAACTTGGGGTTCAGACGCCGACCGGCATTCCAAGCAACTGATTCGAAATATTTTCCTGAGGTCAGCATGTGACGCCCGTTCACATTTGGCCATAGCTCCAGCTCCGCGTATCCTGCCGGCCGGTGGCGGGCGCGCGGACGCTCGGAGCCGCCTGTTCCATCCGCCTATCATCGAGGCTGCCCGCTTCACTGATCTGCCCCCAGTGAGTGGTCCTCGACACCACTCATTATCATGTTGTCGCAAAAATCCATCGCTACCCTGCCACCTGAGACCACCATTACAGCCTGCATTTTGACGGGGGGGGCAGCGTTCACCGTTTGGTTTCGGTGGGATGCCTCCGCCGGATTTTAACCCGGCTGGGGATGGACGAACCTATCTGACCACCCTTGGTATGTGGGGGGAGCATCCCAATGCATTATATAGAAAGACATACAGATTTTAAAAGTCCATCCGATCCGCACACCTAGTTCTCTTCATCTAACAGGCTCACGGTTTCCAGCCAGTACATAATATCTGACTTGGCATCAGCCTCTGCGATCAGTCGTACCTGGCGTTTTGCCTCGAATCTGAACTCGGCTGTCGC
>DAHWJK010000081.1:0-5118 GCA_027344185.1 Thiobacillus sp.
GCGGCGCGCGGGGTCGCGGTCGAACCGCAGAAGATCCTTGAGTTCGTTCGTTTCGTCGGCGGTGAGCATGTCTTGCTGTTTCAGCAGCTCGATGCGCCGGCGTCGGGCGGACTTGTCGAGGCGGCCCAGCGCCGCGCGCAGCTCGGCCAGCTGCTGGTCGTCGTCACTCGGCAGGGGCATCGACGCCAGCCGGCGCAGGGATTCGGCTTCGTCGCGGCCTTGGAAGTGAGCCAGCACGTCGGCGGTGCTGGCCTCCGGCGAAAGGGTGAGGAAGTCGATCAGGTCGGCCAGCAGCGCCGCACCCGGCCGGTTGACCCGGCGGAAGGCCGGGGAAACGGGCAGGCGGGCGGCCAGCTGGGGGCTGTGCAGGAGTAGGGCGATGGCCTGACGGATCGGGGTGCGCTGGATCAGCGCCGCCGCCGACTCGTCCGCCACGGGCGGCGCGGCGGCGCCCGCCAGCTCGATGAGCCGACCGCGCATCAGCTCCCGGTACACGCCGGCCGGCATCCGGTCGATCAGCGGCATGGCCAGCTTGGACAGCTTGGCGCGGTCCTCGATGCGGGCGAGGTTCAGCGGCTTGGCCAGCTCGCCGAACAGGAATTCGGACAGGGGCAGCGCGGCGTCCATCCGCGCCCGGAAGGCATCGCCGCCTTCCGTCTGGGCGATGGAATCGGGATCTTCGCCATCGGGCAGGAAGAGGAACGCCACGCTGCGGCCGTCCTCCAACGCCGGCAGGACGGCTTCCAGCGCCTTCCATGCGGCGCGGCGGCCTGCCGCGTCGCCGTCGAAGCAGAAAATCACGTCGTCGGTGGTGTTGAAGATCGCATCGACGTGTTGGTCCGTCAGTGCCGTTCCGAGCGTCGCAACCGCGGTGGTGACGCCGGCCTGCGCCAGCGACACGACATCGAGGAACCCTTCCACGACGAGCAGCTGCGGGGCGCCTGTTGGGTATTCCACGGCGACGTTCCACAGACCGTAAAGAACGCTCGCCTTGGAGAAGATTGGGGTTTCAGGGCTATTGAGGTATTTGGGCGACGTGTCGCTGCCCAGGGCGCGGCCACCGAATCCGATGGTGCGCCCGCGACGGTCGTGGATGGGGAACATGATCCGCCCCCGGAACTTATCGTAGCCGTGGCCGGTGTCGGCGATGGACAGTAGACCGGCTTCTGCCAAGACATCCTTGCGGATGTTGGCCAGCGCCTTTCGCAAGCCATCCCATGCGTTCGGCGCGTAGCCGATGCCGAATCGCGCCGCGGTGTCGGCAGTGATGCCGCGCTGCAGGAGGTATTCCTGAGCTTCGACGTGGGCGGTCAGCTGTTCACGGAAATGGTCGCCGGCCCGACTGCAGGCGGCGAGCAGCTGGCCAGTGCCCTCAACCCGCTGCCGTTCGGTTGGAACGGCAGCGGGCAGGGCCATGCCGGCGCGCTGGGCAAGCAGCTCGGCGGCTTCGCGGAACGACATGCTCCGCTTTTCCATGAGCCATTTGATTGCGGTGCCGTGCGCCCCGCAGCCGAAGCAGTGATAGAACCCCTTGGCCGGCGAAACGGTGAAGCTGGCGCTCTTTTCGTCATGGAAAGGGCAGCGGGCCTGGTACTCCTTGCCAGCCTTCTTGAGCTGGTGGGTTTCACCAATCAAGGCAACCAGATCGGTCTTGGCCAGCAGGTCATCAATGAAGGCGTCGGGCAGGCGGGACATGGTTCGGCTCCGGAAATCGGGCGGTGGTTAGTGAAGCGCCGGCTCGGCGTTGGTCGGCAGCGCATCGCTCTCGCTGTCCCCAAAAATCCGAGTCAGCAGGGTGGAGGCGTACTCGCGCGGCGCCTGTTCGTCGGCACAGCTGTTCGCCTGGGCATTCTGGAACATGCCGCGCAGCGTATCGACATCCGCCGCCGCCCAGCCGGCGCGGCGCCGGATTTCATCGGCATCCTGCTGCCGCGCCATTGCGCTGAGTTCGCTACCGAGCGTGGCCAAGCCGGTTTCGGCGGCGGCGACGATGTTTGCGATCTGGGCAAGGGCCCAGCCCTGCGAGCCCTCGGGCGCGTCGCGATTGGCGCCGGCATCTTCGAGGACCTGGGCGATATTGATGGTGGCCATAAGACAGCTCCTGCGTAGTCGGTGAGGGCTAGTGTTGGTTGGGGTTTTGGGCAACGGTGGCGCGGGCGTCACGTACGGCCCCGGTTTCCTGAAGCGCGCGGGAAATAGCCGAGGTGCCGGCGTCGATCAGCGTCACGAGCCGGCGCAGCTGCTCGTGCAATTGGGCATTCCTCATGCGCGCTTCGCGCAGCTGGGTTTCCAGCGGACCATCAGGGGCGTCGATGATGTCCACGACAACCGCATCCATGTATTCGGTGAAGTGCGCGCCAGCGCGGCGGAATGCGTCGATGTCGCCGCGTTCCGCAGCCTGCGTGAGCGCGTGCTGAGATCCGTAGTTGAAGCGCAGATACGCAATTTTCTGGGCCAGCCGTTCCGTGGCGGTCATTGCGCCCCAGGTCTTGGCGGGCGCTGCAGGTTTGGTGGAATCCGTCGTAGTGGTCATAACCAATCCTTCGTTTTCGATATTTTATCGCGCCGCGTCGCGTAGTTGCGACATATTGATTCTGTGCCTTATCGGGCTGGATTGCAAGCAAGCAAGCATGAAGGCCGGGGCCGGCGGGGCGACTGTTCGCCCCGCCGTCGCGCCTCACTTCTTTGCCGGCTTCTTGGCGGGGGCCTTGGCCGTCGCCTTGCTCTTGCTGGCAGCCGGCTTCTTGGCGGGGGCCTTGCTGGGCTTGGCCGCGGCCTTCGTCGGTGCGCGGTTCGGGGTGCGGATCAGTTCCGGCACCCAGCCCGTGCCGTCGAACCGCGCCACCGCAGCCTTGGCCAGCTCCCCCTTCTTCATGCCGGACAGATTGGCTTCATCCTCGGCAACACCCGCCTCCCGCATGGCGTCCAACAAGACCGGCTTGGAAACGCGGCCCGCGAAGCTGTTTTCGGTAACCGTGAAGTGGTCGGCCATGTTGAAGTTCAGAGCGTCCAGCAGGCGGGCGGTTACGCCGTCATGCGCGGTGGCCGGCGCAGCGGCGAGGGCGACTGCAGTACCGATGATGGCGTCCAGTGCTGCGTCGGACATCGCGGCCAGCGCGTCCCAGCATTCCACCTTGTCGGTCGGCAGTTCGGACACGAACGCATCGAACGCTTCGGCCTGTGCTTCGTGTGCTGCCTTCACCGGCCCGCCCAGCATTCCCAGGCGGCTGCGCAGGGTCGTTCCGTTACCGATGTTCAGGTCGATGGGCAGGGGGTTGTAGTCGAACGAATCGCGCAGCTCGTCCACCGCCCACAGCGCCAGCAGAACCTTGGCCACGCGGGCGTTTTTGGCGAGTTCGTTCTGCACGGCGATGATGCGCAGGCCGTGGAGGTCGTCTTTCAGCGCGGCGCTCATGGCCTCGGCGGGACGGCCGGCGTCGCCGGTGGTGCGCCCGCCCACTACGCCATTTGCGATGCGCCCCTGCCGTGCGGCTTCGTCCATCGCGCGGCGATCCTCGCGGCGCACCAGCCCGCGCTTGATTTCCACCGCGCCTTCCTCGCCCAGGAACAGCACCGCCCCGGCAAATGCCTTCTGCTCGGCGGTGAACGTCTTGAAACGCTCCGCGTAGGCCCGCGCCGCTTCCTCGGCCTCTGCCATCAGTCCGCCAAGCCGCTCTTCTTCCGCCTCGTATTCGTCGTCCCCATCGAACGCATCTTCATCCAGCGCGTTGTAGGCCGCCGCCGCCGTATCGAACGCAGCGGTGAGGGCGTCCAACTGCTCCTGCTCGTCTGCAGTAGGTTCCCGCGCTTCGGGGCTGGTAGTCCCCAGCTTCTGGATGGTGCTGTGCACGTTGTCACCCAGCACCTCGACCCACGACCAGCCTTCGTTCTGCACCTCGGCGGCGCGGGCATTGATCTTCTCGGCGACCAGCTGCTCGAAAAGCTCGGCATCCAGCAGGTAGGTGTGATCCGTCAGCAGCGAGGCTTGCACCCGGCCGCCCGCCGCTTCGTATTCCGCCACGCTGACCAGCTTGGTGCGCCGGTCCATGCTGGCGTCGATGGTGCCATCGCCGGCCAGCGCCTTGCGGATGTTCTTCGGGCTCTTGTTCCAGCTGGGCAGCTGTTTCCACACGCTGCACTGGCGGGCATGATCGTCGGTCAGCGCCAGCGCCATGATCTGTTCGAGGTTCGGGCTGTCATCCTTCTGGAAGCCCTCCAGCAGTTCGGGCGCGACGTTGGCGAGGCGCAGCCGGCCTTCCACATAGCGCGTGGTCACGCCGAAGGCGAGGGCGATGGCTTCGATGCTGTGCTTCTCGTCCACCAGCTTCTGGAAGCCGGCGAACTCGGCGACCGGGTGCATCTTCTGCACATGCACGTTTTCCGACTGGCTGACCAGCACGGCGTCGGCGTCGGATTCGACAACGGAACATTCGGTGGTGGCGTCCTCGGGCAGCCGACCGTCTTCGATCAGGTACTGCAGGGCCAGCATCCGGTTCTTGCCGGCCACAACCTCGCCCTTGCCGTCCACGTCCTGCACGGTGATGCGGTGGATCAGGGTGCCGTCCTTGTGGATGGCGATGATGTTGTCGGCGAGTGCCTGGACGACGGCGGGGTCGTGCGGCACGTTGGCGCGGACGTTGTGCCGGGAGACGGTTAGTTCGGCGATCTTGAAGGTCTTGGTGTTCATGGTGATTTCCCTTGGAGTGTTGTTGTTGGTGTGGTGTTGCGGATCAGGCGGACAGGCGGTGCAACGTGTCGGCGACGACGCGGGCCTTGGGGTGGCTGGTGGCCAGTTCGATCAGGGCGGCGAAGCCGGCGAGGGTCTGGACGGCGCGCGGCAGCGGCAGCAGGTAGCCGAAGGACTGGATGGCCAGCTGGACGATTTCCCGATCCCTCGGCCCGATGTCCCGGACCGGCTTGGCGGTGATGGCGTGGCCTTGGCGCACCACGTAGCCCTTGGGGATTTCCGCCCACTGGACGGCTTCCGCCTTGGCTCCGAACCCATCTGCTTTGCTAGATTTCAGAGCCGGCTCTTGCTGTTGCTTCTGCTGGCGCGAGAGGTCGAGGTTGGTGGTGTGGTGGTTCATGGCCTGCGTCTCCGATGGTTGTTGGTGGATC
>DAHWJK010000110.1:0-7973 GCA_027344185.1 Thiobacillus sp.
CGTTCCTGACCTCGACGTCGACCGCGTAGACCAGCAGCAGCGCGTGCTTTTTGCGCGCGTCGTGGCTGCGCTTGAAGATGCTGAAGCCGACGAGGTCGTCGTTCGCCAGTTCCAGGCGCTTGAGGATCGCCGCGCGCAAAGCCTCGGGCGGGTGGTCGAGCGGAAGTTTGAGTTCAGTCAGTCGCAGCATGGTGGGTCTTCAGGTAATTCAAGGCGCCCTGCCCCGCGGCGCGTCCGCTGGCGAAGCAGGCTGTCAGCAGATAGCCGCCCGTAGGTGCTTCCCAGTCGAGCATCTCTCCCGCGCAGAAGAGGCCAGGCAGTGAGCGCTGCATCAGATTTGCGTCGAACGCTTCGAAGCGCACGCCGCCGGCGCTGCTGATCGCCTCGTCTAGGGGGCGCGGGGACGCAAGCGTCATCGGCAGCGATTTTATCGCGCGAGCGAGTTGCACCGGGTCTTTCAGTTGGTCGGCCGATAAAAGCTCGCGCAGCAACGCCATTTTCGCGCCCTTGATGCCGGCGCGGCTTTGCAGATGGCTGGAAAGCGAACGCGCGCCGCGCGGATGGGCGACTTCGGCCAGTATCCGTTCAAGCGTCTTGGCGGGTGCCAAGTCGAGCTGCACAGTCACCGATCCCCGCGCCGCAATCGTGTCCCGCAGCGGCGCCGACAGCGCATACACCAGGCTGCCCTCGATGCCGCTGTCGGACAGCATCAGCTCGCCACGGCGTTCGTGCGACCGCCCGGCCGCGTCGGTGAATCGCAGCGCGACAGTTTTCAGCGGCTGGCCGGCGAAGCGGCTTTTCAGATATTCACTCCAACCGCCCGCTACATCGAAGCCGCAGTTCGACGGCAGCAAGGGCGCGACCTCGACCCCGCGTTGAACCAGCAGCGGCACCCACGCGCCGTCCGATCCCAGCTTCGCCCAGCTGCCACCGCCAAGCGCCAATACCACCGCGTCGGTCTGCACGCTCATTTCGTCCTGCGGACCTGCCAGGCGCAGCGCACCGCCCGCGTCCCAACCCAGCCAGCGATGTCGCACATGGAAGCGCACGCCCGCTTCGCGCAAGCGGTGCAGCCAGGCGCGCAGCAGGGGCGCGGCCTTCATGTCCTTGGGGAAAACCCGCCCCGACGAACCGACGAAGGTCTCGATCCCCAGCCTGTGGATCCACTCGCACAGGGCGTCGGGAGGAAAGACTTCGAGTAGCGGCTTGATCGTTTTGGCGTGCGCGCCGTAGCGCGACAGGAACACATCGAATGGCTCGGAATGGGTGATGTTCATGCCGCCAACACCGGCCAGCAGGAACTTGCGTCCGACCGAGGGCATGGCGTCGTAGAGATCGACCTGGATGCCGCCATGAGACAGAACTTCGGCCGCCATCAGGCCGGCGGGGCCGGCACCGATGATGGCAACGGTGTTAGTTACGAGGTTTGACTCCATAGCCCGCCCGCTCTGATAGTTCTGCGAAGGGCCACGATCATCGCGTCGCGGGCAGCCTTCCTCGGCGGGTCGACCCCCTCTGCGCGGGGCCCCTCGCCCAACGGTTCGACAGCCTTACTCCCACTCAATCGTCGCAGGCGGCTTCCCGCTGATGTCATAGACGACGCGATTCAGTCCGCGCACTTCGTTAATGATGCGGTTGGAGACCTTGCCGAGCAGGGTGTAGGGCAGTTCGGCCCAGTGGGCGGTCATGAAGTCGCTGGTGACGACGGCGCGCAGCGCGACGACATAGTCATACGTCCGGCCGTCGCCCATGACGCCGACGCTTTTCACCGGCAGGAAGACGGCGAAGGCCTGGGAGGTTTTCTCGTACCAGCCGGACGCGCGCAATTCCTCGATGAAGATGGCGTCTGCGCGGCGCAGCAGATCGGCGTATTCGCGCTTCACTTCGCCGAGGATGCGCACGCCGAGGCCGGGGCCGGGGAAGGGATGGCGGTAGACCATGTCGTGCGGCAGGCCCAGCGCAATGCCTAGCTCGCGCACTTCGTCCTTGAACAGTTCGCGCAAGGGCTCCAGCAATTTGAGATGCAGCGTATCCGGCAGGCCACCGACGTTGTGGTGGCTCTTGATGGTGTGCGCCTTCTTGGTCTTGGCACTGGCCGATTCGATGACGTCCGGATAGATGGTGCCCTGCGCCAGCCATTTGGCGTTCGGCAGTTTCTCGGCTTCTTCCTGGAACACGTGGACGAACTCGCGGCCAATGATCTTGCGTTTCTGTTCGGGGTCGGTGACGCCGGCGAGCGCGTCCATGAAGCGGTCACGTGCATCGACGTGGATAACCTTGACGCCGAGGTTGTCGGCGAAGGTCTGCATCACCTGCTCGGCCTCGTTCAGGCGCAAGAGGCCGTTGTCGACGAACACGCAGGTGAGCTGCTGGCCGATTGCCTTGTGGAGCAGCGCGGCGACCACCGAGGAATCGACGCCGCCCGACAGGCCAAGGATGACTTCGTCGCTGCCGACCTCGCTGCGCACCTTGCCGATGGCTTCGTCGACGTAGTCCGGCATGTTCCAGTCGCCTGCGCAGCCGCACAGGTCGCGCACGAAGCGGTTGAGAATGTTTTTCCCCTGCAGCGTGTGGGTGACTTCGGGGTGGAACTGCACGCCGTAGAACTTGCGGTCTTCGTCGGCCATCGCGGCGATCGGGGTGGCGGCGTTGCTTGCCATCACCTTGAAGCCTTCCGGCAGCGCCGTGACCTTGTCGCCATGACTCATCCACACGTCGAGCAGGCCGTGGCCCTCATCGTTGACGCGATCCTGGATGTCGCGCAGCAGCGCGGTGTGGCCGCGCGCACGGATTTCGGCGTAGCCGAATTCGCGCTTGGCGGCAGATTCGACCTGGCCGCCCAGCTGTGCCGCCATCGTCTGCATGCCGTAGCAGATCCCCAGCACCGGCACGCCGAGCGCGAACACGGCGTCCGGCGCGCGCGGGGTTTCGTCTTCATACACCGAATTCGGGCCACCCGACAGGATGATGCCGGCCGGCGCGAAGTCGCGCACGAATTGCTCGGTCACGTCGTTGGAATGCAACTCGCAATAGACCCCGGCCTCGCGCACGCGGCGGGCGATGAGCTGGGTGTACTGGGAGCCGAAGTCGAGGATGAGGATTTTCTGGTGCATGTTTGGTAGGGGCTAGGATCTAGGATTTAGGGGTTAGGGTTTGAGGCCGGAAAAAAGAAAGCCACGCGCAGCGTGACTTCCCCTCGATCCTAGCCCCTAATTCCTAGCCCCTACTCGACGCGATAATTCGGCGCTTCTTTCGTAATCTGTACGTCGTGCACGTGCGACTCGCGGATTCCGGCGCCGGTGATTTCGACGAATTCCGCCTTGGCATGCATGTCGGTGATGTTGGCGACGCCCAGGTAGCCCATGCTGGAGCGCAAGCCGCCCATCAACTGGTGGATCACCGCCAGCACGCTGCCCTTGTAGGGCACACGGCCTTCGACGCCTTCGGGCACCAGCTTCTCGGCGCTTTTTTCGGTGTCCTGGAAATAACGATCAGAGGAGCCCTGCTGCATCGCGCCCAGCGAGCCCATGCCGCGATACGATTTATAGGAACGGCCCTGAAACAGTTCAATCTCGCCCGGCGCTTCCTCAGTACCGGCCAGCAGGCCGCCGAGCATGACGCAGTGGGCGCCGGCGGCCAGCGCCTTGGAAATATCGCCCGAATAACGGATGCCGCCGTCGGCGATGACGCCGACGCCGCTGCCCGCCAGCGCATCCGACACATTCGACACGGCGGTGATCTGCGGCACGCCCACCCCCGCGACCATGCGCGTGGTGCAGATCGAACCGGGGCCGATGCCGACCTTGACCGCGTCGGCGCCGTGCTCGACCAGCGCAGCCGCGGCAGCGGCAGTGGCGATGTTGCCGCCGATCACCTGAACGTTGGGAAAGCTCTGCTTCACCCACTTGACGCGGTCCAGCACGCCCTTGGAGTGACCGTGTGCGGTATCCACGGTAATCACGTCGACGCCGGCGGCGACCAGCGCGGCCACACGCTCTTCGGTGCCCTCGCCGGTGCCGACCGCGGCGCCGACGCGCAGGCGGCCCATCGCGTCCTTGCAGGCCAGCGGGTGTTCGCTCGATTTCTGGATATCCTTGACGGTAATCAGGCCGCACAACTCGAAGGCATCGTTGACCACCAGCACGCGTTCCAGCCGGTGCTTGTGCAGCAGCGCCATCGCCTCGTCGCGGTTGGCGCCCTCTTTCACCGTCACCAGCCGCTCTTTCGGCGTCATGATGTTGGCAATGGGCTGATCGAGCCGGGTTTCGAAGCGCAGATCGCGGTTGGTGACGATGCCGACCACCTTGCCGCCATCAATTACCGGCAGGCCGGAAATCCGCTTGGCACGGGTGATTTCCATCACCTGGCGCACGGTCATCTGCGGCGCGACGGTGATCGGGTCCTTGACCACGCCCGATTCGAAGCGCTTGACCGCAGCCACCTGCGCGGCCTGCATTTCGGCGCTCATGTTCTTGTGGACGATGCCGATGCCGCCTTCCTGCGCCAGCGCAATCGCCAGGCGCGCCTCGGTCACCGTGTCCATGGCGGCGGACAACAGCGGCAGATTCAGGGTGATCGTGCGGGTCAATTGCGTGGACAGGCTGACTTCGCGGGGGAGGATGGCGGAATGGGCGGGAACGAGCAGAACGTCGTCGAACGTCAGCGCTTTTTGCAGAACACGCATGGGCTTTCCTTAAAGCAAAGCGGAATTATACGCGTCCGTCCTACCCCCGTACAAACCCGATAGCGCCCTGTCCGGGTTTGGTTGTAATCTACCAAAACGATTCCGGGGCAGGCGGTTGACTCCGCTGCCCGATAAGGCTAACTTTGCATCAGCATCAACCTGCTAGGGCACGCGGTGCGACAGCCCGAACCCTGAATGCCACACAACCCGAGGAGATAAAACAATGTCCAAAGTTTTGCTTGCCCTGACTTCCGCCGCCCTGATCGCGCTGTCCGGCTGCGCCACGCAGCAGGCTACCCCCGCCAAGCCCGCCCTCAGTGCCGAAGCCAAAGCCGCCCTGACCGCCGCCGAAGCCGCACACAAGGATGCCATGGCCAAGTTCGCGCTCTGGACCACTGCCGACGCCGCCCTGAAGGCCGCGAAAGAAGCTGCCGAGAAAGGTGACAGCGCCACGGTCATCAAGCAGTCGAAGATCGTCCAGGAGCACACCAAGATGGGCATTGCCCAGCTCGACTATCCGATGCTGAAGGTCGGCGACTGATCCGCCCCTGACCCAACAGCAAAGGCCTCCCGGAGCCCTCCGGGAGGCCTTTTGTTTTGTGGGGGCCGTCGCTCAGCAAGCCACCGCGTCGCCGCCGCCTTTCCGGGTGACCTTGCCCTCCTCCGCACGCTTGCGGCGCACTTCCTTGGGATCGGCTATCAGCGGACGGTAGATTTCCACCCGATCGCGGTCGCGCACGGTTTCGTCCAGCTTGACCAGCTTGCTGAAAATCCCGACCTTGTTTTTGGCCAGATCGATTTCCGGAAAGGCATCCAGCACGCCCGAGGCGCGAATGGCGTCCTCCACCGTCGCGCCTGCGGCCAGCTGCACATGCAATAGCGGCTGCTGGGCAGGCAGGGCATACACGACCTCGACCGTGATGGGCGGCGCAGTACTCATACGGCGTACACCGCGTCGGCGCGGCGCACGAAGGCGTCGACGAAGCTGTTGGTGATGTGGCTGAAAACGGGCGCCAGCAGCGTTTCCAGCACCCGGCTGGAAAACACGTAGTGCAGACGGAATTCGATCTTGCAGGCCTCGTCCCCCAGCGGAATGAACGACCAGTCGCCCTCCAGTTCCGAAAACGGGCCATCCTGCAGGGTGATGCGCATCTCGCGCGGATGCGATTTGAGGTTTTCCGTGGTGAAATGCTGGCGTATGCCCATGTAGGCGATATGGATCGTTGCCACGGTTCGATGTTCATCGCGCGCGATCAGGTCGGTACCGCCGCACCAGGGCAGAAAATCCGGGTAATCCTCGACCCGGTCGACCAGCTCGAACATGCGTTCGGGGGAGTGTGCCACCAGCACACTTTTTTCCACACGCGCCATGAAATCCTAAAGCCTTGTAAAATCAAGAATTGTACGCAAGCCCGTCCATCATGAGCATCGCCGACAACAAAAAAGCCTTCCATGACTACTTCATCGAAGAAAAATTCGAGGCCGGTCTCGTGCTCGAAGGCTGGGAAGTCAAGGCCATCCGCGCCGGCCGCGTACAGCTGAAAGAGGCCTATGTGGTCGTCAAGAACGGCGCCGTCTATCTGATCGGCTGCCATATCAGCCCGCTGCTGACCGCCTCCACCCATATTCACCCCGACCCTACGCGTTCCCGCAAACTGCTGTTGCACGCGGCCGAGATCAACAAGCTGATCGGCAAGACCGAGCGCGCAGGATTCACGCTGGTACCGCTTGACATGCACTACGTCAAGGGCCGCATCAAGCTCGAAATCGGCCTCGCCAAGGGCAAGAAACAGCACGACAAACGCGCCGCGGAGAAAGACCGCGAATGGCTGCGCGAAAAACAACGCATGGTACGCACCGCCACGAGTTGACCTGTTGCATAGCGTCGACTAACGGATGAAATAATCCGCTTATCGGTCGGATTCGCCCTTGTGCTTCCGTCGAATTGTCGACTACAATTGTCAACATCTCGACAGCGAGGACGCATTCATGTCAGCCCTGCCCGTGTACGAAGTTGAGTTCATTCCGCTGGAGCGCCGACTGGGCGACCGCCGCGTCGCCCCGCGCGATGCCGCGCTGCCGCCGCAGGTCATGGCGGACCGTCGCAAGGTGGTCAGCCGGCGCGCAGATGAACGCAGACCTGTCCCGCTGAAGGTCATCTAGCCGTCGGGTGCGCCCGGCAACCGGCCCTGATTTCCGGGCCATCTTCCCCGTGTATCGGGGCTTGCCCCCCCATATTCCCCCACACACCCGCGAAGACCGCTGTCGGGCCGCCCTATGCCACAATGGTGGCACGCATACCCCTCCTGTTTCTGTTCCGAAAGTCGAGTCCCGCTTGCCTGCCACTGTCGCAGACCTCTTTACATTCGATGCAATCATCGATGTCCGCTCCCCCGGCGAGTTTGCCGAAGACCATGTTCCCGGTGCGATCAACCTGCCTGTTCTGGATGATGCCGAGCGGGCACGCGTCGGCACAATGTACAAGCAGGTGTCGTCGTTCGAGGCGAAAAAAGTCGGCGCCGCGCTGGTGTCGCGCAACGTTGCCCAGCATCTGGACACCTGGTTTGCCGACAAGCCGAAGTCGTATCGCCCGCTGGTGTATTGCTGGCGCGGCGGCAGCCGCAGCGGATCGCTGACCCATATCCTGCAGAAAATCGGTTTTGCGGCGATGCAGCTCGACGGCGGCTACAAGGCGTATCGACGCCATGTGGTGGCCGAGCTTGACCGGCTGCCGACGCTGTTCCGCTATCGGGTGGTGAGCGGGCCCACCGGCAGCGGCAAGAGCCGCCTGCTGCAGGCGCTGGCCGACGCCGGCGCCCAGGTGCTCGACCTTGAGGTGCTGGCCGCGCACCGGGGCTCGCTGCTGGGTGCTCTGCCTGACCAGGCACAGCCTACGCAAAAAAGCTTCGAGAGCGCGATCTGGGCTGCGTTGAACCGTTTTGACCCCGGGCAACCGGTGTTCGTCGAATCGGAAAGCAAGAAAATCGGCGCCGTGCGCGTGCCCGACGCGCTGATCACGGCGATGCGCGCCAGCCCCTGCATCCGGCTGGAAGTGCCGCTGGCCGCGCGGGTGCAGTTACTGACCGAAGATTACATGCACTTCCTGCACGACCCGGACACGATCAACCGTCAGCTCGGCTACCTGACCACGCTGCGCGGCAGCGAGACCATCAGCGCATGGCAGGCGCTGGCCACCCGGCGTGCCTGGCCGGAACTGGTGGCCACGCTATTGGAAACGCATTACGACCCGGCCTATTTCAAGTCGCTGGCTCGCAATTACGCGCCCTCG
>DAHWJK010000135.1:0-19978 GCA_027344185.1 Thiobacillus sp.
AGACAAGGCTTGCCTGGCTTCCGCGTCCTTCAACTGGGCTTCGATGGCGGCAATTTCAGGCGGGCGCCTGCCGGTAGCCAGGTTGTCGAGCTGGGCCCGGGTCTGGTCCACCTGGGCCCTGGCCTGGCTGACGCTGGCCGCCTCGACGGCCTGATCCTGGCTGAACAGTGGCGCCCCGCTTGCGATGACATCACCGCGCCGCACCGTGAGCGACGTCAACTGTCCGCTTTGCTGGGCCGCGACCAGGATGGGCTCGCCTTCGACATAGCCTTGATACCGCGTTTTGACGTCTGCCTGGCATCCTGACAGGAGTGCCATCAGCACACACGAAACGGAATGGATGCGTAGCGTCATTGAGCGGGCAGGTCCAAAGCCTTCAGCAGGGTGATGGAATGAGTGTAGCGTTTCATCCTGGCTTCGTGGGCTGCCTGGACCGGCGACGGAATCTGTCCGCGCCCGACGCGGCATCTGCTCAGACCGGCTTTTTCGCGACCAGATCGATCAGCGCCGACATGCCACGATGGTGGCTGCCTTCGCTGATGAAGGATTCGTGCTCGGCAAGATGCAGGATGCTCCAGTCGCCAAACCAGTCGCGCAACAGATCGGCCGTATACATGTTGGCGGGATCGGGCGGGCCGCCGGTTTTGAATTCGATCTGCTTCGGCGTATAGCCCTGCAGGATCAGCAGTCCGCCCGGCTTCAGCGTGCGGCGGATGCCGGCGATGATGCGGTCGCGCTCGGGCGGCGGGGCAAACTGGATGAAAATCGCCGCGACCAGATCGTAGGCGGCTTCCGGCCAGGTCCAGTTCAGCATGTCGGCCTGTTCGGTCTCCAGCATTACGCCGCGCTCGGCGGCGAGCTTGCGCGCCTTCTCCAGGGCGAACGGCGACACGTCGATGGCGTGGACCGAGGCGCCCCGCTCGGCCAGCCATACGCCATTGCGGCCCTCACCGTCGGCAATCGCCAACGCACGCATGCCGGGGCGGATCAGGCCTTTCTGGCTGGCCAGGAAAACATTCGGCGCGGTGCCGAAGATATAGTCGTCGGTGGCGTAGCGCGCGTTCCAGAAATCCGAACTCACTTGGCGTTGGCGGCAAGCAGGCGCTCCAGTTGCGCCGCTGGCACCATGCCGGGCACGCGCTGCCCGTTGGCAAAGAAGATCGTGGGCGTGCCCGATACCTTCAGCTTGCTGCCCAGCGCGATGGTAGCGTCCACCGGGTTGGCGCACTTGCCGTCGTTCTTCGGCACGACATTTTTCGTGGTGTATTCCTCCCACGCCTTGTTGCGGTCGGGCGCACACCAGATCTGCTTCGAAGTTTGCACCGCCTTGGGGTGCAGGCCTTCGATCGGGTAGAGGAAGGTATAAACGGTGATGTTGTCGACCTTGGCGAGTTCTTCCTCGAGCTTGCGGCAATAGGGGCAGTCGGGGTCGGAGAACACCGCCAGCTTGCGTTCGCCCTTGCCCTTGACGGTCTTCAGCGCGTCGCCGAACGGCAGGCTGTCCCACTTGACCGCCTGCAATTTGTTCAGCCGGGCCTGGGTCAGGTTGCTGCGGTTTTTCAGGTCGATCACGTCGCCGGTGAACACGTACTGCGCCTTGGCATCGACATAGATGAGCTGGCCGTCGAGATAGACCTCGAACAATCCGCTATAGGGCGTTTTCGTCACCGAGCTGATTTGCGCGCCCGGGAACTGCGCCGTCAGCGCCTTGCGGATGACGGTTTCGTTGGCCTGCGCGGTCGCGGCAAACACCAGGGTAGCGGCCAGCGCCAGGGAAGTGAATTTCATTTGGACTCCAGAAAATGATAAAAAATGTCAGGACATCGCTTCGCGCACCAGCGCCGCTTTCAGCGGCGGCAGATGGTCGACGATCCGCATCCCGGTGTTGCGCAGCCAGGCGGAACGCCCGTCCGAAAACAGATGATGCAGGCCGTGCGTCAGCGCCTGCATGCGCTGCACCGGCTCGGCGCGCGCGCGCGCATAGCGTTGTAACACACGCACATCACCGCAATAAGCTCGGCGATGCTGCACCAGCACATCGACCAGGACTTCGGCATCGCCAAACCCGAGATTCACGCCCTGCCCCGCCAGCGGATGCACGCCGTGCGCGGCGTCGCCGATCAGCGCCACACCGGGCGCCACGGTGGACTCGACCCGGATCAGACGCAAGGGAAAAGCCGCCGCCGGCGTCAGCATGCGCAGCGCACCGAGCCGGTCGTTGCCAGCCGCCTGCACCTTTGCAGCCAGCGCGGCCGCATCCAGCGCGAGCAGTTCATCCGCATCCGCCGACCGGGTAGACCAGACCATCGACATCCGGGTTCCGCCCAGCGGCAGCCAGGCCAGGATGTCGCCCTCGAAGAACCACTGGAACGCGGTGCCGCAATGCGGCCGCTCGCAGGCGAAATTGGCCACCACGCCGCTCTGGCCATAGGGCGTCAGCGTCGAAGCCAGGCCCGCCCACTCGCGGATGCGCGAGGCGGCGCCGTCGGCGCCGACGACGAGTTCGGAGTCGAGCACCGTCCCGTCATCCAGCTCGATCCGCGTGTACGGCGCGCTTGATTCGAGCAGCGTGATCGCTGCAGGGCAATGGAGCGCCACGCTGCCGTCGGCCTGCAGCGACTGCCACAGGGCATGCTGCAAGCGGCCGGCCTCGACAATGGCAGCCAGATGCGAGACGCCGGCTTCATAGGCGTCGAGGCGGACCGCACCGCTGGCGTCGCCCGCCACGTCCATACGGAAGACCGGCTGCACGCGATCGCAGTCGAGACGCTGCCAGGCGCCCAGGCGCTCGAGAAAGCGCTGGCTGGCGGGGCTGATGGCGTAGATCCGTGTATCCCAGGTCGCATCGGGCAGCGGGGACGGCTGGCGCTCGATCAGCGCGACGCGCAGACCCTGACGACCGAGCGCGAGTGCCGCCGCAGCGCCCACCAGGCCGGCGCCGACGATGACGACCTGGTAACGGCTGCCGCTCATCCGCGCGCCCCGAACATCATCCGCCGCGCGACGAAGCTTTTCAGCGGCGGCAGCACTTCCAGCGCCAGCAAGCCGAGCCCGCGCGCATGGCGCAGCGGCCCGATGTCGTTGGAGAACACGCGCACCAGAAAATCGGTGAAGCCGACGCCGCCCAGCACGTCGACGCGCCGGCCGCGCGCGTAGGCGGCCAGCATGGCGGCGCTGCCGATTTCACCGGTCGGCGTGTCCCCGCACAATGCAGCCAGCTCCCAGGCGTCGCGCAGGCCGATGTTGAAACCCTGGCCTGCCACCGGATGCAGCGTCTGCGCGGCATTGCCGATGCGCACCACGCGGCCGGCGGCTTCGCTGCCGACATAGGCGAGCTTCAGCGGGAAGGCCTTGCGCGGCCCGGCCTGCAGGAAAAGGCCCTGGCGTCCGCCGAAGTGGCGATAAAGTGCCGCAAGAAATTCAGCGTCGGCCAGCAGGGCAATGCGTTCGGCGTCGGCGCGGTTGGCGGTCCACACCAGGGCATAGTGTTCGCCCTTTGGAAGGAGTGCCGCCGGCCCTTCCGGCGTGAAGCGCTCGTAGGCCTGGCTGGCATGCGGCAGTTCGGTCTGCACGTCGCACACCACTGCCATCTGGTCGTAATCGCGTTGGAATTTGGGTGTGGGGACTGCGTGAGCCGATTGAGCGTGGCCGCCGCGTCCGCCGTCGGCCACCACGACCAGCGGGGCGCAGTCGCTGCGTCCATCGGCCCGCTGCAGTGATGCCGCGTCCATAGTGGATTCGATGCGCTCCACCACGACGCCGTAATCGACCGTGACAGCGGCATCGGCAAGCGCCTGTTTCAATGCGACAGTCAGTGTGGCGTAAGGCAGCACATAGCCCAGTGCCGGCACATTGACCTCGTCGGCAGACAGCCGTGCCACGCCGAGAGCGCCGCGCTGCGAAACATGGATGCGGGTGATCGGGGTGACGGGGTCGAGCCGGTCCCATATGCCGAGCCGCTCGAGAATCAGACGTGCGCCGTGCGACAGCGCCAGGGTGCGGCTGTCGGCACGAGCGTCTTCAGGCTGCGCCTCGATCACCTGCACCGCGATACCCTGCTGCTGCAGCGCCAGCGCGCACACCGCGCCGACCGGGCCAGCGCCCACGATCAGCACGCTGCTCACTGCTGCATCCAGTCTTCGATCTCGGCCACGGTTTTCGGCGGCGTGGTCAGCACCTCGCAGCCGGATTCGGTCACCGCGACGTCGTCCTCGATGCGGATGCCGATGTTCCACAGCGCTTCGGGCACGTCGTCCGCCGGGCGGATGTAGAGTCCCGGCTCGACGGTCAGCGTCATGCCGGGCTGCAACGGCCGCCACGCGCCATTGAGCTTGTATTCGCCGGCATCGTGCACGTCGAGTCCCAGCCAGTGGCCGGTGCGGTGCATGTAGAAACGGTCGTAGGCCTTCGATTCGATCAGGCCGTCGACTTCGCCTGTCAGCAATTTGAGATCGACCATGCCCTGGGTCAGCACGCGCACCGCCGCGTCGTGCGGCGCGTTCCAGTGATTGCCCGGGCGCACCGCGTCGATGGCCGCCGCCTGCGCCGCCAGCACCAGCTCGTAGGCATCCTTCTGCGCCGGCGAGTAGCGGCCGTTGACCGGGAAGGTGCGGGTGATGTCGGCAGCATAGCTGCCGAACTCGGCGGCAGCGTCGATCAGCAGCAGGTCGCCGTCCTTGAGCGGCTGGTTGTTGAAGACGTAATGCAGCACGCAGGCGTTGGCGCCGCTGGCGACGATGGAGGTATAGGCCGGCGCTTCGGCGCCGCCGCGGCGGAAGGCGGACAGCAGTTCCGCCTCGATTTCATATTCGTGACCGCCCGGCCGGGCGGCGCGCATCGCGGCGCGATGCGCACCGCTGGAAATCTCGGCAGCGCGGCGCATCAGCGCGAGTTCGTGGGCATCCTTGATCAGGCGCATCTCGTCGAGCGCATGCCGCACGTCGAGGATCTCGCCCGGGGCGAGGATGCCCTGCCGCGTCTTCGTGCGTACCGTGTTGAGCCAGCCGATCACCCGCGCATCCCACGCCGGGTCCTGACCCACCGCGTAGGCGAGCCGCGTACGATTGCCCATCAGGTCAGGCAGCCTGGCATCGAGTTCATTGATCGAATACGCGGCATCGAATCCGAAGTGCTCGCGCGCCGCCGCCGGCCCGTAACGGAAACCGTCCCATATCTCACGCGTCTCATCCTTTTCGCGACAGAACAGGATGTTCTCGGGGGCGTCGCCCCCGATCACGACCACCACCGCCTCGGGCTCGGCGAAGCCGGTCAGCCAGTAGAAATAGCTGTCGTGCCGGTAGGGGTAGTGGGTGTCGCGGTTGCGCGGCACTTCCGGCGCGGTGGCGACGATGGCGATGCCGTCGCCAAGCTGGGCGGCAAGCCGCGCGCGGCGGTCGGCATGGAGGGCAGGGTCAAACATGGGTGCGCAGGCTTTCGTCGAGTTGTTGCAATCGTTCGGGCGTCCCTACATCGACCCAGCGGCCGCCGAAATGTTCGCCGCTCGCGCGCCCGGCGTCGATCGCCTGCCGCAACAGCGGCGCCAGTGGGGCTTTTTCGCCCGCTGGGGTGCCGGCGAACAGCGCGCGGTGGTAAACCCCGATGCCCGAGAAGGTCAGGCGCGAGGCGGACGGCATGCCGGCAGTCGTCAAGCGCCCGCCGTCGAGGACGAAATCGCCCTGCGGGTGATGCGGCGGATTGTCGATCAGCACCAGATGCGTCTGGTCACGCCCGGCCGCAAGCCGCGCCATCGGCTCGGCCAGCCGGCTGAAATCGTATTCGCAGAAGATGTCGCCGTTGACCACCGGGAACACGTCGACCCCAATCAGCGGCAAGGCCGTGGCGATGCCGCCCGCGGTTTCCAGCGCGCTGCCCTCGCGCGAATACGCAATCGTCACGCCGAAGGCGGCGCCGTTCCCCAACGCGTCTTCGATCTGCTGACCGAGATGGGCGTGGTTGATGACGATCTGCGTGAAGCCTGCCGCACGCAGGCGTTCGATATGCCAGACGATGAGCGGCTTGCCGCCGACCACCAGCATGGGCTTGGGCGCATGGTCGGTCAGCGGGCGCATGCGCTCGCCGCGGCCCGCGGCGAGGATCATTGCAGTGTGTGTCTTGTCTGTGCGCATGCGTGTTTTCGATTGTGTCAGGAATCAGGATCCAGCCCCTAGCCCCTAGCCCCTAGCCCCTAAATCCTAAAACGTATACCCCACCTGCGGCTGCCTGTCCTGCAACCCATCCAGCAAAAACAGCAAGGGCTTCAACTCGTCGTAGCGCTCGCATACTTTACGCAAATACCCCATTACCCGTGGCATGTCCTTCAGATACCCGTCCTTGCCGTCGCGGTGATACAGCCGCGCGAAAATGCCGAGCACCTTGATGTGGCGCTGCGCGCCCATCCATTCGAAATCGCGCCAGAAAGCGCCGAAGTCGTCGGGCACCGGCAGACGCGCGGCGCGCGCCTTCTCCCAGTAGCGGATCACCCAGTCGAGCTGCTGCTCCTCGTCCCACTGGATGTAGGCATCGCGGTAGAGCGAGGCGAGGTCGTAGGTGATGGGGCCGTAGACCGCGTCCTGGAAATCGAGGATGCCGGGGTTGGGCTCGCTCACCATCAGGTTGCGCGAATGCCAGTCGCGGTGCACGTAGACCTGCGGCTGCGCCAGGTTGTTGGTCAGGATCCGTTCGAACACGGTGTCGAGCAGGGCCTTGTGCGCGTCCTTCATGTCGATGCCGAGGTGCTTCGCCACATACCAGTCCGGGAACAGCATCAGCTCGCGGGTCAGCAGCGCGCGGTCGTATGCCGGCAGCACGCCGGGGCGGCTGGCCTGCTGGATACGGATCAGCGCGTCGTTCGACGCCAGATACAGCGCGCGTATCGCGGCCTGATCGGACCCGGCTTCGTTAAGCGCCGACAGGTATGTGGTGTCGCCGAGGTCGGTCAACAGCAAGAACCCCTGGTCCAGGTCCTGCGCCAGCACCTGCGGCACGTGCACCCCGGCGTCGGAAAACAGCCGGGCGACCGCAATGAAAGGCCGGCAATCCTCGTGCGCCGGGGGGGCGTCCATCACGATATAATCGCGGCCTTTGGCAGTGACGCGAAAATAACGGCGGAAGCTGGCGTCCGCCGACGCCGGGGCGATATCCAGTGAATCGCCCCCCAGTTGTCGGGCGGCCCACTCCTTTAATGCTTGCAAACGTTCCACAGCCACACTGCTCCGAATAACGAACTTCCGGATTTTACATCCTTGCACACCCTGCCCGGCTTTGCGTTTTTCGTCCTGTTGCTGGCTGCCTCGTCCGCAGCAGCGGACGGGCTCGCGCTGAAAAAGGATGTCGAGCTGAAAGGCTCTGCGGTGGCCGGCCCGGACGGTCCGATGTTCCTGACCGCCGACCGCATCGAATCGGCCGAGCCCAATGTCATCGAAGCCAGCGGCCGCGTCGAAGCCCGTCAGGCCGGTCAGAACTTTTTTGCCAACTGGCTGCGCTACAACACCTCGCTCAATACCGTCGAGGCCCGCGGCCAGGTGCGGCTGGAACAGCCTGCGCTGCTGGTGAGCGGCGACCTGCTCAGGCTCGATCTCGATGACTACAGCGGCGAGCTCACCCAGCCGGTGTACCAGCTGACGGCCCAGCCGGGGCGCGGCGATGCCGACCACATCGATTTCATCGACAAGAACCACTACAAGCTGCGCGACGCCACCTACACCACGTGCTCGGCCGACAACGAGGACTGGTACCTCAAGGTGGGCGACCTCGACATCGACAAGACCCGCAACGTGGGCACTGCGCGCAATGCCTCGCTGCATTTTCTCGGCGCCCCTATCCTGTATACGCCGTGGATGAACTTCCCGCTCAACAACGAGCGCAAGACCGGCGTGCTGGCGCCCACGATCGGCACCACCGAGCGCAGCGGCCTCGACATCCTGGTGCCCTACTATCTGAATCTCGCTCCGAATTACGACGCCACGCTGTATCCCCGCCTGCTGTCGAAGCGGGGCGTACAGCTGGGCGCCGAATTCCGCTACCTGCTGGATAAGGCCTACGGGGACAACCGCCTCGAGTACCTGCCGAATGACAACGAGGCCGGTCGCTCGCGCTGGAGCGCGGTGCTCAACAACACCTATCGCCTGAACGCGAGCACCCACGCCGGCATGCAGGTCAACCGCGTGTCGGACGACGACTATTTCCGCGACCTGTCCAACCTCATTTCCGTCACCTCGATCACCCACCTCAACCGCGAAGCCTGGGTCACCACCCAGCATGACAATTGGTACGCCGACCTGCGCGCGCAAAGCTTCCAGACGCTGCAGGACTCCACCTCGCCCACGCCGATTGCCGAGCCCTATGCGCGGCTCCCGCACGCGCGGGCGGGCATGTGGCATACCTTCGGCAACGGCCTCGAATTCAAGCTGGACAGCGAGGCCACCCGGTTTGCCCATCCCACCAATATCGAAGGGACCCGGGTGCTGGCCTACCCCACGCTGCGGCTGCCGCTCACCAACCCATTCGGATTCCTCACCCCGCAGATCGGCTGGCACAGCAGCCACTACACGCTGGACGACAGCGCTCCCGAGCGCCGCATCACGCGCAATGTGCCCATCTTCAGCCTCGACACCGGCGTGGCATTCGACCGCCCGTTCCGGTTTGCCGGCGTGGACTACGAGCAGACGCTGGAGCCGCGTGCCTATTATGTGTATGCGCCCTATCGCGACCAGAGCGCGATCCCGATATTCGACACGGCGGCGATGGATTTCAGCTATGCCCAGATGTTCACCGAAAACCAGTTCGTCGGCGGCGACCGCATCAACGACGCCAACCAGCTGACGGTCGCCATCACCAGCCGCTTCGTCGAAGCGGGCAGCGGACTGGAACGGCTGCAGGTCACCCTGGGCCAACGCTATTATTTCAGCGACCAGCTGGTGACGCTGCCCGGCGTGGCGCCGCGCACCACCAGCGCCACCGATTTGCTGGTGGCCGTCAGCGGGCAGATCACGCGCGACTGGCGTGTCAATACCGCCTGGCAGCTCGACACCGAGAGCGGCACCACCATCCGCCAGAACCTCGGCGCATCCTACCGGCCCGGCCCCGGCCGCGCGTTGAACTTCGGCTACCGCTTCATTGACCAAACCACCGAGCAGATCGATCTGTCGGGTCAATGGCCGCTGGGCGATCGCTGGTACGGCATGTTCCGCTACAACTATTCCTTCCAGGACGACAAGCTGGTCGAAGGCCTGGCGGGGGTTGAATACAATGGCGGCTGCTGGGCGGTGCGCGCGGTGTTCCAGCGCCTCGCCACCAAGGAAGACCAGTCGACCGATGCGCTGTTCTTCCAGCTCGAGTTGAGCGGCATGGGGCGCCTCGGCTCCAACCCGCTCGACGTTTTGAAACAAAGTGTTCCCGGATACAGGCCAAGCAATGAACTTCTTCAAACGCCCTGAATGGCACCGCCCGCAGTCCGTGCTGGCCCTGCTGCTGCTCGCCGCCTCGACGCTGCTGCCGGCGCACGCGGCCATCACGCCGCTCGACCACATCGTCGCCGTCGTCAACGACGAGATCATCACGCGCCAGGAGCTCAACCGGCGCTACGCTGAAGTTATCCGCAACCTCGCGCGCCAGAACACGCCCTTGCCACCGCGCGACGTCATCGAGAAACAGCTGCTCGAGCGCATGGTGACCGAACTGGCGCTGCAGCAGCATGCCCGCGCCACGGGCGTGCGGATCGACCCCACGCTGGTCGAGCGAGCGCTGCAGCGCATCGCCGCACAGAACAAGCTCGACATGGCGGGGCTGGCCGCCGCACTGGAACGCGAAGGCCAGACGCTCGACACCCTGCGCGCCACCATCCGCAACGAAATGCTGATCGCGCGCGCCCGCGAACGCGATGTCGACAACCGCATCACGGTCAGCGATGCCGAGATCGAGGGTTATCTGCAAACGCAGGTGCAGCAAGGGGTCGAGACCGAATACAACTTTTCACACATTCTCGTCACGGTGCCGGAAAACGCGTCATCCGAGCAGGTGCAGGCACGTCGCGCCCGCGCCGAGGATGTGCTGGCGCAGCTTGCCAAGGGCGTCGATTTCGCCCAGTTGTCGGCCAGCCATTCGGACGCGCCCAACGCGCTGGAGGGCGGCGCGTTCGGCTGGCGCGCCAGCGGCAAGATGCCGACCCTGTACGCCGAGGCCCTGAAGACGCTGCAGCCCGGCCAGGTCAGTCCGCTGCTGAGAAGCGGCAACGGTTTTCATATCCTCAAGCTGCACGACAAGCGCGGACTCGACGCCAAGCTCAGCGTCACCCAGACCCACGTCCGCCACATCCTGATCAAGACCAACGAGATCACCTCCGAAGCCGATGCCCGCGCCCGCCTGCTGCAATTGAAGGAACGCATCGACAACGGCGTGAAATTCGACGAACTGGCGCGCCTGCATTCCGAGGATGGCACCGCCGCCAAGGGCGGCGACCTCGGCTGGATCAACCCCGGCGACACCGTGCCCGACTTCGAGAAGGCGATGGATGCCCTGCAGCCGGGCCAGGTCAGCGCGCCGATCCAGTCGCCGTTCGGCTGGCACCTGATCCAGGTGCTGGAACGTCGCGACCAGGACGTCACGCAGGAACGCCAGAAATTCGTGGCGCGCCAGGCCCTGCGCGAGCGCAAGGCCGCGCAGGCCTTCGAAGACTGGGTCCGCCAGATCCGCGATTCGGCCTACGTCGAGCTGCGCCCGCTCGACTGACCCGAACCCGGCATGGACCTGCCCGTACTCGCGCTCACTGCGGGCGAGCCCGCCGGAATCGGCCCCGACCTCTGCATTGCGCTGTCGAAGCAGGCGCTGCCGTGCCGACTGACGGTGCTGGGCGACATCGACGTGCTGCGCGCCCGCGCAACGCAGCTGGGCATCGCGGTCGACTTCCTTGGCGGGGACGCCATTCCCGAACACACGCCCGGCGCGCTGCACGTGCGCCACATCCCGGTGGCATCGCCCGTCACCCCGGGCGTGCTCGATGCCGACAACAGCGCCCACGTGCTGGCGCTGCTGGATGCGGCGATCGAGGGTTGTCTGAACGGGGCCTACCACGCCCTCGTCACCGCGCCTGTGCACAAGGGCATCGTCAACGATGCAGGCTTCGCCTTCACCGGCCACACCGAATATCTGGCTGAGCACAGCGGCACGCAAAAAGTGGTAATGATGCTCGCCGGTGGCGGACTGCGCGTCGCGTTGGCCACCACCCACCTGCCGCTGCGCGCGGTGGCCGATGCGATCACGCCGGCGCTGCTCGACGAGGTGATCCGCATCCTGCACGCCGATCTGCAGGACAAATTCGGCGTCATTCGGCCGCGCATCCTGGTCGCAGGCCTCAACCCGCACGCCGGTGAATCCGGCCACCTCGGGCGCGAGGAGATTGACCGCATCGAACCCGCGCTCGCTCGACTGCGTCGCGAAGGCATGGATCTGGTCGGCCCGCTGCCGGCCGACACGCTGTTCTCGCGCATTCGCAGCGAACCCTGCGACGCCGTGCTGGCGATGTACCACGACCAGGGGCTGCCGGTCCTGAAATACGCCAGCTTCGGCGCCGGCGTGAACATCACGCTGGGCCTGCCCTTCATCCGCACGTCGGTCGACCACGGCACCGCGCTCGATCTCGCAGGCACCGGGCGTGCGGAAGTCGGCAGTCTGTTGATGGCGATCCAAGTGGCGATGGAGATGGTTGATAAGAAGGGGTTAGGATTTAGGAGCTAGGAATTAGGGGACGTGCGGCTTTGCCGCGCTCCCCTAAACCCCCTAGCCCCTAGCCCCTAGCCCCTAACATGCATACTCCGCGCAAACGCTTCGGCCAGAACTTCCTGATCGACGACGGCATCATCCATGCCATCGTCAATGCGGTGCGCCCGCAGGCGAACGAAACCGTGGTCGAGATCGGCCCCGGCCTGGGCGCGCTGACCCGGCCCCTGCTCGAGCGCCTGCCGCACCTGCATGCCGTCGAGCTCGACCGCGACATCGTCGCGCGCCTGCAGCGCACCTGGCCGGCCGGCCGGCTCACGGTGCACAGCTGCGATGCGCTGACGTTCGATTTTGGATCGCTGGGGCATGAGCTGCGCATCATCGGCAACCTGCCCTACAACATCTCCACGCCGCTGCTGTTCCATCTGAGGGATTTTGCCGCGCACATCTGCGACATGACCTTCATGCTGCAGAAGGAAGTGGTCGAGCGCATGGTCGCCGAACCGTCCAGCGGCGACTACGGGCGGCTATCGATCATGCTGCAGCGCCGCTTCCACCTGGAATGGCTGCTCGACGTACCGCCCACCGCGTTCAACCCGCCGCCCAAGGTCGATTCGGCGGTGGTGCGGCTGATTCCGAAAAAACCGGACGAAATCGTCGCACTCGACGAAGCGCTGTTTTCACGCGTGGTCGCCGCGGCGTTTTCGCAACGCCGCAAGACGCTGCGGAACACGCTCGGCAGCCTGATGAAGCCGGAAGACTTCGCAGCGATCGGGATCGACGCCGGCCAGCGCGCCGAGAATCTCGCCGTTGCCGACTACGAGGCCATCACCCTGCACCTCGCCGGTCTGCCGCGGTCCGCCGGATAACGCTCAGTCAGCGAGGAAGGGATAGTCGGTATAGCCCTTTTCCTCTCCGGTGTAGAGCCTGTCGTAATCGGGCGCGTTCAACGGGGCGCCGCGGCTGAAGCGTTCGACCAGATCGGGGTTGGCCAGAAGCAGCCGGCCGAACGCAATCGCATCGGCCGCGCCGGAGACTACCGCCCGCTGGGCCGTTTCGAAGTCATAGCCGTTGTTGCGGATGAAATTGCCTTCATACAGCGCGCGCAGTCGGTCGTAGTCGAACGGAAGCCACTGCTCGCGGGGCGCGCCGCCGGTTCCCTGCAGGACGTCGAGGAAGGCCAGCTTCAGCGGATTGAGTTGCGTCACGACATACTCGAAAGTATCTTGCGGATCGTCATCGGCAATGTCGTTGAACGGCGTCACCGGCGACAGCCGCAGGCCGACGCGGTCGTTGCCGATTGCGCTGCATACCGCGTCCAGCACCTCCAGCAGCAGTCGCGCGCGTTTTTCCTTGCTG
Organism: Thiobacillus sp.; assembly: GCA_027344185.1. Lineage (GTDB taxonomy): Bacteria > Pseudomonadota > Gammaproteobacteria > Burkholderiales > Thiobacillaceae > Thiobacillus. Next base: position 13,072 of record DAHWJK010000135.1, read on the forward strand.
CCGCCGTAGGCATCGGTGCGGCGGTTGGTCGACGAACGCAAAAACTGGTCGAGCAGGTAACCATTGCCGGCATGAATTTCAACCCCGTCGAACCCCGCCTCCATCGCATTGAGCGCCGCCTGGGCAAACTGCGCAATCAGACGGGGAATTTCCGTCAATTCCAGCGCACGCGGGGTGACGTAATCCTTCATGCCCTGCCCGGTGAACACCTGGCCGGCCGGGCGAATCGCCGAAGGCGCAACCGGCAGAGCGCCGTCCGGCTGCAGGTCGGGGTGCGAAATCCGCCCCACGTGCCACAGCTGCAGCGCGATCTTGCCGCCGGCGCCCCGCACCGCCTGCGTCACCTGCTTCCAGCCGGCAATCTGCCCGGGCGTGTGTATCCCCGGCGTGCGCGGATAGCCGTGACCCTCGGCGCAGATCGGCGTCGCCTCGGTGAGGATCAGTCCCGCCGACGCGCGTTGGCGATAATATTCTGCGACCAGCGGCGTCGGCACGTTGCCGGCACCGGCCCGGTTGCGCGTCAGCGAAGACATGACCACCCGGTTGGCGAGGTCGATGGCGCCGAAACGGGCCGGCGAAAACAAATCAGTCATGTTGGTATCCCTGGAGGTGCGCCTTGAGCGCGTTGGAAACGATCAGCATCGACGTGTGTTGAGGACGGCAGGGGCCATAAAGTTTCCGGCGACGCCATATGGGCGCACGCACGAGGACGCAAGATGCTCGGAAACCCGGAACGCTTCAACCAGGGACCTCGCGCTGCTCAATACCGCCAAGACGTTAGCGGATGATTCTTACTCCGCCGGCGCCTTCACCCAGCCCGCGGTGCCTTTCTGGATGAATTCGATCGGGTAGCCGTCCGGGTCCTCGATGAAGGCGATCACCGTGCTGCCGTGCGACATCGGCCCGGCCGGACGCAGCACCTTGCCGCCCTTGGCCGCCGCCGCGTCGCAGGCGGCATAGGCATCGTCGACCTCGATCGCGATGTGTCCGTACCCGCTGCCGACTTCGTATTTATCCACGCCCCAGTTGTAAGTGAGTTCGAGCACCGCCGCGCGGTCCTCGGTATCGTAGCCGACGAAGGCCAGCGTGAACTTGCCGCCGGGATAGTCCTTGCGGCGCAGCAGCTGCATGCCGAGGACGTTCGTGTAGAAATCGATCGAACGATCGAGATCGCCGACCCTGAGCATGGTGTGAAGTATTCGCATGGCGCTCCACCTTTAAACGGCTTTCCACGAAGGGCATGAAGAGACGCGAAATGAACATCGAAGCCTGGGTAGAAAAGATCAGGCTTTGCTTCGCATTTCTTCGCGTCCTTCGCGGACAGACAGGATTATGAATATCAAACCTGAAACAACACGGTGCTCATTTTGCGCAACTCGGTCCGCCTTGCCAACGCGTCGGGATACAGCGCGGTCACCTGGGCCCAGAAGCGGGGCGAATGGTCGAGATGGACGAGGTGGGCGAGCTCGTGCGCAGCGACGTAATCGATCAGCGCCAGCGGCGCCTGCACCAGGCGCCAGTTCAGGCGGATGTGGCCGTGGCGGGTGCAGCTGCCCCATTGCGTCTGCGCGTCGGACAAGGCAAAACGGCTGGGTGCGCGGCCCAGTTTGCGGGCCAGGCGCGCCAGCCGCCAGGCCAGCAGGCGCTGGGCCTGCGCGCTCAACCAGGCACGCACAAGCGATCCGATATCGGCATCCAGCGGCGCATGCACGCGCAGCGTGTCGCCGTGTCGCTGCACCTCGACAAACAACGAATCCCGAATATCGAGCGCCAGCATGCGGCCCAGGTAGCGCACTTCGCCTGCCTTGTCTGCCCGCATGTCCGGCTTGCGCACCCGCATGCGCGCCCAGGTGCGGCGCAGCCAGTCGCGCTGCAGCAGCACATAGCATTCGATTTCGGCGCGCGGGGTCCAGCTCGGCGCATGGATACGCACTTCGCTGGCCGTGACGGTCAGGCCCAGCGTGCGGCGCCGGTGCGAGCGCCGCAGCTGGTACGGCACGGCGACGTCGCCGAGCTGCAGCACGCCATTATTGACGCGCGGCAGCAGGGGGCAACCTCGTCATTTCGGTTTCGATCCAGGCCTCGACCGCGCGCGTGAGTTCGGCCGCACTTTTGTTGGTGCTGCCGATCACCGGGCCGATGCGCACGGTGACGGTGCCGGGATGCTTGATAAAGGCATTCTTCGGCCACACTTCGCCGGCGTTGTGCGCCACCGGAACAATCGGCGCGCCGGTCTCCGCCGCCAGCCATGCGCCGCCGATGCCGTAGCGACCCTTTTCGCCCGGCGCGACGCGGGTGCCCTCGGGAAACACCAGCACCCAGAATCCCTGCGCGAGCTTGTCGCGGCCCTGGCTGACGATCTGCTTCAGCGCCTCGCGTCCGGCGCTGCGATCGATCGCAATCGGCGACAGCAGGCGGAACGCCCAGCCGAAGAACGGCACCTTCAACAATTCCTGCTTGATGACCGGGGCGACAGGCGGAAACAGAAAAAGAAAGGCGACCGTTTCCCAGGCCGACTGATGCTTGGCGAGGATGATCGCGGGCTGCGACGGCAGGTGCTCGCGCCCTTCAACCACATAGCGGATACCCAGCACCCAGCGCGCCAGCCAGATCACCGTATGGTTGTAGCCGGTGATCAGCCGGTAGCGCGTATGCGCCGAAAACGGAAAGCTGAGAAAGGCAACCAGGCTGAAGAAGATCGTCAGTACGGTCTGCAAGGCCGCGAAAATCAGCGAGCGCGCCAGACTCATGCCGCTGTCGACAACAAGAATTCGACGGCCTCGTTCAGATCGGCAAACACCGGCGTGTCTTTGGGCAGGCCGCCGGCAGCCAGGGTTCTCTCGCCCTTGCCGGTGCGCACCAGCACCGGCCGCGCGCCCACGCTGGTCGCGGCCAGCATGTCGCGCAGCGAATCGCCCACCGCCGGCACATCGGCGAGGTCGCGGCCATAGCGCGTTGCAATCTCGACGAACAGGCCGGGTTTGGGCTTGCGGCAGCCACACTCCATCTCGGCCGCGTGCGGGCAGTAAAAAACCGCCTCGATACGACCGCCCGCCTGCGCCGCCGCCTTGTGCATCTTGGCGTGGATGGCGTTGAGCGTCGCCATCTCGAACAGCCCGCGCGCGAGACCGGACTGATTCGTCGCCACCACCACGCGCCAGCTCTCGCGCGTCAGCCGCGCGATCGCCTCCAGACTGCCGGGAATGGGTTTCCATTCGTCGGGCGTCTTGATGAATTGCTCGGAGCCGAAGTTGATGACGCCGTCGCGATCGAGAATGATCAGTTTCATGAATGAAAGTTTACGCCGCCAGACGCGACAAGTCCGCAACCCGATTCATGGTCCGGTGCAACTGGTTCAGCAGCGCCAGCCGGTTGGCTTTGAGTACAGGATCGTCGGCGTTGACCATGACACTGTCGAAGAAGGCATCGACCGGGGTTTTGAGTGCGGCCAGTGCTTGCAGCGACGCGGTGTAATCGCCCGCGGCAAAGGCTGCGTCAGCACGCGGCGCGATCTCCGAAAGCGAGGCAAACAGCGCCGTTTCCGCCGCCTCGACGAAACGCGCAGGATCCGCCGCGTCACCCACTTCGCCTTCGGCTTTCTTCAGGATGTTGCCGACGCGCTTGTTGGCCGCAGCGAGGCTGGGTGACTCCGGCAGCGAGGCAAACTCGCGGACCGCATGCAGCCGCTTGGCAACGTCATGCAGCGGCGGCAGGTTTGCGAATACGGCCGCAACTGCCTCGGCGCCATAAAACGGCACCAACTGATTCGCATTTCGTTCGTAAATGAACAGCTTGAGCTCTTCAGCCACATTCCCTGCAAGCGAGCCCACAGGAAAGACAGACAGGCTGAAGGAAATCAGATCGTCGAGGTCCAGCCGAAATTCCGCCTTATCCAGGGCAGACTTGAGTCCCAGCAGCTGGAAGGACTTGATGACGGAAAGCGCGTGGCGACGCAGGGCGAACGGATCTTTGTCGCCCGTCGGCCTGAGCCCGATCCCCCAGATGCCCACCAGCGTTTCCATCCTGTCGGCGATCTGCAGCACTTCGCTGATGAGGTTGGAGACGTCTTCCGTCTCCTCGCGGCGCACCAGATACTGGTCCGCAATCGCCTGGGCGACCTGCTCGTCTTCGCCATCATGGCGCGCGTAATACCCGCCCATGATGCCCTGTAGTTCGGGGAACTCGCCCACCATGTCGGTCAGAAGATCGGCCTTTGCGAGCTCTGCGGCACGATCCGCCAGTTCGATATCCGCATCCACTTTCTCTGCAGTCCAGCGCGCAATGGCACGCACACGCTCGACGCGCTCACCCTGGCTGCCCAACTTGTTGTGATAAACGACCTTGGCCAGTCCCGGCACCCGGTCTCTCAGTTTCTTCTTGCGGTCCTGATCGAAGAAAAACTTGGCGTCGGCCAGACGCGGACGCACCACGCGTTCGTTACCCTGAATCACGGCGGAAGCATCGGCGGGCGAAATGTTGGAGACGATCAGGAAGCGATTGGTCAGCTTGCCCGCTGCATTCAGCAGCGGAAAATATTTCTGGTTCGCCTTCATCGTCAGGATCAGGCATTCCTGCGGCACCTCAAGGAAAACCTTCTCGAATTGGCCGACCAGCACATTGGGACGTTCGACCAGCGCGGCGACTTCGTCCAGCAGGGCGTCGTCCTTGATCGGCTGCAACCCTGACGGCGCGGCGGCCGCCTGCAACTGGCGGACGATTTCGGCGCGGCGTTCGGCGAAGCTGGCGATCACCGCGCCTTCGTCTTTCAGCTGGGCAGCGTAGCTGTCCGCATTCTGAATCAACACCGGGCTGACACGCGCCTCGAAGCGATGGCCCTGCGTCTCGCGGCCAGCGTGCAAACCCAGCACGGAAACCGGCACGATGTCGGTGCCATGCAGCGCGACCACGCCATGCACTGGACGCACGAAGTTGACGCTGCTCCAGCCGTCGGCCAGCTGGTACTGCATCACCTTCGGGATAGGCAGCTTCGCCATCGCGGTTTCGAGCGCATGTTGCAGGCCGTCGGCGAGCGTCGTGCCCGGCGCGATGCTGTCGTGGAACAGCGCTTCATTCTTGCCGTCCGCCGCGCGGCGCAACTGGCCGACAGCGGGGGCATCGGCGCCCAGCGCAGCCAGGCGCTTCAGAAGCGCAGGCGTGGCCTTGCCATCCGCATCGAGGCCGACGGCGACCGGCATCAGCTTGGTCGACACCGACTTGTCGGCGGCGCGCGTCAACACGTTTTCGACATGGACGCCGAGGCGGCGCGGCGAAGCGAAGGGAACGACTTTAGCGGTCGTGTCAGCCAATCCCTGCCCAACCAGGCTCTCGGCCAGCGCAGCGGCAAAGGCTTCGCCCAATTTTTTAAGCGCCTTGGGCGGCAGTTCCTCGACGAACAGTTCAACCAGCAAATTTGCAACAGTCATGCTACGGCCTTCTTTTCAATCTGTGCCAGCACTTCATCTGCCCACGCTTTGGGCGCCATCGGGAAGCCCAGCCGCGCGCGGCTGTCGAGGTAGCTCTTCGCCACCGCCCGCGCCAGGTTGCGGATGCGGCCGATGTAGGCGGCGCGCTCGGTCACCGAGATCGCGCCGCGGGCATCGAGCAGGTTGAAGGTGTGCGCGGCTTTCAGCACCTGCTCGTAGCCCGGCAGCGCGAGCTGCGCCGCCATCAGTTCCTGCGCGGTCTTCTCGTGCGCGGCAAACGCGGCGAGCAGGAAATCGACGTCGCTGTGCTCGAAGTTGTAGGCGGACTGTTCGACCTCGTTCTGGTGGTAGACGTCGCGGTAGCTCAGCCCCTCGGTCCAGACCAGGTCGTACACGCTTTCCACGCCCTGCAGGTACATCGCCAGGCGCTCCAGGCCGTAAGTGATTTCGCCGGTGATCGGCTTGCAATCGATGCCGCCGACCTGCTGGAAGTAGGTGAACTGCGTCACCTCCATCCCGTTCAGCCAGACCTCCCAGCCCAGGCCCCAGGCGCCGAGCGTGGGGTTTTCCCAGTCGTCCTCGACGAAGCGCACGTCGTTCTTTTTCAGGTCGAAGCCCAGCGCCTCGAGCGAGCCGAGATACAGTTCCAGGATGTCGGCCGGCGCGGGTTTGAGCACCACCTGGAACTGGTAGTAGTGCTGCAGCCGGTTGGGGTTGTCGCCGTAGCGGCCGTCCTTGGGGCGGCGCGAGGGCTGCACGTAGGCAGCCTTCCACGGCTCGGGCCCGAGCGCTCGCAGGAAAGTGGCCGTGTGCGACGTGCCGGCGCCGACTTCCATGTCGTAAGGCTGCAAGAGCGCACAACCGCGCTCGCCCCAGTAGCGCTGCAGGGTGAGGATGATGTCCTGGAAGGTGGGTTTCACGGGGGATGAGCGGCTTTTCGGGAAAGGCGCATTTTAACGTGGTTGGGATTGGTTTCGTTGTTGGTTGTAGTGGGAGATGTCGCCTGACTACTGACCGTTGGCCGGGGGTAGCCCGGCCAATGGTCAGCTGTCATGCGAAGGTTCAACCATTCAAGGTGCTTCGCGCGAAATAACGGGCTGGATTGCTTCGTTGCGCTCGCAACGACAGCGCATGGAGAGTTCAGCGCCTTCTAAGCGCTCGCCGCTTCCAGCGCTTCTATCTCCCCCGACAATTCCAACCACTCCCCCTCCTCAATCGCCAACTCATCAATGACATGCTGAAGCTGCTTGCCGGTTTCAGTAATCTCCTCGACAGAAAGCGTTCCACCCAAGCGCGCTTCGAACGTCGCCTTTTCCGCCTGCAGCGCAGCCATGCTTTTGTCGAGCTTCTCCAGTTTTTGTTTCAGCGACTTGATCCTGCTTGAGGACACCGGCTTCTTTTCTGCAACAGGCATGGGTTCGGGCTTGGGCGCGTTAGCCACCTTACCGGCTTCCTTCAGGCTTTCGCGCACGCGCTTGCCCTCT
>DAHWJK010000145.1:0-18838 GCA_027344185.1 Thiobacillus sp.
GCAAAGGATTCCGGCATCGCCCGCGAAGCGCTATACAAGGCCCTTCGCCCCGGCAGCGAACCGCGCTTCGAGACGATCCGCCGGGTTTGCGCCGCCCTGGGGGTGCGTTTGGTCGCGCAACCAATGCACCAGACCGCCTGACCCCCGGGTCCGCGCAGGGCCGCCAGCCTAGCTTCGCGGATCCGGGCCGGCGTGTCCTGCAGGTTGAACGGAGCAGATCCTGCGAGGGGGGTGTCAGAATTTTTGTGTGTGAGGCGGGTGGAGACTTTTCTACGGCGGCGGGCGTCGCTTGCGACGAACGCCCGACGCGGTGGGAAAGTCGGATTCATCGTACTACGCTGTCCGCCGTTCGACATGGCCGTGGGATGCATCGTTTCGCCTCAATCAAAGATTTTCATACGCATGGATCGCCGCATCCACGCTCTCATACACGGTCAGTCGCCCCTGTTCAAGAATCGCCGCATGGTCGCAGTGCGCGCGGATGAGGTCGGTCTGGTGCGCCACGATCACCATCGCCCGGTCGCCGCGCTTGCCGAAGAGTTCGGGGCTGGTCAGGTCCGGCGCAGCGAATATTCTCGAACGCCGCCTGGTCGTGGACGGCAGCGAGCGGCGCAAGCCGGAACGGTGCACGGCTCGCGCCGCTCATTCGGCGCGCAGCAACTTGCGGCGACTCGCGAAAGCGCTTTCCAGGGCCGGAGTGGGATGCGGCGGCGATAGCAACGCCTGGGCGAAGCATTCCTGATCGGCCCGCGACAAGCGGATGATTTCGGCCTGCTCGATCGCGCGTTGCGAGGCGTCCTGGACGGCGGCCACGACGAAGTCGGTCATGGTGCGCCCCTGAATCTCGGCCGCACGCTTGAGCAGCGCATGCAGATCGCTGCTGATCCGGGCTTCGAGGCGGGTGGTGGCGGTGGTCATGACGTCATTCTCGCGGCAAACAATACGGCGACTTGCCGTACAAAAGGCGACTGGGCTTGCCGTGCACCGGGTAGAGGCGCTGACAAGGCTTTGTGCACCTGCCCTGCTCATTCACAGGTCGCCCGGCGTGAGCCCAGTATGCTTGGCCACTCGCGCCAGCATACGGGGGCCGATTTCATCGCCATCATGGAAAGCAAACACATAATCAGGCCACCCGTTACGGACCAAGGTCTTGTGCGAGCCTGTTTGCCGCTTGATCTCCCAGCCCAAGCCAAGCAATGCCGCGAGCAGCCGTCTGGCCTTTACAGACGGCCAATTGCTCATGCAAAGGCGGGGATGGAGATATTGATGGCGACCGGCTTGGATTCGTGCGCGTCCAGACGCTCGGCAATCGTCCTCAAGGCCAAGGATTCGACTTTCGCCATCGCATCTTCCGGGCTTTCACCGTAGCACATGACGCCGGGTAGCTGAGGCACCTCTGCCAACCAGCGCCCGTCTACTTCTTCTTCACACTCGATGGTGAAATTCATCGTCTCGACCTCCAATAAACATCCTCATCCGAAAGAAAACTTGGTGCCGATTGGATGATGGGGCAGGATTCGAACCTGCTGCTGTTGACTGCATAACCCAGGCGCAATCCGGCGGGGCTTACCGTCGCCGACACGGTACTCCTTTTTCAGGGGGCTCGAACCGCCGAGGCAGACGCTTCTGGCCGACCTGCGCTACCTCTTGCCATCCCATCATCGCATCGGCACGCAACGATCACACATTGCGGTTTATCGTGCAGGAGCAGGCAGCGAATGTCAATCCACGGATTGCGACTTATCACAGGTTTTCGTAAGCGTGGATCGCCGCATCCACGCTCTCATATACCGTCAGGCGCCCCTGGTCGAGAATCGCGGCGTGATCGCAATGCGCGCGGATGAGGTCGGTCTGGTGCGCCACGATCACCATGGCCCGGTCGCCGCGCTTGCCGAACAATTCGGTGTCGCATTTCACGGCAAAGCGGTGGTCGCCGACCGACATCGCTTCGTCGATGAGAAAGCAATCGAACTCGATCGCCATGGAAATGGCGAACGCCAGACGCGCGCGCATGCCGGAGGAATAGTTCTTGACCGGCTCGCCGAGGTAGGCGCCCAACTCGGCGAAGCTCTCCACCATGTCCAGGGTCTTTTGATAGTCCACCCCGTACACCCGGGAGATCAGTCGCGCGTTGTCCTTGCCGGTGAGACTGCCCTGGAAGGCATCGCCGAAGGCGAGCGGCCACGACACTGACATATCCTTGCGGATGGTGCCGCTGTGCGGCCGGTCGGAGCCGCTCATGATGCGGATGAGCGTCGACTTGCCCGCGCCGTTTCGGCCCATGATGCCCCATTTCTCGCCGGCGCGCACGGTCAGGTTCACGCGGTCGAGCACCTGGCGCATGCTGCGCCCGTGGTGGATGGGATAGCTTTTGCAGACGTCGATGAGTTGCAGCATCAGGAAAGTCTCAGTGTGTGCCCGCGCGCGTCTCGGCCGCCACCCGTTGCAGGAATTCCAGCCATTGCGGTGCGATGCGCTCGGGCATGTAGGCCGCGCTTTGCGCCACCCCGGCGGTGCGCAACCGCTCTCGCCGGGTCTCGGCGTCCGGGGCGTCGATCAGGCGCCGCAGCGCCTGCACCACGCTGGCGGTGTCGTAGGGGTCGAAATACTCCGCGGCCTCGCCGTACACCTCGCGGTGTACGGCAATGTCGGAGGCCGCCACCACCCCGGCGCAGCGCATGGCCTCGGCGCCGGCGAAGTCGAAGCCTTCGCCCACGCTGGGGCATACGGTCACCAACGCATGGCGGTACAGCACGCGCAGCGCATCGGCCGGCACGCTGTGCAGCATGAACAGCCCGCCTTGTTCGATCCAGGTTTCGCAGCCGTCGAGCACGTTCTTGTAGTCCCAGCCGACGTGGCCGACAAATACCAGTTTGAGGTCGGCATCCACGCGGTCGCGCAGCGTCTCCCAGGCTTCGAGCAGGCGCTGGTGGTTCTTGCGCGGCTCGATGGTGGACACCATCAGCAGGTAGCGGCTGCCGGAGCCGAACGCCTGCTGGAAAAAGGCCGCGGTCTGTTCCTCGCTGCCGAAGCGGCGGGCCAGGCGGTAGGTACGGGCAGGCTTTTGCGCCTTCGGTGGAACGAACTCGCCATGCTGGTAGCGCCGCACGATGCCCGGCAGGCGCTCGGGCTCGGGCTCCGAAGGGTAGTAGTGCGCCGGCACCATGTTGTGAATGGTCACCGCGCGCGCCTCGGCCTGCGGAAACAGGCGCAGCAGGTCCTGGCGCGTGGCCTCCGAGACGCAGACGAACCATGCCCCGTCGCGCACGTTTGCCGACAGCGCGTGGAAGTGGCTGGCCTGGTGGAACGCGCGGTCGGAAATGGTGTGAGGCATCAACACCGGGATGGCGTCGTGGTAGTGCACGACCAGCGCCGTGCCCTTGCTCACGCGGCCGGGGTAGGGGGTTTGCGCGATGAAGATATCGGCATCGCCGCAGTCCAGCCGGGGATAGGCCGAACGGCCGAGGATCCAGCGCCGTTCGAGCCCCGCCATGTGCATGAACCGCCACGGTGCCGGGCAGACGAGATGATCGCATTGCAGCACCCGCTCGCGCTCTTGCGGCGGCACGCTGCGGGCGAACAAGCCCTGCCAGACAAAATCCTCGAAATAACGGGTTTCGAAGCGGCGAAGGCGGACGGTGCCCACGCCGATCCAGGCCGACAGGCGCAGCGCCCAGACCGCCCTATGGAACGCAATGAACTGCCCGACCCCGGCCTTCCAGTCCGCGGCGACGCCTCCCTTGAGCGACACCACCACCTGTGCGTATCGGTGTACTTGCTCCGGCAACGACAGGCTGTTGGCGGAGCCCGATGCAACACCGCCCCGGGTTTCCCGCCTGGACATCTGCAAAAGGCCGCGCAGGTCGACGCCCTCCAGACCCGCCAGCGCGCTGAACAGAAGGCGGGTTTCCTGCGGGATGCCGAAATGGCCGTCCAACGCAGGCCGCAATTCGGCCAGGACTCGAAATTCACCGCTCATGCAGGACCTTGGAAATCGGACATGTTCGTGGCTCCGGGCCGGTCGCTGCCAAACATCGCGACCAGCGTCTCCTTGAACGATCGAGCGGGCCGGTACGAAACGAGCCGCTGCAGCAATGCGTTGGACCCGCGCAGGCGCGGTATCTCATTGGCGCGCACGAAGGCGGGGTTGACCTGCACTTCGATCTCGTAGCCGGCAATTTCCGCCATCATCGCGAGGATGGAACGCAGCGAAATATCCGTGCCCGAACAAATGTTGACCGTGACCGAATGCGAGTCCGATTCGAGCAGTCCCACATACGCGTTCACGACATCCCGAACGTCGGAAAAGTCCCGGCTCACATCGAGGTTGCCGAGTTCGATGGCACGCGCACCGCGCCGGAAGTGATCGACGATCTTGGGCACGAGAAATTGCGTGTTCTGGCCAGGACCGGTGTAGTTGAACGGGCGGACCAGGATAATCGGCAGGCGATCGAACCAGGTCCGCGCCATATGCTCCATTGCCAGTTTGCTGCAGGCATAGTGGCTGATCGGCGCGGGACACACCGATTCGTCGATGACTTCCACGTTCGGCGTGCCGTAGACGTTCGCCGAACTGGCCAGAAGTACCTTCGCCGGCGGCGTGGCCGCCGCGCCCAGCGCCGCAAGCAGATTCATCGTACCCAGCACGTTGACGCGATAAAACGCCTCGGAATCTTTGTGCGCAACAAAGGTCATGGCCGCCATATGCATGACGACGTCCGGCGCGATCCGAGCAACCGCCGCGCGCAAGCCATCGGCGTCCATCAAATCACAGGAAACGACATCCTCGCCCGAAGCGGGCGCATGACTCAAGCCGATCACCCTGCAGCCCTGCGCAGTCAGCGCGGCCTTCATGTACCGCCCGGTAAAGCCGGACAAACCGGTGACGAGCGCGGTCTTCCCGTGCAGGGTGCCGGCCATCAGAACGAAACCCCTTTTTCAACACGGCGGCGATCCGCCTCCACCATCATCCGACAAAGTTCCTCCAGGGACGTCTTGGGCTCCCAGCCCAGTTTCGACTTTGCCTTGGCAGCGTCGCCGATCAGCAGTTCGACTTCCGCAGGGCGATAGAACTTGGGGTTGACGCGCACGACGGTCTTGCCGGTGGCCATATCGATGCCGCGTTCCTGTTCGGCGCGGCCTTGCCAGTCGAGCGCAATCCCCGCGGCCTTTGCCGCCAAGGTGACGAAATCCCGCACGGTTTCCGTGCGGCCGGTCGCCAGCACGTAGGTATCGGGTTCGTCGGCCTGGAGCATGCGCCACATGCCTTCAACGTAATCCTTCGCAAAGCCCCAGTCCCGCTTGGCGTCGAGGTTGCCCAGTTCCAGCACATCGAGCTTTCCGAGCTTGATGCGTGCAATGCCATCCGTGATCTTGCGAGTCACGAACTCCCGCCCGCGCAGCGGACTTTCGTGGTTGAACAAAATTCCGCTGGCACCGAAGATGTCGTAGCTTTCCCGGTAGTTCACCGTCATCCAGTGCGCGTAAAGCTTGGCAACGCCGTACGGGCTGCGGGGGTAGAAGGGCGTTGTCTCGTCCTGCGGAATCGCTTGCACCTTGCCAAACATTTCTGACGTGCTGGCTTGGTAAAAACGGATTTTTGGGTTGACGATGCGTATTGCTTCCAACAAGTGCACCGGCCCCACCCCGGTCATATGCGCGGTTGCAATCGGCTGGTCGAAGCTCACGCCGACGAAGCTTTGCGCGGCCAAGTTGTAGATCTCGGTGGCGCCACTTGTTTCCAGCAAGCGAATCGCGGAGCCCATATCCGTCAGATCGAATTCGGTGAGGTGAAAATTCGGGTGGGTCGCAATGCCAATCTCTTCAAGGCGCCAGAAGTTCACGGAACTCGTGCGTCGGTACGTGCCCCAGACCTCATAGCCTTTTGATAGAAGCAATTCGGACAAATAGGCGCCATCCTGCCCGGTAATGCCGGTGATGATTGCTTCCTTCGAGCATTTATTCATAGCGGGTATTTCCGTCACTGTAGTTAATGAAATATCGATTCGCTGCTATTCGGTTAAGGCAACCGGAAAATTCGGAGAGCGAGCATTAATGCTGATTTTCTAGCATATTGTGTGTGGCGATATGAGCTCGATGGGGAGGAGTGTGCGTACGTTGGAAAAATCCGATTTTGCATATCTTCCGCTCAATCCGAAACTAAAATCTGGATTGAACGAAATTCGTTATTCAGGTCAATAGCAGCGCAATGTTCCGGAAAGTCGAATCAAATGTTATGTTTCGAGTTGACTGTTGTAGATTTGGCTATTGATTAGTGTATTTAGTCGATCGAAATCAATGTTGTCAGATGCTGGTGGCTGAAATAGTATGCCATAAAACTTCTCCTGCACGACAGCTCGACCATCAAGGATTTCATTCATTGTATCCAGCCCAATGCATGGGAACATTAGCAGTGGATCTTTTGGGAAGAATTTGTCTGGGTGTTGATTGGAAATGAACTCTCCGTACCATGCAAATTCGTACGGGGCCATATCGATCAAGCCAATAATCCCGGAGACTCCTTTTTCTTTGGCATATGCGTCGAGCGACTTTACGTTCTCGGAATTAAAAAATCCGCATCCGGCTATGTACCAGTTGGTGGAGTTTGTACTGTTTCCCATGAATTGACATATTGCCTCCAGTGCTTCACTTAGGTTGACGATCTTGCCATTGAGCCAACCTTTTTCGTCGGCATTTCTGTAATGTTCATAGAAATCGCTTTTTTTGACAGGGCTCGCGGCAGTGCAAAGGATACCTTCTTGTGAATAAAGTTGAATAAAATCGAATGGTTTTGTGAAAATCATTGCGCTATCTAGTGTTAGATAGTTTTTTGCGAGACGTGCAAGTGAAAATCCAAGCTTGATAACCTGCTGTGTATGCCAGCCCGAGAAGTGGTCTGGGATTTTCATGTTTGCGATGGATAACACATCTTCCTCGGCGAGGAGAGTCGGCTCTTCCTTGATCGATCCATTCTCGATTTCGGTCTGCAGGCGCTGCTTGAAAAGCGAAAGGTCTTTCTCCGGGACAACCATGAAAAACGGGGCATTGCGAGTTCTTTGCTTAAGCCATGAACCGTATAGTGCAATCGACCACTCCAAATCTTTCGCGTAACTCTTGTTCATTATGCAAAACTCGTTGTCATATGTGCAATCATCGAGTTTCTTAATTTCTACATATGAAACATTGAGTTTTGCATTTGATTCTACCCATAATCTGATTGCTAGGTCAGAAGCGGATTGTTCTAAGCTGAATGTCAATATTGCGATCCATGTGCCGCGGCCGCGATCTTCGAGGTTGGTTTGAGCGAGTTTCTGGCGCCCTCGATCAAAAACAATATCAATCGATTCTCCGTTGCTCCATTTTTCCGCTGCGCCCTTAATTAAAAGACGGTAGCGCCCAGCCGCACATTGCTCGTATGGGCCGTGAATCAATCTTCCTGCTTTCCCAGTGGTATGCATCGTACGTCCACGAGGTTCCCCAATTTCAGAATACAAACGGGGGTCATTTCCCCAATACCGTCGCACGCCATCGGGCAACCAAGTATTGTAGGGCGCGGTATTGCCGAGGACGATATCGAATACCTGCAACGCGCTTTCATTCCAAGTTTGATGCGGCACACCATCACTCCGGGGATGGTGGCCCTGGCGGTGGAGCACAAGCCATCTTTGAAGCGCCTCGGCGATAGTCTTCGGGTCGCGCGAGTCGGAAAAAAAGAATGCATGGCCGGCGGTCACTTCGCGGAATACCGGAATGTCGCGCACCAATAGCGGAAGGCTATGGCGAGCGGCCTCAATCAGCGGCAGACCGAATCCTTCGTCGTAGCTCGCTGCAATCAGGCAGGTCCCGTGCGCGTACACTTGGTCCAAATATTCGTCGCTGATGCCTTCGAGCCAGAACAAACGCTTGTCACGTTCCTGGTGCCTACGCAGTGCCATGACTGTCTCGGGGATGTCGCGACGGTCCGCATCGGGGAGTGGTTCCCACCCCACTTTGCCTACGATAACCAGATTGACATCGGCGCCGTCCGTCCACAATTGATCGAAGGCGCGCAACACCTGGAGGTAAGCTTTTCGCGGTTCGATGGTGCCAACCATCAAGAAGGTCGGCCGTGCCCTCAGTTTCGCCAGAGTTTTCCCGGCATCGGGAGGCATGCCGCGACTCGGGACACTGTTATAGGTATCGGACCCAAGATAGAACGAGTGCAGGGCAAATGGCCGCCCCCGAGACTCACCGTTAGCCTGTAGCCAATCCTGCAACTCGCCCGCCACTGCGCGGGAAATAGCGAGCGCCCCATCGCCGCGAGCAACCGTTTGCAGCCAGCGATGATGCACCCCGCGGGCGCCATCTGGGAACACCTCAGGCAAGGTTACTGGGAGCAGGTCATATACAACGAAATATAGCTTGACGCCAAGGCGATGCCAGTTCTGTAAGGTTGCCTCCTGCGCTGGTACCACGTGGGGCTGAAGATCCAGCCCCAAGAAAACATCTCCCGACCAAACTTCCACCGTTGCATCGTCGGCCCACTGATCGGGAATTTCGAGAAACCGACTCATAAAGCGCCGCGCATAGCGGTACCCTGCCTGATCGGGGGTGGCGTATACGGGTTCTACATGAACACCTTCCGGTGGGTGTAGGGCAATTTCTTGCAGCAAGGCCCGGGTGACGCGCTGGATGCCGGTTCGCAAATCCTGATGAACCAGTTCCGAAATATCCAGAAGCAATTGCTGTTTGCGAGGGGCTGGCGGGAAATTCCGTGCCAGAGTTTCGGCAAGCTTGGGGTACTCGCACGCCGCCAGCGGCGGAGTCAATTCTGGCAATGCCTCGATGAGCCCTTGTAACCCTTGCAGGCCCTTGGCGTAAGCGGCTTCGATCGCACCGAAGTATTGCGCAGCACACCCGCGCGGATCGTGGTTAGTCCGAATGTGCTCTCGTGCTCTCGCGCCGAGCGTTTGGCGCTTGCCGACGTCGTCTTTCAAAGTTGCGAGGGCTTCGGCGAGCTCCGCGTCGTGAAAGTTATCGGGCAACATCCACACCGCACCTGTGGGCAGTTCGGCCATGGATCCGTGCGCGTTGACGATGGTAGGCAGGCCCGCGTTCATGCAGTCGAGTACTGTCCCTGATGTTTCGCCGCGGGAGAGGGTGCGCAATTGCACTGCAACATCGGCGGCGGAGAGCCAGTTTCGGAAAGCTTGAATGTCGGCCCAGCCAGTAATCATGACGCGATCTTTGGCTGTGCTGTTGGCGATGGTGCCCAGCAGCGCTTGTCCGTAGTCCCCTCCGTCGTTTTCGCCGACGAAAACCAAGCGGCAATTAGGTGATTGCGCTAGTGGTGACGCAAGCCATGCGCCGAGAAGGCGGTTGTTCAGCTTGTGCGGCCCGAGAATCCCAAAGCTACAAACCAGGAAATCATCTGGCTTAAGCCCTAACCGGCGACGAGCGTCCATTTTGTTTTCGAGGAGCACCGGTTGACGCAAATGAGGAATTACGGACCAACCCGGGGTGGAATTGGGCCCATAAAATTTCTCCGCTAGCTTTCGCGAAAAATTTGCATGCACGATAACGCCCAGTGCATTTTGCAGGACTCCGAGGTTGCACGGATAGGCCAAAACAACATCAGCTACATTATTCGCCACGAAACGGTCACGAACCGCGCGCCAACCGTTTGAGTCGTAAAGAGATTTTGTCCAACTAAAACGGTGCTGGGCCGACTCCTCCATAACCCAAGCTAGCACCCCAGAAAGATAGAAGTCGTGCAGCACCACTACGCCGGAAGTCTCGGTTATTAGATCGAACATGTGAGCATGGGCCGACGAGTTCCCGAAGTGGTACAAGACTCGATCGAACTGCCGCGCGTTGGCGCGAAACCACGCCACGTCGCGAATGGGGACGTTCGCTCGTGCCCATGCGTCGCCAACTAGCTCCTGTTGAACAACGACGGTAACGTCATAATGGTGTGCTAGGTGCGGCAATAGTTCTGCGCCATAGTCCGCTACCCCGGTTTTCTCTGGTGGAAGCGGCGAGACGAAAGCTAGGCGCGGGCGTTTTGCATGCCTTACGGAGTGGGGCTCTTTGCCATTTTTGGGGAGGACCGTCTCTAACGCGTCCCAAGCGCGACTGGCAGTGATTTTCCATGCAAATTTTTTCGCTTGTTCCAGACCGTGGCGCTCGAGATCTTTCCGGAATGCTGGGTTAAGCAAGACATCAGCCATTTTTTCGGCCATCGCTACGTTGTCGCGCGGGTCGAAAAGGGCGTCCTTCCGCCCAACCACTTCGGGCAGACTGGAACTATTGGCAGCGATCGCCGCCTTGCCGCATGCCATGGCTTCTAGCACTGGCAAGCCAAAACCTTCATGCCAGGACGGAAACACGAAAAGCTCGCACGCGTTGTAAAGCAGTGCGAGGTCGTCATCTGACACGTGTCCGGTGAAAATAAGATCGGTGTCATGCAATCCAGCCTGTTGCTGCAATTGGAGAAGGTTCTGCTTATCAGCTTTTGCTTCCCATCCGACTATAACCAACGAGTATTGAGAAGTGCCTAATTGAGCAAGAAGCCTTGAGAATGCGTGAAATAGGCCTGTAATGTTTTTTCGTTGATCAATGCCCCCTGTGTACATCAAAAATGGTCGTTCAATCCCGTAGGTTTTCCTGAGGTGGTTCCGCTCTGCGTCGCTGAGCGTGATGGGGCGAAACCGCGGGTCGCAAGCGGTCGAAATATTGACGACCGCGTGGCTGGGGAAGTTGAGATAGTTATTTGCCTCTTGTCGCGACGAGTCGGAGATGGCAAGCAACAGATCGGCGCGCCGCAGGTGATTTAGTTTGTTTTCGTACCAACGAGTCAGCGCAGGGTTGCTCAGGTAAATATGGTGATAAATGAGGGGGATAAGATCGTACAAAACAACTACGGTCGGAATGGTGGTCTGATGACTGTGGACGCTGGTGACCGCTTCCCCACCGAACTCCTCGAACAAAGAGGGAATAAGAATTACATCCGGGTCCAGGCTGGCCATGAAGGTTTCGAGCATAGCCTCGCTCGCCTTGCGCCGGGCGTCGTTGGCTGGGTCATGCCCCCCTACCGGACCTGCCACCTCAAATATGCGAATCGCGTGCGCCGGCAATAAGTCGGAAAATTCCGCGCAGATGGGCCCAACAGTTTCACCATACGCTGCGTTGAGCACGAGCAGCAGCTCATGCTTGCCACGCTCGCGCGCCATTTCTCTGATTAGAGCCGTGGTATAGCGTCCGATACCGCGAAAGCGGCTCGCGCTTTGCGCGCCTTGCATGTCGATTACGATGCGCATGGGTAGAATTCCTGGAGTCTTAATGCTTTATTGTGTAGGCCATTCGGCTGAGCAGAAGTCGGGCGTACGCGCCTTGCGGCTTGTTGCGGTATTCGCTGGAGTTCAGCAGGCCTTGCCGCAGCGCATGGACGTTAGGCAGTGCGGTGTGGTGGGTGATGGTTTGTTCACTTTCCGGTTCGCGTCCTAATACATCACGGAACGCCGCGCGCACTTCATCTTCCGACAAGCGTGGCACGACCACCATGGGGGGCAACCTGGCGTCCTCCAAGGGCTTTGCAGCGCATAGAGCATCGATGCGGATGGGTAGAGCTTTGACGGATTCAGTGAGCGCTTGAATGCAGGTCACCAGCTGCACCATATTTTGCTCAATTGCTTGCAAGCTATGGGTTCGTTGGCGCAATATACGTTCCAATCCTAGCTGGCTTCCAACCCACCGCCAGAACCAATGGTTCGCGCGCCGCTGTTCAGTGATAAGGGCATTCAGTCCAGCGAAATTCTTACCGGAATGGCGGGCTTCGGGCGAGAGAGCTATCTGTGCGACGATGCTTTCTTTCGAGTAACCAACTGCCAGTCGTCCCAGGTAATAAGCCATGCCATCGGGGTCGGGGTCGCGGCCGAGCAGCTGTTGATAGGTTGACGTAACGAACGCGCGCCCATCCAGGGCAAACAATTCCATGACGTGCTTAACGGACATGCGGGCAACTCCGTTCAGGGCCTAGACAATTTGTGGCATGGTTAGGTTAACTGTCCTCGGGTTTGCCGGAGACTCCATTTCTTGAGAGGATGGAGTCATGAAACAGGAAACCAAGAGGCGTTCTCCAGAAGTTCGGGATCGGTGGGTGCGGATGGTGCTGGAGCACCAGAACGAGCACCCGTCGCAGTGGGCAGCGATCGAGTCAGTTGCCGACAAGATCGGTTGCTCGGCGCAAACGCCGTGCAACTGGGTGCGCCAGGCTGAGCGGGACCAGGGCAAACGAGACGGCTTGAGCACCGTCGAACGGAATCGGGTCAGGGAACTCGAACGAGAGAACCGCGAACTGCGTCGGGCCAACGAGATCCTTCGGAAGACGTCGGCGTTTTTTGCCCAGGCGGAGCTCGACCGCCGACCGAAGTGATGGTGTCGTTCATCGACGAACACCGGGCGCAATGCGGGGTCGAGCCGATCTGCAAGCAATTGCCGATTGTCCCGTCCGTCGACTACAAAGCCAAGGCGCGGCAAGCCGACCTCTCCCGCCCGCCAGCCTGCAGCCGTCGCGATGTGTGGTTGGGCGGAGAGATCAAGGGCGTTCACAACGCCAATTTCCGGGCCTACGGCGCGCGCAAGGTCGATCATCGTTTTTCGGTAGATCAGTTGAGTTGCGCTCGGCGGATGGCGATGTTGGTGAGGGTGTAGCCATACAGTGTCATGGCCAAGATCACGAAGATGGCATAGGCGATGTGGTAGTACGTTGGCATGCGTCCGCCGTAGTAGCCAGAGTGAAAATATTCCACGGCGTCAACCAGGGGGAAGTACAGCAAAATCTTCCGGAACGGTCCGGGAATAGCGTAGAGCGGAAGGAAAACTCCGGAGACTGGAAGCATGAGATACAAAATAATATGCGACACGCGTTCGATAGTTTCATTTAATTCGGCGAGCGCGGCCATGATGAGTACGAACGCAAACGAAAACCAGATCACGAGAATGTAGCCAGAGGCCATCGTGAGGGCGTCTGCTGGCCAGTGGCAGATACCAAGTTGCACGAAAACAAGATAGAGAATAAGGAAGGCGCCAGCGGCACCAGAGAATTCGAGCAGGATGCGTGAATAGATAATGTCAATTGGCCGGATGGGGGAATGGTGCAGGAGGGCCTTGTTGACTTCGAGTGCTTTTGTGACGCGGCCAGTGCCATTTCGCCAGAACAACAGCGTAGGGTAGCTAACGGCGAGGTACTCTGCAATGGAGTAGGTGGCATTGCTTTCTGTGTGGGAGAAAATCACCATAACGCCAATGACGAACATCGAAGGCTCAGCAACCATCCAGATTGCCCCCAGCCCCTCCCGGCCAAAGCGGGTGATCGTTTCTCGCATCGTCAGCGCCCAGATCACGCGCCCCTGAATTTTTGCCTGTTGCCAAAAAGTGAGATCGGTTTCAACGGTCATGATGCTCCCGCACTCCGGCAAAGATCACGCTGAACACACCCCAAAGCATCAACCCAACCACCAGCGTCGCCAGCACGCCGCGCGCTCGTTTCGGCTCCAGCGCGTCGTCGGGCAGGTTGGGGGTCACCACCGTTTCAATGAACAACTGCTGCTTCTGCGCCTGAACTCTTGCCTGCTCCAGGGCGGTGATCGCCGCGGCGAGCTTCTTCTCGGCGAAGGTCTGGTCGAGGGTCAGGCGTTCATACGGCACGGACTTGCTGGCAAGCGAGTTCGGTGACCCCGCAACATTGGCGCTTTGGCGCGCGATTTCGCTGCGCAGTTCGGCGATCGACTTTTTCAGCAGCGGGATCTGCGGGTTGCGCGGGGTGTCGAGCATCATCTGCGCCAGCGCCATTTCCTGCTGGATCAGCTTGTCCTGCAGTTTGGCCACCAGTTGCAGTTGCAGGGCGGACTGCGGCGCCGGGTTGAACACCTGGTGCTGGTTCCGGTACTGGGCCATTGCGGTCGCTGCGACCAGCACCTCGTTTTCGTGCTGCTTCACTTCCTTGGCATAGAACGCCACGCCTTGGGCGTCGGCGCGGGCGTTGAGGCGGTCGATCAGATGCTGCGCCTGGCCGAGCAGATGGGCGTTGATCTCGTGCGCGTCGTCGGGGGTGAACGCATTGACGGTGAGCGTGGAGATGTTCGAGTTCGGGTCGACGTCCACCCCCACCACGCGGCCGGTGTAGTACTTGAAGAATTCCTCGAAGGTCTTGCGGAAGTAGAGCAGGCCGCCGAAGCGGTTGATCCAGTCGATGCCGTGGCCGGTGTACATCGCTTCGACGTGCAGCGACTTCTCCAGATCGTTGAGCGCGTCGCGCGACAGGATGTAGTCGTGCGCGGCGTACACGCCATACGAGCCCGATGAAATTCCCGCGCCCGAGAGCAGGCTGGAGAGGCCGCCGGTACTGGTGGCGGGCGAGCGCGGGTTGTAGATGATGAACTTGGACTGCGAGATGTAGACGTCGCTGGCGATCAGGCCGAAGTAGAGCGCCGACAGGGTGGTCGGGATGATGACCACGACCCAGAACAGACGGCTGAGTCCTTGCAGGAAGGTTTTGACGGTGGTGAACACGGATACGGAAGGTTTCGAATAGGGATGTGGGCGGGGTGGGTTCAGGCCGCCGGCGCCGGCACCGGTGCCGATGCGGACTCCGCGACCCGCCCGTATCGGTCCTCGAAGCGGACGATGTCGTCTTCGCCCAGGTACTCGCCGCTCTGCACTTCGATCAGCACCAGCTCGGTGACGCCGGGGTTGACCAGGCGGTGCGGGGTGCAGGCGGGGATGTAGGTCGACTCGTTGGTG
Organism: Thiobacillus sp.; assembly: GCA_027344185.1. Taxonomy (GTDB): domain Bacteria; phylum Pseudomonadota; class Gammaproteobacteria; order Burkholderiales; family Thiobacillaceae; genus Thiobacillus. Next base: position 14,782 of record DAHWJK010000145.1, read on the forward strand.
CGGACGAAGCGCTCTTCGTTGCCGTTGACGATCTTGGCGGTGCCGGAAACCACCACCCAGTGTTCGCTGCGGTGGTGGTGCATCTGCAGCGAGAGGCTGTGGCCGGGCTTGACCACGATGCGCTTGATCTTGAAGCGCTCGCCTTCCTCCAGCACCGAGTAGGTGCCCCAGGGGCGATGGCCGATGCGGTGCTCGCGGTAGGTGCCGTGGCCTTGCGCTTTGAGACGGGAGTAGATCTGCTTGACGTCCTGCACCCGGTCCTTGGCGACGACGAGCAGCGCGTCGGTGGTGTCGACGACGATCAGGCCGTCGACGCCGACGGCGGCGACCACGCGTTCGCCGGCGTGGATCGAGCAGTCGCGCGCGTCGTGGAACAGCGCTTCGCCGTCGACGCGGTTGCCGTCGGAGTCGGCCGGCAGCAGGTCGCCCAGCGCGGTCCAGGAGCCGATGTCGCTCCAGCCCAGGTTGCAGGGCACGACGGCGACGCGCTCGGATTTTTCCATCACGGCGTAGTCGATCGAGTCTTCGCGGGTCCGGGCGAAGGCGGCGGCGTCGAGTTCGATCTGGCGGTAGCCCGCGCCGGCGTCCGCGGCACTCTGGGCGCGGCGCGCGCGCTGCAGGCTGGCGCCCACGGCGGCGAGGATGTCGGGGCAGTGCCGTTCCATCTCGCCGATCAGGGCGGCGGCGGTGAAGCAGAACATGCCGGAGTTCCAGGTGAAGCCGCCGGCTTCGAGAAAGCCGCGCGCCGTGGCGGCGTCGGGCTTCTCGACGAAGCGCTTGACCATGCTGCCGTGGGCTTCGATGTAGCCGAAGCCGGTTTCGGGGCCGGTGGGTTCGATGCCGAAGGTCACCAGCAAGCCTTGCCCGGCGAGCGCGACCGCGCGCGCGACGGCCTCGGCGAACGCCGCCTGGTCGGCGATCAGGTGGTCGGCGGGCAAGACCAGCATCATCGCGGCGGGGTCGCGCTCGGCCAGCGCCAGCGCGGCGGCGGCGACGGCCGCCGCGGTATTGCGGCCGAAGGGCTCGAGCACGTAGGTTCCGGTGATGGTGCCCGCGGTATCGATTTCGCGGTAGTCGTCTTCGGTTTTGAACAGGAATTCGCGGTTGGTCACCGTGAGCACTTCCTGCACGCCGGGCAGGGCGATGGCGCGCAGGAACGTCTTTTGCAGCAGGCTTTGGCCGTCGGGGAGGCGAATGAAGGGCTTGGGATGGCTTTCGCGCGATACCGGCCAGAGCCGCGAGCCGGCGCCGCCGGACAGGATGACGGGAATCAGGGTCATGGTGCTGGGGTCTCCGGGCATTCAGAGAATTCGGGCGAGGGCCTGCACCGCCGCCCGCAGTTGCTCGGGGGTGTGCGCGGCACTGAGAAAATACCGCAAGCGCGCGGCTTTTTCCTCCACCGCCGGGTGGATGATAGGCTGCACGTTGATCCCGTGTTGAAACAGCGAATTCGACAGTTTCGTCGCCTGGAGTGACGAGCCGATGATCGCCGCGGCGATGGCGTGGCCCTCGGCCAGGCCGGTGTCGATGCCGCGGGCGCGGGCTTCGTCGAGGAACATCCGGCCGTTTTCCTGCAGGCGTTCCACGCGCTCGGGCTCCTCCTGCAGGATGCGCAGGGCGGTGAGCGCGGCGGCGGCCTGCGCCGGCGGCAGGCCCACGCTGTAGACGAAGCCGGGGGCGGCATACTTGAGCAGTTCGACCAGGGCGTGGCTGCCGGCGATGTAGCCGCCGCAGCTCGCCAGGGTCTTGGAGAGCGTGCCCATCCAGATGTCGACATCGGCGGCGGCCGGGGCGCCGCGCGCGGTGCCGCATTCCGTACCGCCTTCCGTACCGCGCTCCGTACCATGGTCCGCGCAGTGTTCCGCGATGCCGCGGCCGGTGGCGCCCAGGGTTCCCAGCGCGTGGGCTTCGTCGACCATCAGAAAGGCTTTGTGGCGGCGCTTGACCTCGATGAAGCGGGCGAGATCGGGGGTGTCGCCGTCCATGCTGTAGAGCCCCTCGATGACGATCAGCACGCGCTCGTGGCTGCCGCGGATTTCGGCGAGCAAGGCGTCGAGCGCCCGCCAGTCGTTGTGGGCGAAGCCGCGGCGGTGCGCGCCCGAGAGCTTGGCGCCCTCGACGATGCTGTTGTGCGCCAGCGCGTCGTGGACGATCAGGTCTTTCGGCCCGAAGAGCGTGGCGAGGGTGCTGACGTTGGTCGCGTGGCCGCTCACGAAGGCGACGCAGGCTTCGGTGCGGTAGAAGTCGGCCAGCGCTTGTTCGAGTTCGCGCTGGATCGGCCGCTCGCCCGCCACCAGGCGGCTCGCCGAGGCCGAGGTGCCGTAGCGCGCGACAGCCTCCTGTACGGCGTGCGCGATGCGCGGGTGGCCGTTCAAGGCCAGGTAGTCGTAGCTGGAAAAATTGACGTACTCGCGCCCGTCGATGCGCGTGGTGGCGCCGGCCGCCCCCTCGTGCACCCGGAAAAACGGGTTGGCGATGCCGAAGCGCCGGGCGGCGGTCTGCGACACCAGCAAGCGCTCGTAGGCGGGGTGGGTGTCGAAGCGGCAGAAGGCGTCGGGGATGGCTTTGGCGGTGCCGCCGGCGGCCGCGGTCGGGTGCGAACCCTCGGCGCCGGGGCGGGCAACGGCCCCTTGCGGGGCGTCGGCGCGGGCGGGCTCGCGCGGGTTGCGCAGGCGCTCGAGCAGGCGGCTGCGGGCGATCTGGCCCAGGCCGGCGCGGGCGGGCGGCGGCACGGTCATGGAATCAGCCTCGTGCCGTGGGCGGCGGCGTCGCGCACGGCGGCGGCCAGGTCGTCGGCGCTGTCCTGCAGTGCTGCACCCTCGGCAGGCTGGGCGGCCATCGCGCGCACGAGTTCCGCGGTGGCGTCGGCGCCGCGGGTTCCGCCGGTTGCACCCGTTGCGCCGGTTGCATCGGCTGCCGCGCCGCATTCCGGCCCGCTGAGCAGGGCGTGGTGAATGCGCTCGGCGATGCGGCCGATGGTCGGGTTTTCGCTGATCCACATCGGCGGGATGCGCAGGTCGAAGCATTTTTCGAGGGCGAGCGCGAGTTCGACCGCCATCAGCGAGTCCATGCCCAGGTCGTAGACCGACTGCGCCGGCACCACGCGCTCCGGCGGCAGGCGCAGGATGGCGGCGATTTCCTCCACCAGGATCTGCGCGATCGCCGCCACCGCCTCGTCGGGGGGCAGAGCCGCCAGACGCGCGCGCAGGTCGTCGCCGCTGGCATGGCTGGCGGCGTGGCCGAGGCGGCGGCGCAGTTCGTCGAAGTACGGCTGGCCCGCCGAGGGCAGGCTGCGCTGCAGCACGCCCCACTCGAAATCCATCACCGCCAACCCCGATTCGCCCTTGGCGAGCATGCCCTCGAGGCGCTGCAGGGCGGCCGCCGCGGCGAGCGGCGCCGCGCCCAGGCGGGTGTGCAGGGCGTCGCGCGCCGCGGCGTTGCGGGTGAGCACGCCGACGTCGCCGATCGGCCCCCAGGCCACCGCGGTGGCCGGCAACCCTTGCGCGCGGCGCAGGCGGGCCAGCGCTTCGAGCGCGGCGTTGGCGGCGACGTAGTTGGCCTGGCCGGGATTGCCGAGGACGGTCGTGGCCGACGAATAGAGCACGAAGCAGTCGAGCGGGTCGGCGCGGGTCAGATGGTGCAGGTTCCAGGCGCCGTCGAGCTTGGGCGCGAGCACCGCGGCGAAGCGCGCGGCATCGAGGTTGGGCAGCAGGGCGTCGTCGAGCACCATCGCGGTGTGCAGCACGCCGCGCAGCGGCGCGCCGCGGCGCAGGCCCTTGGCGCGCACCGCGGCGAGCACGGCGGCGAGGGCGTCGCGGTCGGCGATGTCGCAGGCGGGGGTGTCGACCTCCACCCCCCGGGCGCGCAGGGCGTCCAGGGCAGCGGCGGCAGCGGGGACCTCAGGGCCGTTGCCGGCCGCCGTGGCGCCGCGGCGGCCGAGCAGCACGAGGTGGCGAGCGCCGCGCTCGGCGAGCCATGCGGCGGTGGCGAGGCCGAAGCCGCCCAGCCCGCCGGCGACGAGATAGGTGGCGTCGGCGGCCGCGCGCCAGCGCGCCGG
>DAHWJK010000148.1:0-5041 GCA_027344185.1 Thiobacillus sp.
GCGGCGCGCGGGGTCGCGGTCGAACCGCAGAAGATCCTTGAGTTCGTTCGTTTCGTCGGCGGTGAGCATGTCTTGCTGTTTCAGCAGCTCGATGCGCCGGCGTCGGGCGGACTTGTCGAGGCGGCCCAGCGCCGCGCGCAGTTCGGCCAGCTGCTGGTCGTCGTCGCCGGGCAGGGACATCGCGGCCAGTCGGCGCAGGGATTCGGCTTCGTCGCGGCCTTGGAAGTGGGCCAGCACGTCGGCGGTGCTGGCCTCCGGCGAAAGGGTGAGGAAGTCGATCAGGTCGGCCAGCAGCGCCGCGCCCGGCCGGTTGACCCGGCGGAAGGCCGGGGAAACGGGCAGGCGGGCGGCCAGCTGGGGGCTGTGCAGGAGTAGGGCGATCGCCTGACGGATCGGGGTGCGCTGGATCAGCGCCGCCGCCGACTCGTCCGCCACGGGCGGCGCGGCGGCGCCCGCCAGCTCGATGAGCCGACCGCGCATCAATTCCCGGTACACGCCGGCCGGCATCCGGTCGATCAAGGGCATGGCCAGCTTGGACAGTTTGGCGCGGTCCTCGATGCGGGCGAGGTTGAGCGGCTTGGCCAGCTCGCCGAACAGGAATTCGGACAGGGGTAGCGCGGCGTCCATGCGCGCCCGGAAGGCATCGCCGCCTTCCGCCTGGGCGATGGAATCGGGATCTTCGCCATCGGGCAGGAAGAGGAACGCCGCGCTGCGGCCGTCCTCCATCGCCGGCAGGACGGTTTCCAGTGCTTTCCATGCGGCGCGGCGCCCGGCCGCGTCGCCGTCGAAGCAGAAAATCACGTCGTCGGTGGCGTTGTAGAGCGCTTCGACGTGCTGCTCCGTGAGTGCGGTTCCGAGCGTGGCGACGGCGGTGGTGACGCCGGCTTGCGCCAGCGACACGACATCGAGGAAGCCCTCCACCACGACCAGCTGCGGTGCGCCGGTCGGGTATTCGACGGCGACGTGGTTCAGGCCGTAGAGGACGTTGCCCTTGGAGAAGATCGGGGTTTCGGGGCTGTTGAGGTACTTGGGCGAGCCGGCGGCATCGACGGCGCGCCCCCCGAAGCCGATGGTGCGCCCGCGCCGGTCGTGGATGGGAAACATGATCCGGCCGCGAAACTTGTCATAGGCGTGGCCGGTGCCGGCGACGGACAGGAGGCCGGCATCGGTGAGAACGTCCTTGCGGATGTTGGCCAGCGCCTTGCGAAGCCCGTCCCACACGTTCGGGGCGAAGCCGATGCCGAACCGCGCGGCGGTGTCGGCGGTGATGCCCCGCTGCAGCAAGTAGTCCTGGGCCTCGACGTGCGCGGTGAGCTGTTCGCGGAAATAGTCCGCTGCGCGGCTGCACGCGGCCAGTAGCGGCGCCGAGCTTTCAGCCCGCGGCCGTTCGGACGGAACGGCGGCGGGCAGGGCGAGGCCGGCGCGGAGGGCCAGCATTTCGGCCGCCTCGCGGAAGGACATGCTCCGGGTTTCCATCAGCCACTTGATTGCGGTCCCGTGCGCCCCGCACCCGAAACAGTGATAGAACCCCTTGACCGGCGAGACGGTGAAGCTGGCGCTCTTCTCGTCGTGGAAGGGGCAACGGGCTTCGTATTCCTTGCCGGCCTTCTTGAGCTGGTGGGTTTCACCGATCAGGGCGACAAGATCGGTGCGCGCCAGCAGGTCGTCAATGAATGCGTCGGGGAGGCGGGACATGGCGGGGCTCCGCTGTGGGCGGTGGTCAGTGGACGGCGGCCAGCGCAAGCGGCGCCTGGGCGTCGTCCATGCTGCTGGAAGTGCCCTGCGTGCGGGCGTTGGAATTCTGGAACATGCCGCGCAGGGTATCGACATCGGACGCCACCCATCCGGCGCGGCGGCGGATTTCGTCGGCGTCCTGCTGCCGCGCGATCGCGTTGAGTTCGGTCCCGAGCGTTGCCAAGCCGGTTTCGGCGGCGGCGACGATGTTGCGGACCTGTGCCAGCGCCCAGCCCTGCGAGCCTTCGGGTGCATTGGAATCCGCGCCGGCTTGATCCAACACGGTGGCGATGTCGATGGTGGCCATGTTCTTCTCCTGCGGTGGTCAGTGGGTGGGTTGGAGCATGTGCGCCACGGCTTCCTCGTGGCGTTCGACAACGCGGGCAACGCTCGCGTTGTCGGCCCCCGGCATCGCGCGTAGCGCGTTCGCAATAGCGGTGCCGGCGGCGATGTATTCGGCGAGGGAGGCGCGGGCGGTATTCAGTTCCACCACGCGCGCATCGTTGCCCTGCGCGGCGGCTTCTCGGGCGAGCGCGATCAGTTCGCGCTCGATGACGGTCAACGCTGCTTCCTGGGCGGGGAGGTTCACGCGCGGACTCCCTGCCGGTTCAGCAGCGAACGGGCGTGCCGGATGCTGGCGGTCTGCTGCAGGACGCGGTAGATCGTGGACTGCCCGCCATCGACCACCGCGACCACGCGCGCCAGCGCTGCGCGGAGGTCTTCGCATTCGTCGCCGGCGGCCTTGGTGCCGGCGTTGGAAGGCGGGGCGGGCAGGGCGGAAGGGGTCGGGCCGTTCATGTCGATTTCTCGTTTTTGCGGTTTGGCGTCGCATCTTTGCGACGCTCTGCGATCATGCCCATGCGCTTGCAAGAATGCAAGCAATAAAGCCGGGGGAAGGCGGGGCGGCGAACCGCCCCGCCGCGCCTCACTTCTTCTTGCTCGCCGGCTTCTTGGCCGCCGGCTTCTTGGCCTTCACTTCCACGCCCTCGCGCGCCGGGGTGCGGATCAGTTCCGGCACCCAGCGGATGCCGGCGAACCGGGCCACCGCCGCCTTCGCAAGCTCGCCCTTCTTCATGCCGGACAGGTTGGCTTCGTCCTCGGCAATCCCGGCTTCCCGCATGGCACCCAGCAGGATCGGCTTGGACACGCGCCCCGCAAAGGTGTCCTCCGTGACGGTGAAGTGGTCGGCCATGTTGAAATTCAGCGCGTCCAGCAGTCGGCCGGTCACGCCGTCATGCTCTGCGGCCGGGGCGGCGGCGAGGGCAACGGCCGCGCCGATGATGGCGTCCAGCTCCTGGTCGGTCATTGCCGCCAGTGCGTCCCAGCATTCCGCCCTGTCGGCCGGCAGGCTCGACACCATCGCGTCGAAGGCTTCGGCCTGCGCTTCGTGCGCGGCCTTCACCGGCGCGCCCAGCGCGGTGAGGCGGCAGCGCAGGGTGGTTCCGTTGCCGATGTTCAGGTCGATGGGCAGGGGGTTGTAGTCGAACGAATCGCGCAGTTCGTCCACCGCCCACAGCGCCAACAACACCTTGGCCACGCGGGCATTCTTGGCGAGTTCGTTCTGGACGGCGATGATCCGCAGGCCGTGCAGGTCGTCTTTCAGCGCGGCGCTCATGGCCTCGGCCGGACGGCCGGCGTCGCCCGTGGTGCGGCCACCGACAACACCGCCGGCAACGCGGCCCTGCCGGGTCGCTTCGTCCATCGCCTGCCGGTCTTCGCGGCGCACCAGCCCCCGGCGAACCTCCACCTCGCCGTCGTGGTTCAGGAACACGGCAGCACCGGCAAACGCCTTCTGCTCGGCCGTGAAAACCTCGAAGCTCTCCTGATAGGACTGCAGCGCCTGTTCGGCCTGCTCCATCGCCTCGGAAAGCTGCTCTTCCTGCGCCTCGCTGTAGTTCTCGTCGTCCGGGTCGATGTCGTGATAGGCGGTCGCCGCCTCCTGGGCCTTGGCGTTGAGTTCGTCCAGCTTGGCTTGCTCGTCGGCGGTCAGTTCGCGCGGGGCGGGGCGGGTGACGCCCAGCTTGTTCAACAGCGAATAGGCATCGCTGGTCACGACTTCCACCCACGACCAGCCTTCCGCCTGCACGCCGGCGGCGAGGGCGTCCAGCTTTTCGCGCACCAGCCTGTCGAACAGTTCGGCGTCCAGCAGGTAGGTGTGATCCGTCAACAGCGAGGCTTGCACCCGGCCGCCTGCCGCTTCGTATTCCGCCACGCTGACCAGCTTGGTGCGGCTGTCGGTGGTGGCGTCGATGGTGCCGTCGCCCGCCAGTGCCCGGCGGATCGCGGCGGGGGAGCGGCCCCAGCTGCTCAACGAATTCCAGACCTGCAGCTGCTTCGCGTGGTCGTCGGTGAGGGCCAGCGCCATGATCTGCTCGATATTGGGGCTGTCCTTGGACTGGTAGGAGGCCAGCAGTTCCGGCGCGACGTTGGCGAGGCGCAGCCGGCCTTCCACGTAGCGGGTGGTCACGCCGAACGCGAGGGCGACGGCCTCGATGCTGTGCTTCTCGGCGATCAGCTTCTGGAAGCCCCGGCATTCATCGAGCGGGTGCATCTTCTGCACCATGACGTTTTCCGACTGGCTGACCAGCGCCGCTTCTGCGTCGGTGGTGACCACGTTGCAAACAGTGGTGGCGTCTTCCGGCAGGCGACCGTCTTCGATCAGGAATTGCAGGGCCAACATGCGATTGCGGCCCGCGACGACTTCGCCCCGGCCGTCCACGTCCTGCACGGTGATGGGGTGGATCAGCTGGCCATCCGGGTGGATGGCGGTGATGTTGTCGGCCAACGCCTGGACGACGGCGGGATCGTGCGGCACGTTCGCGCGGACGTTGTGGCGGGACACGATGAGGTCGGCAATCTTGAAGCTCTTGGTGTTCATGGTCATTTCCCTTGGAGTGTTGTTGTTGTTGGTGTTGCGGATCAGGCAGAGAGGCGGTGGAGGGTGTCGGCGACGTGTCGCGCCTTGGGGTTGGCGCAGGCGAGTTCGATCAGCGCGGCGAAGCCGGCGAGGGTTTGGATGGCGCGCGGCAGCGGCAGCAGGTAGCCGAATGACTGGATGGCCAGCTGGACGATTTCCCGATCCTTCGGCCCGATGTCCCGCACCGGCTTGGCGGTGATGGCGTGGCCTTGGCGCACCACGTAGCCCTTGGGGATTTCCGCCCACTCCACGGCTTCCGCCTTGGCTCCGAACCCATCTGCTTTGCTAGATTTCAGAGCCGGCTCTTGCTGTTGCTTCTGCTGGCGCGAGAGGTCGAGGTTGGTGGTGTGGTGGTTCATGGCCTGCGTCTCCGATGGTTGTTGGTGGATC
>DAHWJK010000158.1:0-4488 GCA_027344185.1 Thiobacillus sp.
GGCGTGTTGCCATCGGCGATCACCAGGATCTCGGAGGGACCGGCGATCATGTCGATACCCACGGTGCCGAACACGCGGCTCTTGGCTGCCGCGACGTAGGCGTTGCCGGGGCCGACGATCTTGTCGACCTGCGGCACGGTCTCGGTGCCGTAAGCCAGCGCCGCCACCGCCTGTGCGCCGCCGATGGTGAACACGCGGTCGACCCCGGCAATCGCGGCGGCGGCCAGCACCAGCTGGTTGTGCTCCCCGCCCGGGGTCGGCACAACCATGATGAGTTCGCCGACGCCAGCCACTTTGGCCGGAATCGCGTTCATCAGCACCGACGACGGATACGCGGCCTTGCCGCCCGGCACATACAGTCCGACGCGGTCGAGCGGGGTGATCTTTTGCCCCAGCACGGTGCCGTCGTCCTCGGTGTAGGTCCAGGATTGCTGGATCTGCTTTGTGTGGTAGCGGCGCACGCGGTCGGCCGCGGCTTCCAGCGCCTGGCGGGTGTCGGCGGGCAAATGGTCGAGTGCGGCCTGCAGTTGCGTCGCATCAAGTTCCAGGCTGGCCAGCGTTGCGGCCGGCAGGCGATCGAAACGCTCGGTGTATTCGAGCACCGCGCCGTCGCCGCGCGTTTTCACGTCGAGCAGGATAGCCGCCACCGTCTGCTCGATGGCGGCATCGGCCGCGTCGTCGAATTGCAACAGGCGGGTGAGGCGCGCCTGAAAATCAGCTTGTGCGCTGTCGAGTCGGGTAAGCGTAACCACGGGATTTCGTTTCCGGAAGACTGGCGCAGATTGTACCGTTTTTTGGCGCGCCCCCGCGGCCGACAGGGCGTTCGCCAGGTAAATTCATACCCGTTCCGGAAATTAGACAAAGTCCAGATTGACGATTATCATGGGCCCATGCATTACACGCGCGACAACATGGCCGGCCTTTTGCGCGGCCACGACATCAATCCGACCCATCAGCGGATCGAGATCGCGTACGCGCTGTTTTCGCGCCAGGAGCATCTGTCGGCCGACCAGGTGATGGCGATCGTCAACACGCGTCACTCCGAAACATCCAAGGCCACGGTCTACAACACCCTCAAGCTGTTCCTGGAAAAAGGCCTGGTGCGCGAGGTCATCGTCGATCCCAGCAAAGTGTTCTACGACCCCAATACCAGTCCTCACCACCACCTGTATGAAGTCGACAGCGGCAAGCTGTCCGACATCGATGCCACTCAGGTGCGGATTTCCGGCCTGCCGCCGCTGCCGGCCGGCATGGTGACCGAAGGCATCGACCTGATCGTGCGCGTCCGCCGCGCCGACTGAAGCGCCCCGCCCGTCGTGAAACGGGTCCACATCGCCCCCACCCTGCTTGACGCCCAGCTGGCCGCCGACGCACTGTCCAGCCTCGGCATCGTCACCCACATCTTCAACGCCAATGCGGCCGGCGCGCTGGGCGAAGTGCCGTTCATGCAGGCGCAGCCCGAGATCTGGGTGGACGACGATGCGCAGGCAACGCGCGCCCGCGAGGTGCTGGCCGGATTGCGCAATGCGCCGCTGCGCGAGGAGCAGGCCTGCCCGCACTGCGGCGAGACCAATCCCGGTAATTTCATGAGCTGCTGGCAGTGCGGCCGCGCCCTGCCAGCCTGAGTCAGGACGACTGCGTGCCCTTCTGCTGCGCCTCGCGATGCTGCCGATACTGACGCGCAAAGATCCGTTCCAGTTCGTCGATCGCATCGGCCGCCGCCACACCGTGGATCAGATGGCGGGTCATCTGCGCGGACGCTTCATGGAAAATCCGGTTGCGTTCCAGCATCGGGTAGGTCTGCATCAGTCGCTGGATCGCCTTGACCACGTTTTCCTGCTCCGGCCGCGGAATCGGCAGGGGCTCGGCAGGCGGCGCGGCGGCGGTGTCGGCGCTCTCCTTGCCGGCCAGAAACTCGGCGTAGTCGAGCAAGGCCTGCTGCCGCGATTCCGACAAGCTCCTGAAAATGCTGACCAGGCGCTTGCTGTCGCGCATCAGCGACCGCGGCCCTTGAACGGACGCTTCATCGGAACGATGTCGACATTGCACTGCTGGAACTTGGTTTCGACAAAGCTGATGAAGGCATCGAGCAGTTTGCTGCGGAATTTTTCCGGCGCGTAGACCATCGAGAGCTCACGCGTCAGCCTTGGATTCAGCGGCACGGCGACCAGCGTGCCGAGCTGGATTTCCTTGGTGACGGTGGAGGCCGACATGATGGCGACGCCGAGGTTGGCCTCGACCGCGCCCTTGATGGCCTCGCGGCTGCCCAGCTCCATTTCGATATGCAGGTCGTCCGGGTTGACGCCATTGCTCTTGAAAAAATCGTCGACCACCTCGCGCGTGCCCGAGCCGTGCTCGCGCGACACGTAAGGCTGCTCGGCGATATCGGTCGCGTTGACGCTCGAATGCGACGCCAGCGCGTGACCCGGCGCGCAGATCATCACCAGCTCGTCCTCGCAGCAGGCCAGCGTGGTCAGGTTGGGGTTGTGCGACGGCGCCTCGATCAGGCCGACGTCGAGCGAATGGTCGGCCACTTTCGCGGCAACGGTTTCCGAGTTGGCCACGGTGAGCCGCGCCTGCACCTGCGGGAAGCGCTCCTTGAATTCGCCCAGGATTCGCGGCAGCTGGTATTCGGCAATGGTGGTGGACGCGCCGATCATCAAGGGGCCGGTCACCTGCCCGGTCAGTTCGCCGACGCGCGCTTCCATTTCGCCGGTCAGCGCCAGGATGCGTTCGGCATAGCCGAGCACCAGGTCGCCGGCGGGTGTCATTGAAATCTTGCCGTGGCTGCGCTCGAACAGCCGGGTATTGAAATGCTCTTCGAGTTGCTTGACCTGAAAAGTCACCGCCGGTTGAGTCATGTACAGGATATCCGCGGCTTTGGTGAAGCTGAGCTGCTTGGCGACGGTGTAGAATACTTGCAGTCTGCGGTCGGCCATAAATCCCCGTCCCTGGGTCAAAAAAGTTTTTTATTGAACCACAAACCCACCCGTGTTGAAACCTGTCAGACGCCAACCCACTGTTTTGACTCGACATCCGTCAAAACCCGCCCTGCACCCCGCTCGCAGCCTCCGCCAATCCCGATCCCCCACGTGAACCGCGCGTTCTACATCGTCCTGCTGGCGCAATTCCTGTCCGCGCTGGCCGACAACGCCCTGCTATTCGCTGCCATCGGCCTGCTCGTGTTCTTTGCCTCGCCGGAATGGTTTTCGCCGCTGCTGCAGACCGTCTTCGTGGTCGCCTACATCGTGCTGGCCCCGCTGGTGGGACCATTTGCCGATTCGCTGCCTAAGGGCCGGGTCATGCTGATCGCCAACACGGTCAAGTTCGCCGGCTGCCTGATCATGCTGGCCGGACTGCATCCATTGCTGGCCTATGCCATCGTCGGTGTCGGCGCGGCGATGTATTCGCCGGCCAAGTATGGAATCCTCACCGAACTGCTGCCGCCCGACCGACTGGTCGTCGCCAACAGCTGGGTGGAGGGCACCACGGTGGCCGCCATCGTGCTTGGCGCCATCATCGGCGGCGCGCTGATCAACCCGCACCTGGCCGAGGGCATCCTGGTCAACCTCGGGCTGGACAGCCGACTGATCGCACCGAAATTCGCCATTGTCTTCATCACCAGCCTGTATCTGGCCGCCGCCCTCGTCAACCTGTTCATCCCCCGCCTGCCAATCGACCACAAGCTGCCCAGCAAGTCGCCGCGGTTCATCCTGCACGACTTCGGGCACAGTTTCGTGCTGCTGTGGCGCGACCCGCTCGGTCAGGTGTCGCTCGCCGTTACCACGCTGTTCTGGGGCGTCGGCGCCACCCTGCGCCTGCTCATCATCGCGTGGGCGGCACTCAATCTGAAATACGGACTCGACCAGGCGACCCAGCTCACCGCTGCCACCGCGCTCGGCATCGCGGTCGGTTCGGTGCTGGCCGGTCGCTTCGTCAGCCTGCAGCGCGCTGTCAGCGTACTGCCGGCCGGCATTATCCTGGGCTTCGTGCCGATTGCGCTGATCTGGGTCGAAACCCTGTTCCCCGCGCTGCTGCTGTTGCTGCTGGCGGGCATTCTGGCGGGCTATTTCGTGGTGCCGATGAACGCGCTGCTGCAGCATCGCGGCCATCTGCTGATGGGCGCCGGACACTCCATCGCCCAGCAGAATTTCAATGAGAACATCAGCATTCTGGTGCTGACCGGCGCTTACGCCCTGATGGTAAGGGCCGAATGGCACATCCACACCATCATCTGGGTGTTCGGCCTGTTCATCAGCAGCGTGATGAGCCTGATCTGGCTGCGCCACCGCAACGACGTGGTGCACTAGGGCGTGAAACCAGGGCGTGTTAACATTAATTTCACGCCCGCGACGAGGCCGATTCGGGATGCAGGCCGCGAAGCGAGGCGCGCCGCAGTGTCGTTCACTGCAAGCGGCTTGCGACAAAGGAGTGCGCCCGAATCGACCCGTCCCTTCGGGTTGCCGCGAGAAAGCGCGTCTGCGGCGT
>DAHWJK010000169.1:0-10556 GCA_027344185.1 Thiobacillus sp.
GGTAATTGACCTGCTTGGCAGCCTGGATGGCCAGCATCTGGCCGTTGCTCGTGACGCCCGAGCGGGACACCACCTGCGACACGTCGCCCAGGGTGGAAAGCGCCTGCACCGCCAGACTCGAGCCTGTCAGGGGGCTCGACAGGATGTTGGCACCGAACGCGAACGGTGTCTGGCCTCCGGTGACGGAAGGCACCGGCGCGCCGGCCACCGAAATTCCGGTATGGCCGGCGGCGTTCTTGTAGGCCAGATTCAACCCCACGCCATAGTTGTCCTCGCGGCCCGTCTGCACGTTGTAGACGTGCACGTCGACAACCACCTGCTTCTGCATGTCGGCAGCGAGGCTCGTGACCCAGTCGGACACGCGCTCCAGTTGCGGCGGTGTGGCCGTCACCGTCAGGATGCCGAGCGACTTGTCGACGTTGACAACGGCGCCAGTGCCGGCAACCGAGGCGGCGGCTTTCTGCAGGCCGGCCCAGTCATCGACAGCCAGCATGCCACTCATCGAGGTGCTGCCCGAGCCGCCGCTGGACGATGCGCCCGTCGCCGTGCTCGGGGCACTCCCCGTTGACCCACCCGCCATGCCGCCTGCAGCCCCCGCCATCGTTCCGCCGGTGGAGACACCCCCCGTCGAGGAAGTCGATTTGGGCAACTCCGGCAGGGTCCAGGTCCGGGTCTCCGTGTGGAAGATGTGCACGCCGTCCAGTCCGTAGCGCCACCACACGCCAAAGCGAGCAGAGATGACATCCAGGAAGCCATGGAGGCTGCCGGTGTAGGACAAGCGCGTGGGCCGGGCGACGGTCGCAGTGCGGTTGCCAGAAGCGCCCGCTGCGCCGACCGTGGGCACACCAAGCGCGGAAGCCACCAGGGCCGCCTGTCCGCCCCCGGGCGATGGAAAAGCACCGGGCATGCCCACAGGCGCTCCCATGGGCCCGGGCGCCGCGGAGCCACCAGCCGGTGCGGCCAACGGCTGCACCGACGCGGTGGCCTTGGCGCCTGGCTGCGCAGACGCGTCCACCGTGACGGCGACACCGGTGTGTTGCACGATCCACGCCGCGAAGTCCTGCAGCGTCATCCCGGACACGTCGGCGCGCTCGAACGTGACGGATTGCGTCAACGCCGGTGGCGGCGCTTTCGTCGGTCGCACGACCGCGCCCATCAGCCAGGCGCCCTGATGGACGGCGACGACCGGGCGCGATGGCGGCGGATTGAGATTCGTCACCGCAGAGGTGCGGATGGCGGATGCCGTGGCGCGGGTCTGGCTGACCGAGGCGCAGCCGGACAGAAGCGTGCTGGCCACAGCGATGGCCAGCAGGAACATGGGAATAACGGTGCGTTTCATTGAGAGGGATCCTTCTGCAGTGCGGCACTCAGGCGCCGGAGCATGCGAGTGCGGTATTGATCGGCCAGCAGGGGGGTGTGGCTGTGATACCAACCGATGGCCGTCCAGAGGTCACCCCCCGCCTGCTGGCGGTACAGCGCCAGAATTCCGGCCGCGACCGTGACATTGAGGCAGCCGTCGTTGGCGACCATGGCCGGCGTGATGCCGTGGGCACGCAGCTTCTGGAGCCAGAGGGTGTTGATCTGCGCCGGCCCGAGGTCGTAGCTGCCGTTGGCGTTGCGGCTCCAAAGGCCGGGCCTTCCACCCTCGTTCATGAGGATGCCTGCCAGCGCACCGGGCGGGAGCGCGAAGCGCTGCGCCGCCTGCACCGTGCACTGCACGGTGGGTGCCGTTGGCGGAACGAAGGGAGCCGCGACGGCCGGCATGTCAGGCCCCCTGCCCTGCGGCATGGACCACCAGGGTCTTGTTCGCGGTGTAGACATCGGCACGAATGTCGGCGCCGTTGGCGGCCAGAGCCTGGATGACCTGCGTCGCCGCTGCCCTGAAATCGCCCTGGAACTGCACGGTGTTCGGCACCAGCCAGTCCTGTGGAACATTCCAGACGACCTTCCAGCCCGAGGCATGGGCCCAGGCGTCCAGACCCACGCTGATGGCCTGATTCGCCTTGAGCGTCCACAGCGGGATCGGTTTGAATACGGGGATGCTTCTGACTGCTGCAGGCGCTGCAGCTGGCACCATGGGGCGTCGCGGCGCAACGGTCTGTTGGGCCGCAGCCGCTTTGGAGGCCGATTCCGTCACGGGCGCAATCTGCAGCGTCTTGCCATCCTGGCGTGCCTGCAGCCCCATCCCGCGCAACATCGACTGCAGCGCCCCCCAGCGCGACCCCGGTGCCCAATGCGCAGGCGCATTCAGATTGGCTGCAAGGACTTCCAGTTCCAGGCTCGGCGCAAGCGATGGAGGCATGAGCAACTGAATCGCATCGATCAGGTGCACGGTCCGCGCCGGCATCGCGGGTGCGGGCATCGCCCAACCCTCGCCGCCCGCCGCCTCGTTGGGGGCGGGTTGCATGGCGGGGCCATGTGCGGTGTCCCGGGGTTCACGAGAGGCCAGTGTTTCCGGAGCTGCTGCGGCTGCCATGGCAGGCGAGCTCGCCTGCGCCGGCGCAGCGGGAAGTCCGACCGTGACGCGATGGATGCGCGGCAGACGAAAGATCAGCAGCGCGTGCGCGGGAACGTTGAAACGCACGCCCAGGCCAGCAGACTCGGCGGCCTGACGCAGTTGCTGTTCCCAATCGCCCTGCGCTCCCCACGAGAGCCGCGTGTCCGCGGGAATGCTGTTGTCGACGTTGATCTCATACGGCTGCGGCACGATGAGCGCCAACGCCGTGAGAAGCCGCGCAGACTGGGGTTGTCCGGGCAGGACATCTGCCATCGCCGCCGGCAATCTGCAGACGAGTGCGGTCGCCACCGCCAGTTTGAGCAAAGGTCGTTGCATGAAAGCGTCCTTGGTAAGGGGTCTCGTGACCCTTACTGGCTTTCGGCTGGACGTTGCACGGGGTCCGTGCAACACGGCAGCGAACCTGGGCATGGGGCCCATCACACTGACCACCATCGAGGAGTGCGCACCGAAGGTGGCTGCGGCGACCATGGCGGCCATCGTTCAGCAGGAAAGCGGCGGCAACCCACTGGCCTTGCACGACAACACAACCGGACAGCCATACCGGCCCGCGAGTCTGGCCGAGGCGGCGAGGCTGGCCCGCACGCTCATCCAGGCAGGGCACTCGGTTGATCTGGGCCTGGCGCAGATCAACAGCAGGAATCTGCCCGCCCTGGGCTTGGATGCCGATAAGGTCTTCGACCCGTGCAGCAACCTGCACGCGGCGCAAGTGATCCTGCTGCGCGCCTGGTCGCAATCAGGCGGGTCGCTGCGAGGCGCCTTGTCGGCTTACAACACGGGAAACACGAGCGGCATTGCCGGAGCTCGCTACAGCGCGCGCGTCTACGCGCAGGCTGGCGTCGTGGTCCCCGCCATTCCAGGCGGGCGTTTGGCACGATAGGCAGTAGACGGCGTTCCCGCACCACGCCCTGACCTTCCGCCGATTCGGCCCCGCATCACGTGGACACCCCAAGCCAGCCCGCTGGCCCCGAACGCCGCAGGGTTAAAGGTCCAATGGTGAGGCTGGCATATCGCCTATGAAGCGCAGCGTTTCTCGTCGATTGGCGCAACATGCCTTCAATCAAGCGGCGTCGCGTTTACGCACCCGACTCTGACGCACCATTTGGCACTCGTCGGGGTTATGGCACGATGTCGGCATCTTGCCTAACGGAACAATTCTATGGACGAATTGACAATGTCCGAGACCGTCGAACAAGCGGCGAGACCGACGACCACGCCAGACAGCTTCGTCGTCAACGCGAGAGCCTTTGACAGCGAAGATCGGGCTAGGCAAGTGGGGGCGTTGCTTGGAACATGCGTGCGAGAACTCAGCAGGCAGTTGGACCTGAGCCGACTTGACGGCGTGACCGTGGCGTATGACTACGCTCAAGCTCTGCTTGACCTCGATCGGGGCTACGAGACCACATTTCGTCTTAAAGCTTCTGACACGCATGTAGTGGGCATCGCCATGACTCCGTCAGTCATTCGCGACGGCACACTGAAGAGCCACATTGTTCTGAATGCCGAGTACATGGGTCCGTTGGAGGACGTCAATCACGAGCACTTCGGCTTCGTCCTGCACACGATTGCCCATGAGTGCGCTCACGTCGAAGTGACGTACAAGTTCGACACCGCGTTTCCCGGTGTTCTGTTGCGAACTGCGCACGCCAACGCCCGGATCGGATACCGGTGGCAGACCATTCTCGCGTGCTGGGATGAATACGCAGCGACCATGCTGAGCGCTGGTTTCGGCACCGCGCCAACGGAAAACTACGAAGACACGTTCTTAAAGTGCCTACGCGAAACGAGGCAGCAGGTCAACAATCACATCATGGCATACCGGATTCACCGCAGCATTGATCAGATTCTTGGCGAAATCTACGTCGCATATGGGAACCTGATGAAGTTCGCTGCGTACCACCTCGGCAACCTCCGAGGCCTGGGCCGCGACGTGTCGGAGATGGCCAGGATCACCGAGGCGTTGGAAGGGCACTGGTTCGCGCCGTATTTCACGCGCCTGGACAATGCACTCAAGGAGATCGCGAAAGACTATGGCAAGTGGACTGACAAGGCGGTGTTCGAGAGCGTCGGCGACCTTGTGGACGACTTGCTTGCTCAAGGCGGCATTCACTACTGCCGCAGGTCCGACGGGAGCCTATATATCAACATCCCATTCACGTCCGAGACGATGCCGAACGAAGGTGGCACAACACGCCTTGGTACAACGTAGCTAGGCGTGTCTAGGCCAGCACCCCGGGGGTGCGGCCAGTGAAGCCGCTGCTGCCTCTGACTGCGCAGAAGCAGGTGATCAGCCGCAAAATTTGGCAATTAGCATCGCCAAGCAAAGCGAGGTGCGGGAATGCGGAAAAGTAGTCGTATGGAAGGAAAGGCTCCTGCACTGGATGATCTGCTCAGTGACAGCCGGCTGGCTCGACTGTTCTCTGAGCACGGCCGCCACTGTGCGTTGCAACTGTGGGTCTTGCAGATCAGGTCCGAACAATCGGTTGAAAACCGCGTGATCTATGGTCGCCTACTCCCCTACAGCCATTCCAACGGCCAATGGTCCGCAAGCGATGACGATCACTTCCTGACCTTCGGGCAAGTCCAGGCACAGGTTACGCGGCTCAACCTTTACGTCAGCAGCATCCATTGTGCGGACCTCCTGAGGCAAATGAGCGCTGGCCGAACTATCTCGGAGATCAGTGGCAATCTGAAACTTGGACTCTCGCCGCGGTTTGAGACTCGTTTCGGATCGACCGCGCTCGCTGTCGGTGACCTAGCCTACCGACCCATCGCCTACCTGTTCAACCGCGATGCGCATGAACGGCGTTCGCCTTCTAGCCCGCATGGCGGTGCCGGGGCATACAGCGCTTCGATCACCCGGGTCGACAAAGGGGCACTGTTCCGTATCGGTCAGGACTATGACATCGCATTGACTGCATCGGTGGTCACCCGCCTCAACGCGGATACGGGGCTGGACTTCGGTCATGTCGACTCCGCCCGGTTTGGGGATCTTGAGTTACTGGTCTTTCCCGCGCTGGATGACCAGGAGCGCAACTTGCTGAGTGTGATTTGGGCCGACACACCCCATGCTCTCATCGTCCGATTCAATCCGATGCAGGTTCCTCACTTCAGCGGTTTCCAGTTCCGCCTGAGCATCGCGAACGACGGTCAGATCGTTTACTCGAGCATCGACACAGCCGCCCGCGATGTGGACGGCAGTTTCGAGTGCAAGTTCGACTTGGGCGACCAACTGCGCGCTAGGACGGACAGCACTGAGCTGGAAATCTTCGGCTTCCATAGGGATCGTTCCAGCCAGGGCACGATGTGTTGCCGATGGCGAGTCGGGTACATTCGGGAGATCCATCTTCAGGGTCATGTGGTGGGCCACAAGACCAGCCCGGTCAAGTTCGACTGGCTGGAAAAAGCCACTCGCCCCTCCGCGACGGCGCGGGTGCAAGCAGCCCTGACGATCAATCGCGGCGATCTGGGATTCACCAACCGTATTGGCGGGCGTGCGGCAGACCCTTGGGTTCCGGCCAACCGCGACCTCACTTCCCTTTTTGCGCGGCTGCATCCGACGAAGTCGGAGGGACGTTTCTTCCTGCGCTGGGGTCAGGGCGACGGCGAGGGACGCCTGCAATTTGTGGAGTGGTTCAGAGCTCTTCTGGTGAAGCACCAGCGGCAACAAATTGTCGTCTTCGATCCCTATTTCGAGGACGCAGGCCTGGGGCTTTTGTTGCTCTGTGCAGTACCCGAGGCGGACTACATCCTCTTCACATCCCTACCCAAGCCGGTCACTGACGACAGACCCATGCGTCGCAAGTCCGACGGATCCGGCCAGAAACGGATTAACAACTTGCTGGCGAACTGCGGGCAGAACCGTCACCTACTGGGCCGCATCAAGCTACGCATCTACGGTCTGAAGGAAGGTCGGCTGCACGACCGCTACATCCTCATCATGGGGCCAGACGGGTTACCAGTCGCAGGCTTCAACATGTCCAACTCCTTTCAGAAAGCCGCCGAAAACTACCCCTTGCTGGTCACCCCGATCCCTGCGGATACCCTGCTAAACGTTGAGCAATACAAGTCCGAGCTGTTGCAGGAGGCAGCGAAAATGCCGCCTGAAGGCGAGAGCGGGAATCCCTCCATGCGGCTTCTCTTCGACTCTACGGCATCGTCTCCAGCGCCGCGACGCTACGAACCACTACGCTTCCTCGAAAAGGCCCAAGCAGGCGACGTGCTGAGCGTATGGATCGGCGAGCCGTCGCTGCAAGGCTTGAGCGGCGATCCGTTGAAGGATCGGATGGCGGTGCTGGAATTGCTCAAGGATGGCTCGCTGGCGCTGCCAGAGACGGCAGGTCTGCGCAATTGCCTGAACCAGCAGGCTGGAGACTTCTCGGACTTCGGGGCGACTTGGGAGGTGCTCGGCGAGGTGCTCGCACATTCGCGCTTCGGGGACTACCGCTTTCACGAGCTCGAATCCGAGCGTGATTTTCTGGGATTCTTGGCAGGGTTCCTCGATGCATCGTTCAACTGTGTTCATGAGGTGGTGGACAAGGAGTTGGCGGTGATGGATGCCCAGATCTTTCGGGAACCGTTCGAGACCCTGCTATATAGTTCCTACCACCCACATCACTTGTTCCATCCAACAAAATACGCCGCCTTGACCTGGCCGGAGTACTTCGCCATCAGGTTTCTGTGGTGGTATGCCCCAGATGCCCTGCTGGAGATCGCTGAAGCCCAGATGCGCCATGTGCCAAGGGAGCCTCAAGTCGAGGATGCGGTGCGGTTGTCACTGTTGAGCCAGATCGTCAGCGACATTTCGCTGGCGGTCCAGTTCGACATCAACGAGGAGCAGCGGGAGCGGCTCATCCGCAGCGGCAATGGCCTCCTGCAATGGATGGGATTGAATGCAATTGAGAGGCAGCTGGAAGAGACGGCAGATCTCGCTACAGCGCTGCACTTGATCAACCGCTTTCCCCACCTGGAGCGGGTACGCATCCTGGGATGGCTGGTTCATCACGCGGCACGGCATCCGAAGAAGACGGAGATCTACAACAGCTTGGTCGCTGCGCTGCATGAGGCGCTTCCGGAGACGATCCCCGGGGGCGATCTGTGGCGCTTGGTCGACTCCATGCGCGGGCATATGCGGCAATTGACCTGGACCGAGCCGTGGTTGTTCCAGGACGTGATCTTTCCCCTGCTGCAAAACGATCGTGCTCAGTTCGATGATGCCTGCGAGATCTGGGTACAGGAACTGGCCAGCATGCTGGAACCGCAGCTAAGGGGCGAATCGCCGGCGTTTGACCGAGCGCGCGAGGGCCAGACGACCAACGTCGCAGCGTTCCTCTTTGCCCACAGCAGCCCGGAACGACGGAAGGCAAGCCTGCAGTCGATGCGCGCGATCCTCAAGCGGCAGCGACGGATCGTGCAGCAGCCCCTCGCCAGCACATCGGACTGGACCCGTTGGGATGGCGCCCTGGTCGTCTCGATGTGGCTCCTGACCTTTGCCCGATGGTGTCAGTACTACCTGCGCGGGCGCGACATGAACGACTGCGAATTAGAGAATCTCCTGCGGGATGCCCGCGACCTTGCGATGGTCAGACCGATGGACGAATGGCGCGCGAACGAAGCAGGCAAGCAGGGCGAGCTCGCCGCGTTTCTGGGCCAGGTGGAGGAGCTCCTAGCCTCAAGCGACGTGTCTGGAAACAGCGCTCAATAGCTCGACTTGGATCTGAACGACTGGCGGGACTCGCCCGGAATGCACACTCAATCAGGCCTGACCGACACGCCAAGCAGTCTAGCTGTAGCAACCAAGGCATCCCGACGTTTGCGCCAGCCAGTGGCCCGATGACGTCCCATCGCCTGGGCGGTTTGCGCCCCGGCCGCACCGGCGGCGAGGCAAAGCTCCAGTGCCGTCAGTGGATCGGCTCGGCGGGCCGCAGCGACCGCCGCACTGCGCACCTGTTCGTCCTCCCGCTCTGCCTCACGCGCCAGGAGAATCGACAGAGGGTTGGAGTCTTCGTCGCGAGCCGCTGAACGATGACTGCCCTCCGGCTCCTCGTCCTCGGTGGTGTTGTCAGAGCGGAACTGGGATTCGCGCTCCGCGAAGCCCCAAAGCTTGCCAAACACGAACTGCTCGAGGGTACCGAGGAGCGGGTCGAAGGTGCTTTGCCCAGATGCGATTTCGGCGCAGATCATCAAGGCCTGCTGGTGCACATCCTCGATGTCGGTTCTGGCGGACCTTGCAACCCGCGCCAATCCCTCTTCATCGAGCGATTGAAATAGGGCGATGGCGTCACTGCCTTGCGCGCTCATGGCCGTCCTCCTGCGAAGCCAGTGATGACGTGGATCAGGTCTTGCTCGACCGCGGCCAGCGCAGCGCGAATCGCGTCAGGAAAGCCGTCCTTGCTGGGCACCCACTCGGCGATCTGCTGAAGCTGGCCCGCTCTCTCGGGGACCAGGGCGCGCGCGAGCCACAGGGGGAGCGCCACCGTGATGGTCTCGTTGTCAGCCCGGTCCTCTGCGCTCGCAACTTCCTGCTCATGCACGTCGAACGGCTCAACGAACTCGCCCGGATCGTCGGCCGTCTGGGTGGTTTTCTCCGGCGCGCTGCTCTCCGCACCGGCCAAAGAGGATCTTTCCGGCGACGGCAAGGTGGTCGCCGTCGGTTCCTGCAGCAGCCCCTGTTGTCGCGCGGACATCTGCGCTTCGTGGGCATCCAGCACCTTTTTGCAACGCTGAATCGTCAACTGCTCGCCACTTTGCAGCAGGCCACGGCGCAGATGTTCCGGGAGGCGGCAGAACGCATCCCAGGCGCCGACCTGCGTCATGACCCCTGATTCGTATAGGGACCGCGCCAGGGGGTCGCGGCTGATGGTCATCATCGCCGCCACCCACTCATCGGGCTTGCACAGCATGCGCGCCATCGCGCCGGCCGGCACCCCCAGATCGCGCAGCTGCTCGATGCCCCCCAGGTATTCCAGGAGCGACAGATCCGCGCGGTGGGCGTTTTCACCGAGCTGCAACACGGTCTTGATCCGCCGAGCCTCCACCGGGAAAACGCGCGCTGGAATGGTCTTCCAGCCCAGCGCGATTGCCGCGCGGTACCGGCGCTCGCCGAAGATCAGTTCCCATCCGCCATCTGCAGCCTGCCGCACACCAACGGGCTGCAGGAGTCCGTACAGCGCCATGCTGTCGCGCAGCTCGACCAGAGCCTCTTCATCGAAGTAGCGCCGCGGCTGATCGGGATCGGGCCGGATGGCCCTAAGTGAGATTTCGAGGATCTCAGTTCGACTCAGCTCGTCTTGCCCGAAATTGAGTGACGCTGTGCTTGTATCGATCGGATTCATCCGGTGGACTCCTTCGCAATGGCCGGCGCGAAACGCCCGCTCGTGAAATGGTTCTGAAGACGCTGCAACTGCTCTTTGATCTTCTCGGGCGCAGGCACCGATGGGCGGTCCGGCCCTGCTGCGGGGCCCTGCGCGCGCGAGAGGATGTTGACCTTGACCTGAGAAGCGATGAACTCGGTGCGCAACTTGCCGACATCGGCGAGCAGCGATCCAACGTCATGGCCCTTTTCGACATACCAGCGCCCCCCATGGCCGACGTACCAGGCGGCGATGGCGGGTGCCTGGGCACCGAGGCTGCGCACGAGATCGGCGACCTGCCGGCGAGCCTTGCCGTCCTGCAGGGGATCAGCCCCGTAGCGCGCGCGGTACGCGGATCCGTACTGGGTCCAGACCTGTTCGCATAGCGCTTGCTGATCAGCAGTCAGGTGCCTGACGTCGGGTTTTCTGGGGCTGGGTTTTGTCTCAAAGAAGGGGGGCGGCGAAGGCGCGTCAGCGCCTGGAGCCGCAGGCATGGTGGAGAGCACCGGAAGCTGCCGCTGCGGCGCCGTCACGACGTCACGCGTGACGTCCGTCACGGCCGTTGCACCGTGACGCGTCACGCTCGCCGTCACGTTTTCCCCTCCTTCTTTCGTTTCACTTTTAAAAGAAGGCGTGACGGGCGTCACGTTTTGCGTCACGCTCGCCGTGACGGTTTCCGTGACGGTCGG
>DAHWJK010000315.1:0-1867 GCA_027344185.1 Thiobacillus sp.
CCGTGCGGATATCGAGACGCGAGCCCATGGCTTGGCGCTGTATGTCCTGTTCGGGGATCAAGGTGACGGGCAGCTCGGGCAAGCGTTCGGGCAGCTTGAAATCGCGTTCCTTGCCGGAGAGGCCCATCAAACGAGTCAGGCGTTCGCGCTGCTGGGTGGTATTCTGACGGGCGCGGGTAAACTCCGCGCCCAGCTCCGCGGAAAGTAGTTGCTCACGGCTAGCACGCAGGCGGCTAAAATTCCCGACCTCGGCCATGCGGCCAGCCAGTTCAGCGCCCGCCCCGGCCGCCTCCCGCACCGTTTCCATGTATCTTGCAGCCTGCTGAGCCGCCACGGCGGAGAAGAAGGCCTGACGGGTCTGCTGGGCCAGGCGCAAGACTTCGCTTGCCACTTTGGTCTGGACTATCTCGAATCGCCGCCGTTCGATCTCGGTGCGGGTCGGCAGGGTAAGCAAGCCCAGCACATCGAACAGGAATTGTCGCTCGATTTCGCTGACCCCGCCGCCGCTCAGGCGTGAGAATGTGAAGCCTGGATTACGTAGGCGGCTGGCCTGCACCAGTTCGGCCTCGGCAATGCCCAGATTGGCCAGGCTGGCCTGCAGTCCGCGATTGTTGAGAATGGCGATTTTGACCGAAGTCTCGGCCGTGAGCGGCTCGCTCAGCAGCCGCTTCACCTCATCCGCGACGCGGACGGAATCCTCCTCGGTGAGGATGCGGCTCGGGGAAACCGCCGAGCGTTCCTGGGTGATGGCGGCCACCTTTTCCAATCCGCCATCGGGGCTGAACGTTGCGCAGCCCCCCAGGAAAGCCGTCCCCGTCAGTGCGATAAGTAAGCCGCGTTTGCGTAATATGTGTACAGGCATGTCAAACCTCGTGTGTTGATTGGGTGCCAAGATGCTTGCGTTGGCCGCATACTGGGGGAGCTCACCCGACACGAGACTGACGGGAGCATTACAAATTCGTAATGCCTGGTTTGGGTTGTACGTGCTATGGCAGGATATATCCGACCAATGCAAGGATTTGCAGAATGAAGATTCTGATTGTCGAAGACGAGATCAAGACCGGTGAGTATCTGAAACAGGGCCTGTCCGAGGCCGGCTTCGTCACGGATGTGGCCCGCGACGGTTGGGAGGGGCTTGAGCTTGCCAAGGGCGGCCATTACGACTTGATGATCCTGGATGTGATGCTGCCAGGCATCAGCGGCTGGCAGGTGCTCGAAGGCGTGCGTAGAGCGGGCGTGCAGATGCCCGTGCTTTTCCTGACCGCGCGCGACCATGTGGAGGATCGGGTCAAGGGACTGGATTTGGGCGCCGACGATTACCTGATCAAGCCTTTTGCCTTCGCCGAACTGTTGGCCAGGGTGCGCACCCTGGTAAGAAGGGGCCAGGCCGGTCTGGAGTCTGCTGTCCTCAAGGCTGCCGACCTCGAATTGGATTTGCTTCGACGGCGCGCAGTCCGCGCTAGGCGCAAGATCGACCTGACCGCCAAGGAGTTCGCCCTGCTCGAACTGTTCCTGCGCCGCAAGGGCGAAGTGCTCCCCCGCAGCTTGATCGCCTCCCAGGTGTGGGACATGAATTTCGACTCCGATACCAATGTCATCGACGTGGCCGTGCGCAGGCTGCGGGCCAAGGTGGACGACGGCTTCGAACTCAAGCTAATCCACACAGTGCGCGGCATGGGCTATGTGCTGGAAGAAACCGCTCCATGAAATCACTGTCGCTCACCGTCCGCATCAGCCTGCTCTTTTCTGCCTGCGCGGCGGTCGTGCTGTTGGGTCTGGGCTGGGTGGTTATTCAGTCGATGGAAGCGCATTTCCTCGAAATCGACCGCCACGAGATAGAAGGCAAGCTTACCTTGGTTCAGAATCT
>DAHWJK010000204.1:0-7353 GCA_027344185.1 Thiobacillus sp.
GGAGGCGGCGGCCGGCCGCCGCGGCCGAACGCCGCCTGCCCGATGAGCTCGAAAAAGCCGCGCGCGTTGTCGGCGCCGCCCTCGCGCAGGTAGCGCCACAGCTGCCGGCAATCGTCGGCGGTCGCGGTGCTGCGAAGCAGCAGCTGCGGATCCTCGCTGGCGTCGCCGGAGAACATGGCCAGCCACTGCCCCCGCTCGTGGGCCAGGGCCGTGGCGCGCTCGACCACGTAGGCCCAGTCGCTGGGCGCGCCCAGATGGTCGATGACCACCACCCGGGCGTGGCGCAGCACGTCGTCGACGTACAGGTCGACCGAGGCCGGCTGGCGCAGCCACATGAGGTTGGCCAGGCGCACCGCCGGATAGTCCGAGCCGAGGCGCCCGGCCGCCTCGGCGAGCAGGCCCAGCGTGGTGTCGGCGGCGCTGAGCACGACCACCGAGCCCGGCGTCTGCGCCACGCGCACGACACCCTTGGCCGCGTCGTCGACGTAGCCGCCGGGGCGGGTGCTCAACAAGTGCATGGGCGGTTCCCGATCAGGCGTCGGCGCGCAGCAGGTCCTGCAGCTGCCGCTGCAGGCTGTGCGCGTCGAGCCCGCGTCCGATGCACACCAGCTGCGATTCGCGCGCTTCGGGCCCGCCCCACGGACGGTCGAAGTAGCTCTCGAAGCGGCCGCCGACTCCCTGTACGACCAGGCGCATGGCGACGCCCGGCAGCGCCACGAAGCCCTTCGTGCGGTAGATGTCGTGCTCCTCGACCAAGCGGGCCAGCGCGGCCAGCAGGCGCTGCCGGTCGTCGACCTGCAGCTTCAGGCGGACCGAATCGAAGGCGTCGTGGTCGTGGTCCAGCTCGTCGTCGTGGTGGGTGCGGCGCTGGTCGATCAAGGACTCCACCTCCAGCCCGAGGCCGAGCAGCAGCTGCGGATCGATGCGGCCATGCCGGGCCTGGACCTGCCGCACGCCCGCGCCGGCGTGGGTGCGGATCACCGCCTGCACGGCCTGCAGTTCCTGCGCATCGACCGCATCGGTCTTGTGCACCACCACCAGGTCGGCACTGGCCAGCTGGTCCTCGAACAGCTCGGCCAGCGGGGATTCGTGATCAAGGTTCTCGTCGGCCCGGCGCTGCGCGTCGACCGCCGGCGGGTCGTCGGCGAAGCGCCCCTGCGCGACGGCGGGCGCGTCCACCACCGCGATCACCGCGTCGACGGTGAAGGCGTTGCGCAACGCCGGCCACTGGAAGGCCTGCACCAGCGGCTTGGGCAGCGCAAGGCCGCTGGTCTCGATGAGCAGGTGATCGATGCGCTCGCGACGTGCCGCCAGTTGCTCCATGACCGGCGCGAATTCCTCCTGCACGGTGCAGCACAGGCAACCGTTGGCCAGCTCGTACAGCCTGCCGTCGGGCTCTCCGTTCTCGTCGCACCCGATGCCGCAGCCGCGCAGCAGCTCGCCGTCGACCCCCATCTCGCCGAACTCGTTGACGATGACGGCCAGGCGCCGGCCCCCGGAGTTCTGCAGCAGGTGCCGCAGCAGGGTGGTCTTGCCGCTGCCGAGGAAGCCGGTGACGATGGTGGCGGGAATCTTGCGGGTCTGCATGGCGGGATGGGCCTCGTGCGGGGGTTGCTTGGATGGCGGGCGCGGCCCGCGTCAGTCCTCGATGCCGCGCTGCGCCGGAACGCCGGCCTGGAAATGGTGCTTGACCAGGCTCATCTCGGTGACCGTGTCGGCCAGCTCGACCAGCTCGTCGGGCGCGTTGCGCCCGGTCAGCACCACGTGCACATGCGGTGGGCGTTCGCGCAGGCAGGCCAGCACCTGCGTCAACGGCACCCAGCCGTAGCGAAGGGGGTACATGATCTCGTCCAGGACCACCAGGAAATGCTCCCCGGCGCGCACCGTGGCCTCGGCGCGCATCCACCCGGCACGCGCCAGTTCGGCCGAATGCTCCAGGTCGCGGCTTTTCCAGCTGAAGCCGTCGCCGAGTCCCTCGATCGGAGCTCCCAGGCGCTCGAACAGGCGATGCTCCCCGAAACGCGCCGACGGCACTTTCATGAACTGGTAGATCTTCACCGTCTTGCCGCGCCCGATGGCGCGCAGCGCCAGGCCGAACGCCGCCGTGCTCTTGCCCTTGCCCTTGCCGGTGTGCACGAGGACCAGGCCGCGACGCTCGCCCTGGGGTTTCGGCGTGTCCCGCGCCGTCGGTGGGGTTTCAAGGTCCATGGGTGGAATCCGCGTCTGCTCAACTCAAGGCCGGAACAGCCCAGCGACCGCCGCAGGGTTGCTGGGGAAGTACATGTGGAGGAACGACGCGAACAGGCGTCCGCGGCGAAACACCGCCTCCGCATGGCCGTGCTCGCGCTGCGGCCGCGTGTGGTGCGCCGGCGCCAGGCTGGTGCTCAGGCGCGCGTGGTGGAAGGTATGTCCGCGAATCTCACCTTCGTCCAGCAGCAGGCCGTGCATGCCCAGGTTGACCAGTCCAGCGGTCAGCTCGGCGTCGCCCGGCAGCAGGCCCAGCATGGGCGCGCGGTGGCCGCTCGCGTCGGCCAGCGATTCCAGCAGCGCGAGCATGCCGCCGCACTCGGCGACGATGGGGCGGCCGGCCGCGTGGTGCGCCCGCACGGACTCGGCGAAACCGCGGGCAGCCGCCAGCTCCCGCAGGTGCAGCTCGGGGTAGCCCCCCGGCAGATACAGGGCTTGCGCATCCGCCGGGACCGGCTCGTCGGCCAGCGGCGAGAAGAACTCCAGCCGCGCGCCGAGTTCGAGCAGCAGGTCCAGGTTCGCCCGGTAAAGGAAGGAGAACGCCGCGTCGCGCGCCACGGCGACGACCACGCCATCGAGCTCGCGCCCGCGCACGCGCGACGGCAGCGCGGGCGGCGGGACCTGGAACCGCGTGACCGGAGGCAGCGGAAGGGGCCCGTGCGCGCCCAGCGCCGCCGCCGCCGCGGCCACGCGCGCGGCCAGGTCGTGCAGTTCGGCGGCCTGCACCAGTCCCAGGTGGCGCGACGGCAACGCGTAGTCGGCCCCGCGCGCCAGCGTGCCGTGCCAGGCGATGCCGGGCGGCAGGCTGTCGCGCAGCATGCGCGCATGTGCGGGGCTGCCGACGCGGTTGGCCAGCGCCCCGGCCAGGCGGAGTCCGGGGCGGTAGGTGGCCAGCCCGTGGACGACCGCGCCGAAGGTCTGGGCCATGGCCTGGGCGTCGACCACCGCGAGCACGGGGAGATCGAAGCGCAGCGCCAGATCGGCGCACGAGGGCGTGCCGTCGTGCAAGCCCATGACCCCCTCGACGAGAATCAGATCGGCCTGCCGCGCCCCGTCGGCCAGCAGTTCGGCGCAATGCTGCTCGCCGCCCATCCAGAGGTCGAGTTGCCGAACAGGGGCGCCGCTGGCGCATTCGAGCACCATCGGGTCAAGAAAATCCGGTCCGCTCTTGAACACGCGCACACGCCGCCCCTGGGCGCGGTGCCAATGCGCGAGCGCTGCGGTCACAGTGGTCTTGCCCTGACCCGAGGCCGGTGCGGCGATCAGCATCGCCGGGCACTCCAGGGCCTGCCCGACGCTCACGGTTTCACCCGGCATTCGACCCCCGCGACCATGAGGGTGACTCGTTCGCACAGCGCGGCGACGCGCTGGTGCAACTCGCCCAGCGTGTCCAGGAATTGTCGCGTCTCGCGCTGCAGCGGTGTCACGCCGAGGCCGATCTCGTTCGACACCAGCACCACCGGACCCGGCGCCTGGCGCAGCGCATCGAGCAGCTCGTCGAGCTCGCCCTCGCAGGACGAGGCATCGCCGGGGGCCCCGCCCGGGGGCATCAGCAACTGGGTCAGCCACAGGGTCAGGCAATCGACCACGACCAGGGTTCGCGCGGCGCTGCGTGAGCGCAGCGCCGGCCCGAGCGCGCGCGGGACTTCCAGGGTTTGCAGGCCGGGCAGGCGCTGGGCGCGCTCGGCGCGGTGGCGCTCGATGCGGCGCGCCATTTCAGCGTCGCCGGACAGCGCGGTCGCGATCAGCAAGGCGTCGTGCCCCGGCCGGCGCAGCCATTCGGCCGCGCGCGTCTCCGCGCAACGGGACTTTCCGCTGCGACGCCCACCCAGGATCAGTTCGTGCACGGCAAGCACCCTGCCCCTGCGGGGTGCAGTCCGTGCCGACAAACAAGACGCAGCATGGCGTGTACGCCGTTCGAGTCGTGCCGCCCGCCTCCCCGCGGGCATGCACCTCCTGGCGCGCCTGTGAAAGAGCGCACCGCCTCGTTGGCCGGTATCCGGGCTGGCGCAAAGCACCCCTACTGCCTTCCCGGACATGTCTTGCTCGCGGCAAGATTCGTCCAGTGGCCTGTTGCAGGAGCTGCGGGCGGCGAAGCCCGCTTGCGCTTACCGTTGCGGGGGCAGCTCAGGTTAGGGTCCCGGCGCGAAGCAATACCCTGCGCAAAGGCCCTCCCTGATTCCCGTTGAACTCTTCGATCCCAATGGGCCGAGCGAGCACCAACACTGTGATCATAGCGACTCGAAGCCGAAACTCCCAGCCGGAGCCCGACTGTGGCCCCGGCAATTCGCTACCGCGCGCTGCGCAACCTCGTGATCACGTATTGCCCGGACGGGCTTCTGGCTAGGTCGAAATCCACCTTCTCCCCGGCCTTCATGGACACCAGATCCTTCCTGTCTCGCACCTGAAAACTCATGGTCATTCCCGGCCAGCCCAACGCCTTGATCGCGTGGTGGGTGATGTTCACGCTGCCAGCGGCTACATCGACGCTGTTGACGACTCCGTGGGCCATGAAGCCGCGAGGTACCGCGGCCGTGCCGGTCGTGCTGCTCATGGATCCAGCGTGCATCGCGCCCATCACGGGCATCGAGGCCGAGGCCGCGATGGCTGGCGACATGCTTGTGAGGGCGCCGATCAGAACAAGCGCAAAGCAGGAATGTTTCATGCAATGAATCGTGGACAAGTTCGGCAGCTTGGACAATGCCACCAGCGCATGGGGTTGGCTGCCACCGCAACCCCGCTGGAAATCTTCCCTTCCCCAAGTCGCCTTGACGGGCTTCTTGGCGCACCTGCCGGCCGGGCCGGCCACACGCGCGTCACATCATCCCGCGCATCATGGCGGGCATTCCCTCCTTGACGAATCGGTCGAGCTCGCGCGCATGCGCCCGGATGATCGCCACCATCCGCGGATCGCTCGACGTCTCGGTGACCGCCACTCCGTCGGGCAGGATCTCCAGCTTGCGCTGGTATCCGCCGGGATTGGCGAACATCTCCGGAACGCTGTTGCTCATGGGATAGGGGAAAGGGCGGTTCTCGTCCAGGCGCCGGTACATGTCGGCAACATGCTGCTGGATCAGGGCCGCCGTGGCCGGGTCGGACGAGGTCGTGACGTCGTGGACGCCATCGGGCAGCTCCGTGACGTGACGCCGGATGAGCTGGTGGCGTTCGAACAGTTGCATGCCGGTGCGCATCGGTCCGCGCATGTTCTCCGGCGCCATCATGTCGCCCATCATCCCGCCTCCCATCATGCCCCCCATCATCCCTTCGCCAGCGGCGGCACGACTGGGCTGGGCGCTGGCCGGGCGACGGCCGAGCAGATAGGTGGACACGGTTCCCAGGAACCCCGCCACCACGGTCACAAACGAACGACGTTGCATGATCAGCTCCAGCTTGTATTCGATGAAATTCCGGACGAGGCCCACCCGTCTCCCCGACTCAGGCGACGCTTCTGCCACAGGGCGTAGACCGCCGGGATCAAGAGCAAGGCCAGTAAGGCGGCCGTCAGCATGCCGCCCACCATCGGTGCGGCGATGCGCTTCATCACGTCGGCGCCGGCGCCCCGGCTGAACATGATCGGCAGCAGGCCGCCGACCACCATGGTCAAGGTCATCGCCATCGGGCGCAAGCGCAGCAGCGTGCCCTCGACCACGGCCTGCTTCAGGTCGTCCCAGGTGTTGAGCGTGTCATGGATCCTGCGCCGCGCCAGCGCGGCGTCCAGGTACAGCAGCATGACCACGCCGAACTCGGAGGCCACGCCGGCGGTCGCGATGAAGCCCACGCCCACCGCGACCGACAGCTTGTACCCCAACCAATCGACGTACCAGAATCCCCCCACCAAGGACAACGGCAAGGTCAACAGGATGATGGCGACTTCGGTGAGGTTCTTGAAGTTGAAGTAGAGCAGCAGCGCGATCAGGCCGATCACGCTCGGCACCAGGATCTTCAGGCGTTGCACGGCCTGCTGCAAGGCCTGGTACTGCCCGACCCAGCCCAGCGTGAATCCGGGCGGCATGCGCACTCCTTGCGCCAGGGCTGATTTCGCCTTGGCCACATAGCCGCTGATGCTGGTACCCGGCGTCAGGTCGATGTAGACCCATGAATTCAACTGACTGTTGTCGCTGGTCAGCATGGGTGGCCCGCCCTCGATGCGCAGCGTGGCGACCTGCGCCAGGGGAATCTGAGCGCCCTGAGGCGTCGCGATACGGCTGGCCATCAGCGCGGACAGAGACTGCCGCAGATCACGCGGATAGCGCAGGCTGATCGGGAAGCGCTCCAGGCCGTTCACCGCGGTGCTCAAGATCCGGCCGCCGATGGCAGTCTCGACCAGCCGATTCACGTCGGCCACCGAAAGCCCATAGCGCGCAGCCGCGCGCCGGTCGGTATCGACCACGATGTAGCGTCCGCCCGTGGCTCGTGCGGCATACGCGTTCTGGGTTCCGGGCACCTTCTGAAGCACTGCCTGGATTTCCTGGCCGAGGCGGTTCAGCGTGGCGAGATCCCCCCCAGTGACCTTGATGCCCAGCGGCGTCTGCAACCCGGTGGTCAGCATGTCCACCTGGCCCTTGATCGGCTGGGTCCAGGTGTTGGACACGCCGGGTATGCGCAGGGCCTGGTTCATCTCCTCGATCAGTTTCGCGGACGTCATCCCCGCCGGCCACTTGCTGCGGTCCTCGAGGTTGACCACCGACATGAACATCGAGATCGGCGTCGGATCGGTAGCCGTCTGTGCCCGCCCCGCCTTGCCGAACACGCTGCGCACTTCCGGGAAGCTCTTGATGATGTGATCCGTCTGCTGCAGGATGGCGGCCGACTGTCCGATGGAAATCGACGGATCCTGCGCCACCGGCATGTACAGCAAGGTACCTTCATTCAACGGCGGCATGAACTCCGAGCCGAGGTGTTTCCAGGGGAAATACAGGCTTGCCACGGCGGCGAGGCTCAGGCCGATGACCAGCCACGGCGCCCGCAGCACGCCATGGATCAGCGGACGATACAGCCAGGTGAGCAGTCGGTTCAAGGGGTTCGCGCCCTCCGGACGGATCTTTCCGCGGATGAACCAGGCCATCAGCAGCGGCACCAGGGTGATCGACAGGATGGCCGCGGCAG
>DAHWJK010000229.1:0-2478 GCA_027344185.1 Thiobacillus sp.
CAGCGAAGCGCGCCAGCCGGGCGCACGCACGTCCGAACCGCGCGAAGCGCGTGAGCCCCGTGAAGCCCGCGAACCCCGCGAGGCACGCACCGACCAGCCCAAGCAGCCGCGTCCGCCACGTCAGCCCAAGCCACGCCCCGAGGCCGAAGCCGCGCCGCGCGAGGCCCTCGTCGCCGACGCGCCGCGCGACGACGCTGCAAGCGAAGAAAAACGCGAGCCACGCAGCCGGCGTGGCCGCGGCCGCCGCGGTCGCGGCGAAGGCCGTCCGGAAACCGCTGCCAATGGATCGGGCGCGCCGCATGCCGTCATCGAGCTTGCCGGCTACCACGCGATCATCGAAATCGCGCGTCCGCCGCGCCGCGCAGTGGCCCCGGCTGCGGCACCTGCGCAACAGGCATTGCAACTGGACGCGCCGGCAGCAGCACCGCTGCCGGGCGCCGTCACCGCGTCGCCCGCTGCCATCCTGGCTGATCTCGCGACCAGCAAGGCCGATCTGCAGCAGGTGGAAACCCAGGCCGCCGCCGAAGCGGCGGCCGCCAGCGAGCCGAGCCGTCCGCGCCGCCGTCGTCGCCCCACGGTCAAGACCGAGGCCGAGCCGGTCAGCCTGATGCAGGTGGAAACCACCGAGCCGGTCAGCCCCGTCGTCGAAACCGCGGCGCCGTCTGCGCCCCACCCCACCCGCAGACGTTCGCGTCCGCAGGCGGTGCCGGCGGTGCAGGAGCCGCTGGTGCAGGTGGAAACGCAGGCGAAGTAAAGCCTGCCGTATCAACGAAAACGGGGCCGCTATCAGCGGTCCGTTTTCATTTCTCAGAAAAAACCGTCAGACGCCCGGTCGCATTTTCACCCGGCTCTCGCCGGTGATCTCCCGGATCAGCCCCTGCACCGCGTCCTCGATCATGTCGAGGTTTTCCTCGAAGCCATGGGCGCCGCCGTAATACGGGTCGACCACGTCGAGGTTGGGGTATTTGCGGCTGAACGACAGCAGGCGGCGGATCTTGGCGTGGTGGTGCGCAGGCGCACGCTCGATCAGCCGGTCGTAGTTGTCGCCGTCCATCACCAGGATGTAGTCGAAGCGCTCGAAATCGGCATCTTCCACCTTGCGTCCGCGCAACTGGCTGATGTCCACGCCGCGCTGGCGGATCGCCTGCTGCGCGCGCGGGTCGGGCGACGCGCCGACGTGATAGGCATGGGTGCCGGCGGAATCCACCTCCACGTGCCGGTCGAGCCCTGCGTCCTGCAGCGCCTTGCGCAGCATGCCTTCCGCCATCGGCGAACGGCAGATATTGCCCATGCAGACCATCAATACCTTAGTCATGTTCTTCCACGCCAAATAACACCTGCTTGAGTTGCTTCAGCTGGTCGCGAAGTTCCGCAGCTTTCTCGAATTCGAGGTTCTTCGCCGCGTCCAGCATCTCTTTTTCCAGCTTCTTGATCCGTTTGGTCAGCGTTTTATCGTCCAATACCTTGTATTCGGCCACCGTTTGCGCCGCCTTGAGCTCCTGACGCGTGGCGTCGGCGTCGTAGACGCCGTCGATGATGTCCTTGATGCGCTTGACCACGCCGCGCGGGGTGATGCCGTTCTCCAGGTTGAACGCGATCTGCTTGTTGCGGCGGCGCTCGGTTTCGTCCATCGCCCGCTTCATCGAATCGGTGATGCGGTCGGCATAGAGAATCGCGGTGCCGTGCAGATGGCGCGCGGCGCGGCCGATGGTCTGGATCAGCGAGCGCTCGGAACGCAGGAAGCCTTCCTTGTCGGCGTCGAGGATCGCCACCAGCGACACCTCGGGGATGTCGAGACCCTCACGCAGCAGGTTGATGCCGACCAGCACGTCGAATTCGCCCAACCGCAGGTCGCGGATGATCTCGACGCGCTCGACGGTGTCGATGTCGGAATGCAGGTAGCGCACCTTGATGCCGTGCTCGGCCAGATAGTCGGTCAGATCCTCGGCCATGCGCTTGGTCAGCGTGGTCACCAGCACGCGTTCGCCGACGGCGATGCGCTTGCCCGCTTCGCTCATCAGATCATCGACCTGCGTCCCCACCGGCCGCACCTCGACCAGCGGGTCGACCAGGCCGGTCGGGCGCACCAGCTGCTCGACCACCTGTCCCGCATGCTCTGCCTCGTACTTGGCGGGCGTGGCCGACACGAACACCGTCTGCGGCATCAGCCCCTCGAATTCCTCGAACTTCAAGGGCCGGTTGTCGAGCGCCGACGGCAGGCGGAAGCCGTAGTCGACCAGGTTTTCCTTGCGTGAGCGGTCGCCCTTGTACATGCCGCCGACCTGGGTCACGGTGACGTGCGACTCGTCAATGAACATCAGCGCGTCCTTCGCCAGGTAGTCGATCAGCGTCGGCGGCGGCTCGCCGGGCTTGCGCCCCGACAGGTGCCGCGAGTAGTTCTCGATGCCCTTGCAGAAGCCGAGTTCGTGCATCATTTCGAGGTCGAAACGGGTGCGCTGCTCCAGCCGCTGCGCCTCG
>DAHWJK010000231.1:0-15278 GCA_027344185.1 Thiobacillus sp.
CGTAATACAGCCACGAGACGCTGCCGCTAACCAGGAAGGACGCGAAAATGGTATTGATCAGGAGACTGATCTGCGCGACCGAGACGCCCAGCGTGGCGGGCGCCATCAACGTCAGAACGCGCTTGAGGCCGGGGTCGTCGAAATGCCGGGTCGGGCGCGGCAGCATGCGGATCTTCAGCAGGTGCGGCAGCATCCACGCCAGTTGCAGCACGCCGCCGATCGCCACCCCCCAGCCCAGCGCCAGTACCGGCGGGTCGAAATAGGGCGCCAGCCACAGCGCGGCGCCGATCATCGCGACGTTGAGCAGCACCGGCGCGAAGGCCGGCACCGAAAACTTGCTGTGGGTGTTGAGGATGCCCGCCGCCAGCGCCACCAGCGAAATGAAGATGATGTAGGGGAAGATGATGCGCAGCAGGGTGACGGTCAGTTCGAACTTGTCCGGGTCGGCGCGGAATCCCGGCGCGCTGATGTAGGCCACCCACGGTGCGCCGATCACCCCCAGCAGCGCGATCGCGACCAGCGCCAGCGTCAGCGCGGTACCGACCTGGTTGACCAGAACCTGGGTGGCGTCGTGGCCGCGGCGGTTCTTGTATTCGGCCAGGATCGGCACGAAGGCCTGCGAAAAGGCGCCCTCGGCGAACAGCCGCCGCAGCAGGTTGGGGATCTTGAAGGCGACGAAAAAAGCGTCGGTCAGCATGCCGGCGCCGAACACCCGGGCGATGATGGCGTCGCGCACGAATCCCAGGATGCGGGAGAGCAGGGTCATGCTGCTGACCGCAGCGAGGGCTTTGAGGAGGTTCATGGGGTGGGCGCTTTTGCGCGCATTGTGCGGGGCGTGCGCACCGACTGCAACTGCGGATAAAATGCTTGATTTGTGGCGGGGTTTTCCCGTACAATCGCCGGCTTTGGTGAATCTGCCCGCGGCAAACCGGGCGCTTCGGATTAAATTTGCCTTGCCCGCAGGGCAGGGTCTACAGGAGCAGAAATATATGGCGAACTCCGCCCAGGCGCGTAAGCGCGCACGTCAGGCCAGCGCCCAGCGCGACAGCAACATGAGCCAGCGTTCGGAACTGCGCACCGCAATCAAGAAGGTGCGCAAGGCGATCGAAGCCGGCGACAAGGCTGCTGCCCAGCAGGTGTACCAGACGTCCGTCAGCCTGATCGACAGCATCGCCGACAAGAAGATCGTTCACAAGAACAAGGCCGCGCGCCACAAGAGCCGCCTGTCCGCTGCCGTCAAGGGCATGGCCTGAGCCGCTGGGCCGGTCGCATGAAAAACGCCGCTGAATGCGGCGTTTTTTTTGCCTTTTGCGGGCTGGGCTCAGTCGGCATTTTCGGTCAGCAACTCGTTGGCGCTGGCGAAGGTCTGCAGGAAGCGGTATGCGGTCGGATCGGCAGCCTGGAGCTTCTTGTCCACGATCACGCAGCGGATGCCGTCGAGCGTGGTGGGCTGCACATAAGGTGAATAATTGGTGCGATTGTTGGGGTCGATCACCGCAAACGCGCCCGCCAGGCGGTCAGCCCAGTCGCTCGGCCGGAACCGGGCACCCTTGGCGGTCATTCCGCGAATGATGAAGGGAGCGGTGGCAGGAGCGTCATCCATGAGGAGGCAAACGGCTTGGAAAGGTGCCCGATTTTAGCATGCAGCCCGGACGCCTGTGGGTGCCTGTGAATAGGGTGCTTGCGCCGGGTCCACATTTTGAAGATACTGCCGCCAGTTTGTCCGAGCAATTTGGTCAACTATTCACAAAGGAGAGAATGATGAAAAATCCGCTGGATTCGCTTTGGGGTACCGTGATCGCCGGTGTCGTGCTCACGGTTGTGCTGTATGTCTTTGCCAGAAACTTTCTGGCTTAAGGGGAGAGAGAACAATGGAAAATATCGACCTCGTCGCCGTCCTGTCCCGCTGGATCCATTTCATGGCGGGCATCATGTGGATTGGCCTGCTGTATTACTTCAATTTCGTTCAGGTGGCGGCGTTGAAAAATGCCGGCGCTGACGGCACCGCGGCGGGCATCACCAAGCACGTGGCACCGCGCGCCCTGCTGTTCTTCCGCTGGGCCGCTGTGGTGACCTGGCTGGCCGGCGCGGCATTGCTGGGCCCGTTCTTCATGGATGCCTTCCTGCTGCGCAACGGCATGGGCCCGATCGGCATCGGCGCCTGGCTCGGCACCATCATGCTGTTCAACGTGTGGGTGCTGATCTGGCCGAACCAGAAGAAGATCCTGGGCATGACGCCGGCGTCCGACGAGGAGAAGAACACCGCGCGTCGCGTGGCCTTCCTGGCCTCGCGCACCAATACGATGCTGTCGATCCCGATGCTGTTCTTCATGGCGGGCGGGATGTCGCACCGGGTGCTTTTCGGCCTATAATTCAAGGCGCTGCATGACAAGCACGGCGGCTTAGGCCGCCGTTTTCTATTTTGGGCGCAACCATCCGGACAGCCTGCAGAGAACTGCCATGACGACACATTTGATGAATACCTATGCGCGCCAGCCGCTTGCCTTTGTGCGCGGGGAAGGCGCCTACCTGTGGGACGAGGCCGGCAAGCGCTATCTCGACGCCGTCGCCGGCGTTGCGGTCAACGGACTGGGCCATGCCCACCCCAAGCTGGTCAAGGCGATTGCCGACCAGGCTGCCACGCTGATCCACAGCTCCAACCTCTATCGCGTGCTGCGCCAGGAAGAGCTGGCCGACCGGCTGTGCGCCATTTCCGGCATGGACCGCGCCTTCTTCTGCAATTCGGGCTGCGAGGCCAACGAGGCGGCGATCAAGCTGGCGCGGCTGTATGGCCACGGCAAGGGCATCGAGGTGCCGACCATCATCGTGATGGAAAAGGCCTTCCACGGCCGCACCATGGCGACGCTGACCGCGACCGGCAGCCGCAAGATCCAGGCCGGTTTCGAGCCGTTGCTGTCGGGTTTTGCGCGGGTGCCGTTCAACGACCTCGACGCGATCCGGCATGTGGCCGAGCACAACAAGAGCGTGGTCGCGGTGCTGGTCGAAGTGGTGCAGGGCGAGGGCGGTATCAACCTGCTGGCGCCGGATTTCCTGGCGGGATTGCGCGCGATTTGCGATACGTACGGCTGGCTCCTGATGCTGGACGAGGTGCAGACCGGTATCGGCCGCACCGGCACCTGGTTCGGCTTCCAGCATTCGGGCGTGCTGCCGGACGTGATGGCGCTGGCCAAGGGTCTCGGCTCGGGCATGCCGATCGGTGCCTGTCTTGCGCGCGGCGCGGCGGCCGAGGTGTTCCAGCCGGGCAACCATGGCTCGACCTTCGGCGGCAACCCGCTCGCCTGCGCGGCTGCGCTGGCGACGCTCGACGCGATCGAGGACGAAAAACTGCTCGACAACGCCCGTGTACGCGGCGAGGCGATTCGCGCCGGCCTGCGCGAGGCGCTCGCCGGTGTGCACGGCGTGGTCGACATCCGCGGCGAAGGCATGATGATCGGCATCGAGCTTGATCGCCCGTGCGGCGAACTGGTGGCCGTGGCGCGCGACGCGGGCGTGCTGATCAACGTCACCGCCGATACCGTCATCCGCCTGGTGCCGCCGCTGATCTATGGCGCGGCCGAGGTCGACGCACTGGTTGCGGCGGTGTCCGGCATCGTCAGGAATTACCTGCAGCAGGCGGCGTGATGCTGAGGCATTTTCTGCAATTCAGGGATCTCACGCGCGACGAGCTGCTGTATCTGTTCGAGCGCGCGCGTCTGATCAAGTCGCGTTTCAAGCGCTACCAGCCGTACCACCCGCTGGTCGACCGGACGCTGGCGATGATTTTCGAAAAAAGCTCGACGCGCACGCGCCTCTCGTTCGAAGCCGGCATGCACCAGCTCGGCGGCTCGGCGATCTACCTCAACACGCGCGATACCCAGCTGGGCCGCGGCGAGCCGGTGGAGGACGCCGGCGAGGTGATTTCGCGCATGGTCGACATCGTGATGATCCGTACCTTCGAGCAGGACATCATCGAGCGCTTCGCGGCGCATTCGCGCGTGCCGGTGATCAACGGGCTCACCAACGAATATCATCCGTGCCAGATCCTCGCCGACATCTTCACCTACATCGAGCACCGCGGCTCGATCCAGGGCAAGACGGTGGCGTGGGTCGGCGACTCCAACAACATGTGCAACACCTGGCTGCAGGCGGGCGAAGTGCTCGGGTTCAACGTCCACGTGTCGACGCCGCCGGGTTACGAGGTCGAACCGGAACGCGCGGGCCTGTATGGCACCGACAACTACGAAAGCTTTGCCGACCCGATGGATGCCTGCCGCGACGCCGACCTGGTGACCACCGACGTCTGGACCAGCATGGGCTGGGAGGCCGAGAACGACGAACGGATGAAGGCCTTTGCCGACTGGCAGGTCGATGCCGACATGATGAAAGTGGCGAAGTCCGATGCCGTCTTCATGCACTGCCTGCCGGCGCACCGCGGCGAGGAAGTGACCGCCGAGGTGATCGACGGCCCGCAATCGGTGGTGTGGGACGAGGCCGAGAATCGCCTGCACGTGCAGAAAGCCTTGATGGAATACCTGTTGCTCGGAAGAGTGGAAAGCTGAACAATGAATATTGCCTACTTCAAGGACATGGATTCGCTCTATGTCGAAATCAGTC
Organism: Thiobacillus sp.; assembly: GCA_027344185.1. GTDB lineage: Bacteria > Pseudomonadota > Gammaproteobacteria > Burkholderiales > Thiobacillaceae > Thiobacillus. The sequence continues at coordinate 4,615 of DAHWJK010000231.1, forward strand.
CCGAAAACCCCGCGCAGTCGTGGGAAGCGCACGAAGGCATCGTGCTCAACCTGTCGGAAGACGGCCGCGTCGTCGGCATCGAAATCGAAAAGGCGAGCCTTGCCACCAATCTCGACATCCTGAAGATCGGCGGCTTCCCCGGTCAGGTCGAAGTCATCGACAAGAACCAGTCCGGTTCCACCCATTGAATCCGCATACCATGAGCGACATCAAGAAAGTAGTTCTCGCCTATTCCGGCGGCCTCGACACCTCGGTCATCCTGAAATGGCTGCAGGACACTTACCAGTGCGAGGTGGTGACCTTCACTGCGGACCTCGGGCAGGGCGAGGAACTCGAACCGGCGCGCGCCAAGGCGCTGCAGTTCGGCATCAAGCCGGAGCAGATCTATATCGACGACCTGCGCGAGGAGTTCGTGCGCGACTTCGTGTTTCCGATGTTCCGTGCCAACACCGTGTACGAGGGCGAATACCTGCTCGGCACCTCGATCGCGCGCCCGCTGATCGCCAAGCGCCTGATCGAGATTGTCAACGAAACCGGCGCCGACGCCATCTGTCACGGCGCCACCGGCAAGGGCAACGACCAGGTTCGCTTCGAACTCGGCGCCTATGCGCTGAAGCCCGACGTCAAGGTGATCGCGCCCTGGCGCGAGTGGGATTTGTTGTCGCGCGAGAAGCTGCTCGCCTACGCCGAGAAGCACGGCATCCCGATCGACATGAAACATCGCCAGGGCGGCTCGCCGTACTCGATGGACGCCAACCTGCTGCATATCTCCTACGAAGGCCGTCATCTGGAAGACCCCAACGCGGAAGCCGAGGAAGACATGTGGCGCTGGACCGTGTCGCCGGAAAAGGCGCCCGACCAGGCCGAGTACATCGAGCTGAGCTACGCGAAAGGGGACGTCGTCGCGATCAACGGCCAGCAGATGCGCGCCCACGAAGTGCTGGCGAAGCTGAACGAGATCGGCGGCAAGCATGGTATCGGCCGACTCGATCTGGTGGAGAACCGCTACGTCGGCATGAAGTCGCGCGGCTGCTACGAGACCCCGGGCGGCACGATTCTGTTGAAGGCCCACCGCGCGATCGAGTCGATCACGCTCGACCGCGAAGTCGCGCATTTGAAAGACGATCTGATGCCGCGCTACGCCAGCCTGATCTACAACGGCTACTGGTGGGCGCCCGAGCGCGTGGCGCTCCAGACGCTGATCGACTACACCCAGCAGCACGTCAACGGCACGGTGCGGCTGAAGCTCTACAAGGGCAACGTCATCGTTGCCGGGCGCGACTCGAAGACCGATTCGCTATTCGATTCGACGATCGCCACTTTCGAGGACGACGCCGGCGCCTACGACCAGAAGGATGCAGGCGGTTTCATCAAGCTCAACGCGCTGCGGATGCGGATCGCAGCCAAACTCGACGCCCGGAGAAAATAAGCATGTCCCAGTTCGACAATGTCGCCGTCACCAAGCAGGCCAATGTGTATTTCGACGGCAAGTGCGTCTCGCACACCGTGCAGTTTCCCGACGGCAGCAAGAAATCGGTCGGCGTGATCCTGCCGTCCTCGCTCACCTTCAACACCGGCGCGCCGGAAGTCATGGAAACGGTGTCGGGCACCTGCCGGGTGAAGCTGGCCGGGGACACCGAGTGGAAGACCTACGGCGCCGGGCAGTCGTTCGATGTGCCGGCCCATTCCAGCTTCGATATCGAAGTGTCGGGCGAGCCCTACCACTACGTCTGCCATTTCGGCTGAGCCATGACCACCGTCACTGTCGTCAAGAAGAACGGCCGCATTGCAATTGCGGCCGATACGCTGACGAAATGGGGTGGCGGCAAGGAATCCGCCACCTATGTGGCGAATCACGAGAAGATCATCCGCGTCGGCGACAGCCTCGTCGCCATCACCGGCTCGGCGACCTTCAAGCTGATTCTCGCGGACTATTTCGATTCGCTGGATGAGACGCCGCAGCTGGATTCGGTCGCCAGCATCTTCAGCGTATGGAACACACTGCACGGCGCGCTGAAGGAGCACTACTATCTGCAGACCGGCGAGGACAAGGAGGAAGACCTCGAGTCGTCCCGCATGGACGTGCTGATTGCCAGTCCGCGCGGGATCTTCGGCGTGGCGGCGCACCGCACGGTGCAGGAATTCTCGAAATTCTATGCCTACGGCAGCGGCAGCCCCTATGCGCTGGGCGCGATGTATGCGGCCTGGCGCGCACCCGCGTTCGACGCCGAGGCAGTGGCGCGGCTGGGCGTGGCGGCGGCGGCCGAGTTTCACGACGAAACGGGGCTGCCGGTGCAGTCGTTTGTGATGGATTGTGAGGAGTGATCTAAATGCCCAGTTTTGACATCGTGTCGGAAGTCGACAAGCAGGAAGTGCGCAACGCCGTCGATCAGGTCAACAAGGAAGTTTCCACCCGATTCGATTTCAAGGGATCGGACGCGCGCGTCGAGCAGGCCGACTATGTGCTGACGGTGCATGCCGATACCGAATTCCAGCTCGATCAGGTGCAGGAGATTCTGGCGCAGAAGCTCGCCAAGCGTAACGTGGACGTGAAATGTCTGGAGATCGGCAGCGTCGAGAAAGTCTCCGGCAACAAGGTCAAGCGCAGCGTGACGGTAAAGACCGGCGTGGAAACCGAACTGGCGAAGAAGATCGTCAAGTGCATCAAGGACAGCAAGCTGAAGGTGCAGGCCAGCATCCAGGGCGACACCGTGCGCGTGTCCGGTGCCAAGCGCGACGTGCTCCAGGACACCATTGCGCTGGTGCGCAAGACCATCACCGATTTCCCGCTGCAATACCAGAATTTTCGCGACTGAGGAGACCCCGATGGCCAAGGTGCTTGTTCCGCTTGCCGACGGCTGCGAAGAACTCGAGGCCGTCACGATCATCGATCTGTTGCGACGTGCCGGCATCGAGGTGGTGACCGCCGGCCTCAAGCCTGGCGTCGTCAAGGCCAGCCGCGGCGTGCAGCTGGTGCCCGATGTGACGCTCGACGCGGCGCTACAGGACAGTTACGACATGGTGGTGCTGCCGGGCGGCATGCCGGGCGCATCCCATCTGAAAGACGATGCGCGCATTCTTGCGCTGCTGAAAAAAATGGCGGCGGCCGGCAAGTACACCGCCGCCATTTGCGCCGCCCCGATGGTACTGGCCGAAGCGGGTTTGCTTCAGGGCAGACAGGCCACCAGCTACCCCGGCTTTCTCGACGGGGTGGCCGGCGTCACCGTCAGCGCGTCCGCCGTGGTGCAGGACGGCACGGTGCTGACCTCACGCGGCCCCGGCACGGCGATGGATTTTGCGCTGGCGCTGGTGGAGGTGCTCGCCGGCGCCGATACGCGCCGGCAGGTCGAGACGGCTCTGGTCAGACCATAGCCGGACCCGCGCCATCGTTCTATCATTACCCCATACACGCTGAACCCGGAGACCTTCATGCAGATTCGCGAAATCCTCACGCTCAAGAGCGACGACATCCACAGCATTGCGCCCACCGATTCGGTGGAAAGCGCGGCTGCCAAACTGGTGGGCCTGGGGGTGGGTTCGCTGGTGGTGCTGAAGCAGGGCGAGATGGTCGGCCTGGTCACAGAACGCGACCTGGTCAAGGGCATGGTCAAGCTGGGCTGCGACCTGAAGGACGCCGAAGTCGGCACCATCATGGTGAGCGAGCCGGTGGTGGCCAGTGCCGACGACTCGGTGGATTATGCGCGCGACGTGATGACCAAGTCGCACATCGGCCACCTGCCGATCCTCGACGGCAACAAGCTGCTCGGCATCATTTCCTTCCACGACGTGGCACGCGCCAGCCTCAAGGAGGCCAAGTTCGAGAACAGTCTGCTCAAGCGCTACATCAAGCACTGGCCCGAACAAAGCTGAGCCGGCGATCTATCTGATCGACTCGATGTCGATCGTCTTGCTGACGATCTGCGGGATGATCAGTGCGTATCCCTGCTGCTGCCAGTGCGCGAGCTCGGTGATGGCATTGGGCACGACTTCGATGAAATCCTGGAAGTCCTCCACGCGGTAGCCGTAGTCCACCGCCGCCTGGCCGCACACCTTGAACGCCACGCCGAAACCCGCGTAATAGCGCATGCGGTCGACGGCTTCCTGGTATTTTTCCTCGTTCTTTTTCGCCACCGTCACGATCTCGGTGCCGTGGATGACCACGACGATGCTCAGGTCTTCCGGCGAATAGCTATACGGCGCTTCCATCAGGGGATTCATCAACGAACGCACCCAATACAGCGCGCTGTCGATTTTCTGCGGATCGTCCAGATAAAACTCGAACATGACCTTGGCTGGGGCGTAGGGCGTGGCCACCCGCTTGCCCGCCGCCAGGGCCGGCGTGCCCAGGCCCAGCCACAGGCTTGCCAGCACCGCCAGCAGGGTTCTCATCAGGGGATTCATTTGCGTGCTCCTTGTACGGAGAATGTGCTTTTTTTATAGGCGCTGGGCGGCATTTTGCTGCAGGCGACGCAGCGTCTGGAACAGCTTGAGCCGTGCCGGTTCGATCTCGCCCGCGGCAGCGGCTTCCTGCAGCCGGCAGCCCGGCTCGGTTTCGTGCTTGCAGTCGCGAAAGCGGCACTGTCCCAAAAACGGACGGAATTCGACAAAGGCGTGCGCCAGTGCACCGGCATCGAGGTGCTGCAGCGCGAATTCCTGCAGGCCGGGCGAGTCGAGCACCGCCGAATCGGCGTCCAGCCGGTGCAACCGGGTGTGGGTGGTGGTGTGGCGTCCGCTGTCGAGCGCCTCGGAGTAGTCGGCGGTCAACACGTCGGCGTCCGGAAATAGCGCATTGATCAGCGTCGACTTGCCCATCCCCGATTGCCCGATCAGCAGCGTGGTGTGGCCGTGCAGCGCCGGGCGCAACGGCGCCACGTCGGTCAGCGCCGACAGCATCACGAGCGGATAGCCGATGCGGGTGAGCAGAGCCAGGCGTTCGCGTGCAGCGGGCGTTTCCGGCAGGTCGGCCTTATTGAGAATCAGCAGGCTGGCGATGCCCTGGTCTTCGGCGGCGAGGACGCAGCGCTGCACCAGTTCCATCGAAAAGCTCGGTCGCGCCGCCACCACCACCGCGAGCTGCGTGACGTTGGCGGCAATCGCCTTGGTCTTGAAGGCATCTGAGCGATACAGCAGGCTGGTGCGCGGCCGCACCGCCTCGATCACGCCGGCATCGCCATCGCGCCGGACGTCGACCTGGTCGCCGCATACCACGCGCAGGTGGCGTCCCTTGACCTGACACGGCAGGGTGCCCTCGGCCGTGGCCACGATGAAGCGGCGGCTGAAGGCGGCGACGACCTGGCCGGTGACGGCGGTCACGGGCTCAGATGTCAAACAGCATGTCGACTTTGGCAGCGCAGATGAAATCGTTCTCGGACAGGCCACCGATGGCGTGCGTCCAGAATTCGACCTTGACGGTGTTGTACCCCACCAGCAGGTAGGGATGGTGGTCTTCGCGGTGCGACACCCACATCACGGCGTTGGTGAATGCCTGCGCCTGGTAGTGATCCTTGAACTTGTATTCCTTGACGATTTTCACGCCGTCGCGCTGCCAGCCGGCCAGGCCCTTCAGCAGCGGGGCGATCTGGGCGTCGGTCAGCGGGGCGACGCCGCCCTCGCAGGGCGCGCATTTCTTGCGCACGAGTTCTTCGACGATGGTGGTCATCACGCGTCCTTACTTGAATTTGTAGTACTGCTGGTTGAGGAAGGCGGCGACATGCGCCTCGTCTTCCGGGAACCAGCCCGCGCCGGTGTTGGCATTGCAGCCGGAAATACGGGCCGCCAGCTGCTGCGCGGACTTCACCTTTCGGTCGGCGCGCGTATACATCTTGCTGCCGTCGCCGCCGAACATGCTGACGTGACAGCTGACGCAGGTCTTGTCGTGCAGGCTCTTGCCGATCTTGGGGTCGCCTTTGGCGAACGGCGCAGCCTGGACGCTCAGGGAAAGCAGTGCAGTCGCGAATAAAACCGTCAGGGTTTTCATGGCCAGCCTCCTGGAGAAGAAGCCTGAATTATGGCCGCAAGCCGGACCTTCTGCTACCCCGCGCGGGGCAAGGTCTATGCGAAAATGCAGCCTCACCACTTCAGGAAATCCTCATGGCGCTCAATCCCACGCATCTGCTCTGGCTGGACATGGAAATGACCGGTCTGTCGCCCGAAACCGATCGCATCATCGAACTCGCCATCGTCGTCACCGATGCCGATCTCAACACCGTGGCCGAGGGTCCGGTGCTGGTGGTGCATCAGCCCGACGAGGTGATGAATGGGATGGACAGCTGGAACAAGGGCACCCACGGCAAGTCGGGGCTGATCGACCGGGTCAAGGCATCGCAACTGACTGAGGCCGATGCCGAAGCGCAGATGCTGGAATTCGTGAAGCAGCACGTCCCGCCCCGGACCTCGCCGATGTGCGGCAATTCCATCTGCCAGGACCGCCGCTTCATGGCGCGCGCCATGCCCCAGCTTGAGGCGTTTTTTCATTACCGCAACCTCGACGTCAGCACGCTGAAGGAACTGGCCAAGCGCTGGCGCCCCGGCTTGTGCGAGACTTTCAAGAAGTCCAACAAGCACGAGGCGCTGGCGGACATCTACGAATCGATCGACGAGCTGAAATTCTATCGCGAGCATTTCATTCGCAACGCCTGAGTCTGGCGACAACACGCGGCCGGACCTGCAGGCGTAGCAAAAATCCGCACAAAAAAAAGCGGCCGGAAGGCCGCCGCAGGAGGAGGTGGTACGGTTCGACCGGCGCCTGTTCGATGTGCCAGCCCAACCAGGCCCGCTGCCGTTGACCGGGGGCGGGCGGGTGCAATCAGGGCTTCAGGTAGACATAGCCTTCCTGTGCCTGGAGCTTGCCAATTTCGGCCACGCCGGACGGCACAATAGTGGCATCCGGGTTCACGGCGCTGGCCTCCAGTTTGCGGGCCTTCAGGGTGTTATTGCATACGTTGAATTTCACGCCTTTGGCCGTGAGGCCGGCAATCTGGGCGTCATAGGCATTGCCTTTGTCATCCTTGGCGTCGTTCAGCAGGAAATCGATGCCCTTGCCGTGGGTCACCACGACGATTTTGGCGTCGGGGGAGGCGTTGAGGTGGTTGTTGACGTTGTTCATGGCAGCGCGCGCATTGGCGGCATCGTTGACGTGGTACACCACTTTCTCTTCAGCGGCGTTGGCAGCCATGGGGGCGGTCGTCAGTAGCAGGGCGGCGAGCATGGGGGCAAGGTAGCGTTTCATTGTTTGAGTCTCCTGTATTGATGGATAAGCTGGCTCAATAGCGGCCGGGCTCAAGTATAAGACGTATCATCTGGAACGCTTATTCCATTTCCGGAAGAAAACATTTCTGGAATAAACGTACCCCTTGCCCCGTCGATATATATATGGTCATGATCGGAAAACTGCTTTTTGGCCCTTTTCGCCCCAGTATCGAGGCTTTGCGGCCGGTGCTATACCGCATCGCCTATGCCTGGTGCCACGATGCCGCGCTGGCCGACGACCTTGTTCAGGACACCCTGTCCAAGGCCTGGACGCGACGTGCCCAGTTGCGCGACGAAGCTTCGCTCAAGGCCTGGGTGGTGTCGATCATGCATCATTGCTGGCTCGACCACCTGCGCGGCCGGCGCGACTTCGACGATGTCGAACTCTGGCAGGATTCGCTCGAATCGCCCGCCGAGTCGCCCGAAACATCCTGCAACCGCGAACAGATCATCGCCTGCGTGCGGGCAGCGGTGGCGCGGTTGCCGCTGGGCCAGCGCCAGGTGCTGACGCTGGTGGATCTGGAAGAGTTCAGTTACGTCGAGGTGGCCGGGATACTCGATATCCCGGTCGGCACGGTGATGAGCCGGCTGTCGCGCGCCCGCGCGAACCTGAAAACCCTGCTGGACAACACGATGAAACAGCCCGCGGCGGACTCGCTGCTGAGGAGAGTGAAATGAATGCCGTCGTATCTGACGAAACCCTGCACGCCTTCATCGATGGCGAACTCGACGTGGCGGAATGCGAGCGGCTGCTTGCACGCATGCGTGATGACGAAGCCCTGAGCCGGCGCGCCTGCACGCTGCGCAGCCTCAAGAGCATGGTGGGGCTGGCGTATGCAAAGCCGCCTGCCGCGGCGCGCGCCGCCCGGGCCATGCCGAAGCCGCGCCTGGTGCAGCGCTGCGCCTATGCCTGCCTGGTGCTGGTGGCTGGCCTCGGCAGCGGCTGGGCGCTGCGTGGCCTGGAGGCGCAGGTCGCCACGGCGGCGCCCGCCATGCTGCCGGGCGGCTACCGGATGGTCAGCCTGGCGAAGCAACCCGATCCAAGCCGGGTAATGCTGCACCTCGACAGTTCCGCGCCCGAGCGCATGCTGACGGCGCTCGACCAGGCCGAACGGCTGCTGGACGAGGCGGAACGCGAAGGGCGGGCGATGCAGGTCGAAATCGTCGCCAACAGCCACGGCATCGACCTGATGCGTGCCGGCGTCAGCCCGTATGCGGCGCGCATGGCGCAGATGACGCAGCGCCATGCCAACCTGCAGTGGGTAGCGTGCAGCCAGACCATTGCCCGCTTCACCGGTCAGGGGCAGAAAGTGGAATTGCTGCCGACCGCACGGGCGGCGCCGACGGCGATCGGCGAAATCGTTACCCGGCTCCAGCAAGGCTGGACCTATGTCCGGGTTTGATGGGGGCACGCCGCCTCCCGCAGGACAAACACACATTTACAGTCAGGCAGTCAGATGGGGTGCCGTTGCGCTCCTGCTGCTGATTCCCGCCTTTGCCGGTGCGGCTGCCCTGGACAATCGCCTGGCCCGGCACCCCTCGCCGTATCTGGCCTTGCATGGTAGCGACCCGGTGGCCTGGCAGGAATGGAATACCGAGACCGTCGCTCGCGCAAAGCGCGAAAACAAGTTGCTGTTCGTCTCGGTGGGCTATTTCGCCTGCCACTGGTGTCACGTCATGCAGCGCGAAAGCTACAAAAACCCGCAGATCGCCGCGCTGCTCAACCGCGACTTCATCCCGGTCAAGGTCGACCGCGAACTTAACACCGGACTCGACGACGCCCTGCAGGATTTTTCGGCCACGCTCAACGGCAATGCAGGCTGGCCGCTCAATGCTTTCGTCACCCCGGAAGGTTTTCCGGCGTTTGTCGTGTTGTATGTGCCGCCGGACGACTTCAGTAAGCTGTTGAGACATCTGTCGGGACGCTGGAAGGCTGATGCAGTCGGCATTCGCGCACTGGCACGGCAAGTGGCGCCGCCGCCCGCCCAGCAGCCGGTGGTCGCGCCGCTGACTGCGGAACGCAGCGCGCGCGCCTGGTCGCAATTCGTCGACGGCGCCCTGCAGGAGGCCGACACCCTGCGGGGCGGCTTCGGGCAGGTCAACAAATTCCCCATGGCGCCGCAGTTGCATGCCCTGCTGGAACGACAGGCGCTGCAGCCGGCGCCGAAGCTGGCCGAATTCCTGCGCATCACGCTCGATTCGATGGCAGCGCGCGGCATGCGCGATCACCTCGGCGGCGGGTTTTTCCGCTACACCGTCGACCCCGAGTGGGACACGCCGCATTTCGAAAAAATGCTCTACGACAATGCCCACCTGGCCATGCTCTACCTGCGTGCGGCAAATGTGCTGCGTCAGCCGCGTTACCGCGAGGTGGCCCGCAGCACGCTCGATTTCATGCAGGCCGAGTTGCTCGACCCGAGCGGCGGCCTCTACAGCAGCACATCGGCGGTGGACGATGCGGGGCGTGAAGGCGCGACCTACCTGTGGGAACCCGGCGAACTGAAGCGCCACCTGCCGCCCGAAGCGTATGCCGCCGCGCAGCGGGTATGGCGACTCGATGCGGCGCGCCCTTTTGATGACGGCTATCTGCCTGCGGAATACCGCACGCCGACGGCGGCCGAACGCCGCCTGCTGGCCGAGGCCGCGCGCGTGCTGCGGCCGCTGCGCCTGGCGCGCAAGCTGCCCAAGGACGACAAGCTGAACGCCGGTCTCAATGGGTTGGCGCTGTCGGCATTCAGTCAGGCCATCGCACTCGATCCGGCCTACCGGGCGCGAGCCGATCGGCTGCAACAATTTCTGCTGACGCAACTGGCTCGCGACGGAAGGCTGATGAAGGCGCTGTCACGCGGCAAAATCCTGCCGGATGCCGAACTGGAAGATTACGCCTACGTCGTGCAGGGCTTGCTGGACCATGCCGACGCCACCGGCAATGCGCAGTCGCGTGAACGCGCGCGTCAGTTTGCGCGTACTGCGTGGACGCTGTTCTGGAGCGAGAAGGGCTGGAAGCACGAGGCGCGCCCCTTGCTGGCGACGCTGCAGCCGGTGCCGGCGCTGGCCGACGGCGCGCTCTACTCGCCGTCCGATGTGCTGGTGCTGGCGAGCCTGCGCCTGCAGGATACCGTCCTGCAACGTCAGGCCCGAACGGTTGCCGCGTGGCGCCTGCCGGCGATGGAACGCGATGTCTTCGTGTTTCCCACCCGGCTTCGGGTATTGACGCAGGCGCAGTCGGGCAGCTGATGCGCGCTCGTGTCGCGCGACACTAGGGCGTGTTAACACTAATTTCACGCCCGCGACGAGGCCGATTCGGGATGCAGGCCGCGAAGCGAGCCGCGCCGCAGTGTCGTTCACTGCAAGCGGCTTGCGACAAAGGGATGCGCCCGAATCGACCCGTCCCTTCGGGTTGCCGCGAGAAAGCG
>DAHWJK010000238.1:0-2328 GCA_027344185.1 Thiobacillus sp.
TTGACCGGCGTGGCCGACTGCGTGGCCATCATCGCCACCACCGCGCTGGAATCGACACCGCCGGAGAGAAAGGCGCCCAGCGGCACGTCGGCGATCATGCGCAGGCGCACCGATTCCTTCATGCGCTCGACCAGCTCGTCCAGCGCGGATGCTTCGTCACTCACCTTGACCGGTGTGAACGGCATGTCCCAATACTGCTTCGGCAAGGCGCGTGCCGTGCCGCGCTTGAGCGTGAGGGTAAAGCCCGGCGGCAGCTTGCAGGCATTCCTGAAAATGGTGCGCGGCTCGGGCACGTAGCCGTAGGCGAAGTATTCCTCGACCGCGAGCGGATCGATCTCGCGCGTCATGCAGGGATGCACCATCAGCGATTTCAGTTCGGAGCCGAAAATGAACTCGCCGGTGTCGAGAAAAGCGTAGTACAGCGGCTTGACGCCGAAGCGGTCGCGCGCGACGAACAGGGTGCCCTGCGCGCGGTCCCACAATGCGAACGCAAACATGCCGCGAAAGCGCTGCACGCAGGCCTCGCCCCAGGCCTCCCAGGCATGCACGATGACTTCGGTGTCGGAATGGGTGCGGAAAGTGTGGCCGAGCGCTTCGAGCTCGGGCACCAGTTCCTGGAAATTGTAGATTTCGCCGTTGAACACGACGACGACCGAGCCGTCCTCGTTGAACAGCGGCTGCTGGCCGGTTGACAGGTCGATGATCGACAGGCGCCGGTGGCCGAGGCCCACGCCCGGCTCCAGATGCAGGCCGCCTTCGTCGGGGCCGCGATGGAACTGGGTCTCGTTCATGCGATGCAGCAGCTCGCGCGAGATTTCGTTGTCGCCGCGGGTGTCGAAAATGCCGGTGATGCCACACATGGTGTTGTCCTGTTCCCTGTCGATTTATCGGGCGACCTGGCGGCGCTTCAGCGCCAGCGCTCCAGCGTCAGGTCGTACACCGTGGCATAGGCCTCGGCCATGGCCGGGATGCTGAAGCGCTGCTCGGCCCACTGTCGCGCATTGGCGCCGTGCTCGGCGATGCGCGCCGGCGCATCCAGATAACCCAGCAAGGCCTGTGCCAAGCCGGCCACGTCGCCCGGCGTCACCAGCATGCCGTTGACGCCGTCCTCCACCAGCTCGAGGTTGCCGCCCACCGCGGTGGCAATCACCGGCAGGCCGCTGGCCAGCGCTTCCAGAATGGTATTGGAAATGCCCTCGTTTCTGGAGGGCAGCACGAACACGTCGAGCGCCTGCATGATATCCGGGATGTCGTGGCGTTCGCCCGGCAGCCAGGCCAGGTGCGCCAGCCCCGCGCCCTGCAGCAGCGCCTGGCAGGTGTCGCGCGCGGGGCCGTCGCCGACGATGACCAGTCGGGCGCGCTCGGCCCGCTCGGGCTGCTGGCGGATGAGCTGGATGAAGGCGGCGGTGAGCGTGGGGTAGTCCTTGACCTCGACCATGCGCCCCACCGATCCGAACACGATGCTGTCGGGATGCGCAAAGTCGGGGCGCGGTCCGGTGCGCGGATGAAACTTGACGCTGTCGACGCCGTTGTATATCTGGTGGAGCTTGCGCGGCGGCACATGGATCACCACGCGCAGCCAGGTCTCGAGGTCGCGGCTCACGCTGATGTAGTTCGACACGAACGGCCGCGCGGCGCGGCGCAGCAGATTGTATTTCCAGTTGCGACCGTAAAGGTCGAACACGTCGCGGCCGTGCTCGCCGTGGACGGTATCGCGGATGCCGGCGGCGGCGGCGACAAACTGCGCTTCAAGCGCGGCGAGATTGCGGGTGTGTACCAGATCGGGCTTGAGCCGGCGCAGCAGCTTCCACAGGCGCACCGCCCAGCCGAGGCCGTGTCCCGGCGCGCGGTGCAGCGCATGGAAATCGACCCGCTGCGCGGTGATGCGGTGACGGAAATCGCTGAAGTCCGTCAGCGCCACCACGGTATGCCGGTAACGTTCCGGCGACAGGGTGTTGAACAGGTTGACCATGCCGTTTTCCATGCCGCCGGTATCGAAACGGTGCACGACATGCACGATGTGTGCAGCCGTCACGGCCCATCCACCCGATCGAGCGCGCCCGCGATCGCGGGCTCCATGTCGGCCGCAAAGCGTGCCAGCGTGGCGGCTGCAGCCTCGAGTTCGGTTTCATCGTAGGGGGTGGCAATCAGCACCGAGAGGCCGTCGTCGCGCTTCAGTTGCACACGATCGACCGCGAGAATCAGCTTGGCCGCCTGGTCGTTGACGGTGGCGCGCGGACCGATCAGGTTCCACTGCCACACCAGCAGGCGCTGGCCGGTGCTGCCGCGCATTTTTGCCTGCCGCACCTGTCGCGTGTTGCCGCCGAT
>DAHWJK010000241.1:0-2955 GCA_027344185.1 Thiobacillus sp.
CCCAATGGACGCGTCGCCAGGCCCCAGTCGAGCGGCAAAGTATAGACATGGCGATCGAGCCACCAGCCGCCGACGAGGGCGGCGGCATACGGCACGGGCGGCAGGATCCAGGTACGGGGGCGCGAGTGGGTGGGGTCAGTCATGCGATTCTGCGGCGCGAAACGATTTCCGCATGATACGCCGCGCGCGCACTCAGCACGGCGACGCATCCAGTTGCTGGCATTCGCCGATCGCGCCTTCGCCTTGAGTGTAGCGGTCGAGCAAGCGGCCCAGCGCCGAGGGCGTGGTCCAGCCGGCGCGCCCGATGCCGTCGAACGGCGGGACGCCGGCAATCAGGTTATGCACGGCCACGGCGCAGAACAGGGGCGGCGTGGGTCCGGCCTGCTGCACGCGCTGCGCAATCGCCGCAAAGGTTTCGGGCGCCAGGCGAAACCGGTACATCCGTATTTTCAGGCCATCGACCGTCTGGTAGCGCGCGTAATCCGCCAGCGTCGGCCCGCGCCAGCTTTTGTCCTGGCCGCGCACGCCGAAATAGCTGCCCGCCGGATCGATCAAGGTGTTGCCGACGAACAGGCCCGCGTGGTTGCCGCCAAGCGCGTTGTCATTGACGACGACGACCACTTCGTTCGGCGCCGGCTCGGCAACGCTGACGGCCACCTCGGGCGTGGGATGTTCGTTCCAGTTGGGCGCCTCCTGGGCATGCAGCATGCCCGTGCCCAGCAGGCAGAGCAGAACAAGCCCGCGTTTCATGCGACAAAGCTGGCGTGATCGTGTCTCATACAGTGTCAGCGCAAGTCCGATTGCGCCACGGCGCGCAGAAACTCATTGCGCTGCTGGTCGCTGCTTCGGAAGCAGCCGGTGAAGGCCTGCGTCACCACGCGCTCGTCGCCGCGCCGGTCCTCGCCCAGCAGCAGGCAAAGCTGTTCGGCTTCGATGATGCACGCCGCGCCCTGCGCCTGGCCATGCGTCACCAGCGCTTCGGCGATGTCGCGCGTCATCCACTCCTGGTAGGTGAAGCGATGGCCGATGGCGTCGACCATGCGCGCGATGCGGCCGAATCCGTGCAGGCGCCCGCCGGGAATGTAGGCGACGTGCGCCACCCCGCGAAACGGCACCAGATGATGCGGGCACACGCCGTGTACGGCGATGCCGCGCACCACCACCATGTCGTCGCGGTCGTCGGCAAAGCCTTCGCCCAGCGCCGCCGCGGGCTCGATCGCGTAGCCGCCGAGCAGGCGCTTTTGCCACAGCTCGCGCACCCGCTCGGCGGTGCGCCCCGTGTGCACCGAATCGGACGCCACCCCGCAGGCGGCGAGCATGGCGTTGACCGCCTGCTCGAACGCCACCGGGTCGAACGCGCCGACCTGCGGAATGCCGAGGCTGCCGCCGGCGGGCGGCGCATGACAGTCGTCGTGGTCGCAGCGGTCGGTCATTACCTGAGCGTCGCCTTGAGGAACTCCAGCGTGCGCGTCCACGAATCGTTGTCGGCCGCGTTGTCGTACTTGAGCGGCAGGTTGAACTGCGCGGCGTAGCTGTCGGCCTCGCGGTTGGTGAAGGTGTGCTTGACGCCGGGGTAGCTCACGAACATGTAGTCGGCCTTGGCATTGTTCATCTCGGTCTTGAACGCATCGACCTGCTCCGGCGGGACGATGGGATCGGCCTCGCCATGGAAGACGCGGATCTTCGCCTTGATCTCGCCGGGCTTGGGCGTGACGTCGCTCGCCAGCACACCGTGGTAGCTGACCACCGATTTCAGCGGCATCCCCGCGCGCGCCATGTTGAGCACCACGCCGCCGCCGAAGCAGTAACCGAGCGCGGCGAGTTCGCCCTTTTTCACATTCGGCTGCCGGTCGAGAAATGCGCGCGCGGCGTCGAAACGTGCATAAGCCAGCGGCGGATTGCGGTTCACGCTGCCGGCCAGCGCGCCGGCATCCTTGGGATTGTCCGCGACCTGGCCGTTGCCGTACATGTCGACCACCATCGCCACGTAGCCTGCCTCCGCCAGCATGCGCGCGCGCTTTTTTGCGTAGTCGTTGGCGCCCCACCATTCCGGCACCACCAGCACGCCGGCGCGTCGGCCCTTGACCGCATCGTCGTACACCAGATAACCCTTCATCGCGGTCTCGCCCGCCTTGTAGGTGACATCCTTGCCGACCACCGCTGCGAGGGCGGACGAGGTGAAAAACAACAATGACAGCGCAAGTGCGATTTTCATGGGTGTCTCCGGGCGTTGAACGATCGCGATGCGACCGGGTTGATCGAGCTTCAAAGCATACCGCGGCGGTATACGCATTAACAACCGCATTTCCACCGCGGCCATGCATCCGTGCTGTGCGCGATGCCGGTCCGGCGTACACTCGCGGCTCCACCCGCATGCCCGACTGCCATGACCGACCCCATCCGCCTTGCCAAGCGCGTCGCCGAGTTGCGTGCCTGCTCGCGCCGCGAAGCCGAGCAGTTGATCACCGGCGGCTGGGTCAAAGTGGACGGCATCGTGATCGAGGAACCGCAGTTCCGCGTCACCGGCCAAATTATTGAGATCAATCCGCAGTCCGATCCCGCGCAGGCCGCGCCGGTGACGCTGCTGCTGCACAAGCCGCCCGGCTATCAATCGGCCGATGGCGCGCAGCCTGCATCGCAATTGCTCACGCCCGCCGCCCTGTGGAACGAAGCGGCCGCCGGCACCCATCCACTGAAAAAGCATTTCGCCCAGCTGACCTTGTGCGTGCCGCTGGAATCGTCCGCAAGCGGCCTGCTGGTCTTCACCCAGGACTGGCGCGTGGTGCGCAAGCTGACTGAGGACGCGGCCACACTCGAACACGAAGTCATCGTCGAGGTTGCCGGCGAACTCGCGCCCAACGGACTCAAGCGTCTGAACCGCGGCATTCACTATCAGGGCCGCACCCCGGCCGCCATCAAGGTCAGCTGGCAGAACGAAACCCGCTTGCGGGTGGC
>DAHWJK010000246.1:0-16085 GCA_027344185.1 Thiobacillus sp.
CCTGCTTTTCCAGCCAGGCACGCAGCAAACCCCCTTGGTCGGGGTCTTTCCGCTCGATTTGCAGGATTCCGATCTCGATTTCGAGGATAGTGATCGCTGAGATGTAGAGGGTTTTGGCGTCTACGCTGTCGGCCCAGATGGCCACCTGTGGGTGCGCTTTACCCAGGCGCACCTTGCGGAGCTCGGAGACGACATTGGTATCGAGGATGAACATCAGGAGAAATCGGCGGGACGCAGGCCAATGCTGACGCGAGGCGGGTCAAATTCGATATCGGCAAGGCCCGGCATGGCCAGAGCATCCGCAATGCTCCGGCGTTTGCCTGTGATGCGTCGGTATTCCTCGATACTGAGCAGGACGTGTGCGGGTTTGCCCCGGTCTGTGATGAAAACTGGCCCTTCTGAAGCGGCTTTCTTGGCCCGACTGGTATCCTGATTGAACTCCCTGCTGGATATGGTGGTGATGGTCATGGGCGGCACTCCTGCTCTCAGGGGCAAATCGATTTAATGTATAAACGTTACTACAAAAACCCCTCTTTCGTCAATGCTTCTTTGCTTTCTGGCTGAGGAGAAGGGTCAAGGAGCCGCCCGGAGGCCGCAGCGGAGCGCAGCCCGCAGGGCGAGGACGGCAGGCGTAGCCGGTCCTTGACGCCTTGGAGCGGCCCCTAGCCTATCGGGTGGGGTGCAGAACAAGGGCGAAGCCCGCCGGGGCGCCCGAAGGGCGCGAGCCGGCGGGGGCGTAGCCCCCAAGAGGCGGTGTGGACCTTCTTAGGTCCGCTGGGCCGTCCGTGATGGACGCAAGTTATCCACAGAAATGGGCGGTCAACTACAGGAAGAGATTTATAGGAAAACTACAGGATTCACCTATCGGTTTAGGGGGGGGGTGATTTACGGTTTCAAAGGGGGGCGATGTTCGGAGGGAAAGGGGGGCGATGTTCGGAAAAGGGGGGGGCGATTGCACGTGGATAACTTTACCGCTGCACAGGGTTGCTCACCGCAAAGGGGGGGGCGATGTTCGGAGTCTCCCCACAGGTTGAGAGGGCGGCATGTCAAATGCCCGGAAAGCCCATAAACCTGTTCCGCATCAATGGCTTGGCGACGAAATTGGCTTGATAAAGGGGGCGATTTACGGCGAACAATTCAACCCCTTCAATGGCTTGAATCACCGAGTCGGGCCGCCCTTGTAGGGCATCGGCGGCGGTGACGGCAGCAGCAACAGGCCGCCACGGACGGGTTTGACTTTGGCTTGGGGGTAAGCCGTCATCACCTTGCGCAGTGCCGGCAAAAATTCTTTCTTGAAGTCCTTGTCCGGGTCTTTGCCGGCATACTCTTGAGCAAACTGCTCTCGCAGAGACGCCCAATGCAAAGGCACTCCCTTCCCTTCCAGGCGATGCAAACGGTGGGCCAGCCACGCATAGACATCCAAGGCCAAGGCGGAACCCTTCAGCGTGTGAAGCGCGCGCCGATCAAGTGGCACCGCACTCTCCAACAGCGTGTCGAAATAATCCTGTTCTAGCATCAGTGTGCCAGGCCACAGCGCCCGTTGGTGCTGGTCTTGGTTGGCTAACCACGCACTGAAACGCTTCACGGGCTGGCCGTTGTATGTCTCGCCTCGAAATCCGAGCTGTAGCCGGCACGCAGCTAGGGCGTGCATCTGTTTACGCAGCATGCTGTAGCGCCGGCCGGCGTCATCAAGGCCAATCGTCTGTAGGAACTCGGCGGCACTGTCGCCAATGCGTATTTCGCGATTCTTCGACCGGACGGCTTCCGTAGTGATCCACGCCAGTGCAAGCCGTGGAATCACCCCATATGGAATGGGCTGCAACACTGGCCCCCTGCCCTCGTCCAAAACGCCAGCCTGGACGTTGATCCAAGCGGCACCGGACTGACGCAGGAATTCCCGCCCCTCGACCTTGGCCCGTGGCAAGCCTACTTGGCACAAGATCGCGTGGTTATAGACCCAATCGTCTGGGCCGGGGGGGACGGTGGCAATCGTTGCGCCGGCCTCGACCAGCTTGGTTTCCTGCCGCGTAAGGACTTGGCCATCCGCCCGGCTCTTGCCGAGCCGCTTGGTAGCCGTGCGCTTACCCTGGCCCTCGGGATCGAGTTTGGCCAGGAAGCCCTCCCCCAGCAGCTCCCCTACCCGCTTCGGCTCATTTCCCATGCGCACCTTCTTTCATGAATTGCTGAAATACTACATTCAACAATTCATTCAATTTCAGGTCTCGGTCCAACGCTGCTTGTTTGAACTCGCGGACGAACTGCGGAGGCATACGGAATTGCAACGGCACCAGCTCGGCGGAGGGCACCACACCGCGTTGCCGCATTGCACTCTGCGGCCGAATCTTGGTCGGGGCGAGATCATCGCCGGTCAATGCAACAGTTTTGGCCATGTCCTAGCCTCCTTTCATGATTTCAGATTTTAATGAAAGCATGATTTCACCTCAACCCACAAGGCCGCTATTTCCTCAGCGGCAGGGCTACGCGGTGCAATCTCCGGTGCCGTGCGGCCCCCGGTCATGGCGACGGCGTAGGGCACCCGATCAGCAATAAACGCCTGTGCCACGCGGCCATGCTGTGACAGGGCCGCCACTGCCTGCGCCGTGATGCTTGCATGTGGTTTGGCCTGGGTGATGACAAACAGAAAGGGCCGCTCCGCCTCCTTTACCATGGCGACGGTTTCGGCAACGGCCCACAGGTCGGCCGGCGAGGGCCGCACCGGGATCAACACTAGGTCCGCCAGCTTCAAGGTGCCGGCGCTCTGATCGGAAATCGTCGGGGCGGTATCAATGAAGCAATAGGCCGCGCGCTCGGCAGCCAGTTTGTCCAGGCCAACAGCTAGGCGAGGGAAGGGGACTTCAAGGCGCTGCGGCATCTCTGCCTCGCGCCGCTCATGCCATAAGGTCAAGGTCGCCTGCTTGTCGGTGTCGATCAACCACGCCGGGCCATCTCCGCAACGTTCCGCCTCCACCGGCAGATGCGCGGCGAGCGTGGTCTTGCCACTGCCACCTTTCTGCGAAGTGACGACTATTGTTTTCATGAAAAAAACCTTTCATGTTTAGATGAACACATTTTTTCATGAAAAATTTAAACCGTCAAGAAACTGACGGGCCACACGGCAGCGTAGAAGCCTCTAATGCCCGGTAGAGCGTGGCGCGATGAACCCCCAACAAGCGGGCGACCTCGGCCACGGGCTTGCCCTCTGCCTCAATGAGCTGCCGGGCATGGGCGATCTGCTCCGGCGAGAGGGAAAGGGGAGGCCCAAACCGCACCCCGCGCGCCTTGGCCGCGATCCGGCCGGCGCTGGTGCGCTCCACGATCAGGGACCGCTCGAAATCGGCCATGCCGGCGAACACGGTCAGCACCATGCGCCCGGCCGGCGACGTGGTATCGGCCCACGGCTCGGCAAGCGAGCGCAGGCCCGCGCCGGCCTCCTTGATGCGCTCGGCGATCTCCAACAGGTCGCGGGTGGAGCGGGCCAGGCGATCCAGGCGCGTGACCGTCACCACGTCGCCGGCGCGCAGATGATCGAGCAGCCGCCCCAGCTCGGGCCGGTCACGCTTCGCGCCGCTGACCTTTTCCTCGAAAATGCGGGTGCAGCCGGACTCGCGTAGCGTGGCCCGCTGCTGGGCGAGGTCCTGGCCCTGGGTGGACACGCGGGCGTAGCCGATCAGCGGGCCGGCGGGAGGCTTCTTGGGCATGGTCTTACCTGTCGCAAATCATGTCGCAAGTATTCTACTACTCGCGACAAAGATATGCGACAAGAGAAACCTAGGCGGGCCGGGGCTTTGCGGGGCAGGGTGGAAGTGTCGCAGGTTTTACAAGTTGCGCGACAGTCAGTGGCCGGGATGGGTGGCGAGCGGAACAGCGGCTTTCCGTTCTGGGTCCCATGAAGGTGACTTTACTTGACCGGGCACCGCCGCACTTCAGGGTAAAACTGCGGCGCTTCGACGCGCTCGAACATGCCGTAGTCGCGGACGACCCGAACCCGGCGCACGCGCGCACCGTCGGGGATGGTGCCGCTCCGTTCGCCCGCTTCCGCTGCGGCCGCGTCGCGCCAGGATAGGAGCAGCAGCAGGTCGCCCGGGGTCATGATAGCGTCGAACACATCCCAATCCACCAGACCGTCCGCGGCAACCGGGAGGCCGAGCCGGGAGGCGATTTCGTCGGCCGGGCCTCTCTCGGACAGGTCAGATGGGCGCCTCGCCTCGACGATGGATATCGTCTTGCCCGCGCCCGTTTCGGTTTCGTCCAGGCGCTGCTCGCGCCAGACGTGCCCATCCGGCACCCGGTTGTCGGCCGTGACTTGGCCTACCCGCAGGTGGTAGTCTTGGAACACCTCGAAGCGGCCCTTCTCCTGCACTTCGTGATGCGAGGCATGCGTGCGCCAGCGTACCAGCGCCTTCTCGTCCCGCCAAGTTGACAGCGACAGCACCCAGCCATCGCGGCGCTTGGAGCTGTAGCGGAAGTTGTCGATGAATCCGTCTACCTGCACCAACTCGGGGCGCAAGAGCTTGGCGTAACCAAGGTATGCATTCCATTTGTCTGCCTTCGGATTAACCTCAAAGATGACGGAGAACATGTGTGAACCAGCTTACCTGCGGTTTGCCTGAAATTCGGTGTTTGAGGGCTCAGAAACTGGTGACTCAGGCACCGAGTCGGCGCCCTCAAGGAAAGAGAGCGTCTCACGGTAGAGCGCGTAGCGGCCCTCCTCCAGATGTATCAGGTGCCCGCCGCGGCTGAGCTTGACATCGCGCTTGAGCGGAGACGACGAGAGCGCGTCGAATAGCCAACGCGCGTCGGCATCGGTGCACATGCTGTCCCACTCGCCTCGGATGATGCCGACCGGCGCCCGAATCAGACTAGGGTCGTAGGCCAGCCTCCCTGCCCAAGCGTCGTAGATGTCCTGGATTGGACCGAGCGGAACCCGGACCGCCGGCGGCGTCCGCATGCGGCTTTCAGGGTCGCAGTCCAGGTAATGCTCGCCCCACTCGCGAAAGTGCCGTTCCAGCAGCACGGGGGTCTCGCCTTTCGGGGTGTCCGCAGTGAAGCGGTCCCATTGGTCCTGTAAGGTCACCAGCTTCCAGGCGGGCAGGCGTGGAGCGTTCGCCGTACTGTGGCGCCAAGTGATCGGTGCGAAAAACACGAGGCGGTCTACCAGCTCCGGGTAGCGCCCAGCGAAGTGCCCGACGGCCATCGTGCCCCAAGAGTGAGCGATAATTGAGATGCGCTCACTCACACCGTAGCAGTCAGCAATGAAGCGCGCGGCTACTTCGACTTGCCGGCTAGCATCCTTGGCCCGGCCTAGCGGTGGGTGGCGCTCGGCCGGGTCCGCCATCTCAGGATACAGGTCGGAAAGTACGCCGAAACCGTGGAAGTCCAGCGCCCATACGTCATAACCTGTCGCGCAGAGCGCGTCGCGCCAAGAGTAGAAGTCGAAGCGGTGCGCGATGGAGAGCGCGGAGGGGAACGTGCCACCGTGCACGTAGAGCACCCCTTTGCGACTGACACCTGCGCCGAGCGGCGTCGTTGCCGCTAAGTAACGCAGGAACAGGCTCAGCCCCGCACGGTCGCTCGGGATGCGGAAGTGGCGCTCGCGTGAATCGAGCAGCGATCGGGTTTCGGCTGGTTGGTTGTCCAAGCGGTATCTCCATAAGATATGTTGCCGAAACCTGATCCTACTCGCCCCCCCATGTCACCCTCGAACACTTCGAGCGATGTCGAAGTATTGGTGCGCCCATGCAGGTGCGATCTGTGCTAAGCTTTGCTCATGCGAGCCGGCCCACACATCTCTCAAATCGCGACGCTCGTGGGTGACTCCGCCCGCGCCAACATACTCTCCGCCTTAATGGATGGCCGTGCGTTGACCGCGACAGAACTCGCCTTCCACGCCGGCGTCACCCCGCAGACGGCCAGCTCGCACCTGAGCAAGCTCACCGAGGCCGGGCTGCTCTCACAGGCGAAACAGGGACGGCATCGATATTACCGGCTCGCATCTCCCCTGGTCGGGCAGATGCTGGAAAGCATCATGGCGGTGGCCGAGACCGGCCCAGCCCGTTACCGTCCGCACTGGAAAGGGGGCGAGGCGCTTCGTACAGCGCGCACTTGCTATGACCACCTCGCTGGTCGCCTCGCGGTTGGCATTGCGGACGCACTCGTCGCACACGGACACGTTGTGCTCGCAGACGATGGCGGCGAGGTGACTGCGGCCGGGCAGATGCACTTGGCCGATCTCGGGATCAATATCGATGCAATCGCGGCCCGGCAGAGGCGCGCCTTTTGCCGACCTTGCTTGGATTGGAGTGAACGCCGACCGCATCTGGCCGGCGCCGTCGGCGCAGCTCTATGCGCACGGGCGTTCGAACTGGCCTGGATTGAGCGTATCAAAGACAGCCGTGCCGTTTCAGTCACGAAGGCTGGATCGCATGGGTTCTCACAAGCTTTCGGGTTACAACCATTTTCCTGAGGTTGTTACTCTCCTTCTTCACGGAGTGAACAACTCAGATTGTGAGAATTTGACAGCCCAATGCGTGCTGAAATCATTACCGATTACGCGAAACGCCGACTGACAGCGGATTTCCGATGCCGAAATCCAAAGAAAGCATCTTGAAATGCGCGCGAATGGCATACAACGATAGCAGGAGTTGGGCTGCCCAGTGGCGTCAGACGATCTCGCTGATCCGTTTCGCCAGTGCTGGCAGATGCGGATTGGCGTCGCCGAAATCGTTGATCAGGGCGAGAGCCTTGCCGAAGGGGCCGAAGAGATAGACGGCGTCGCTATGGCGGATCGCCGATTCCGGGTCCGGCGTGCCGGGCCCGGTCGGCGCCTTGTAGAAGACGGCGTAGCGCCTGGCGAAAGCATGGAGTTGGGCCGGCGTGCCGTGCAGCCCGTCGATATAGGGCGGGGGGCCGAACTGGGCGAGATACTGTTTCAGCCGCGCGGGCGTGTCATAGGCCAGATCGACGGTGACGAAGAGGAACCGCGTCTTTTCCTTGGCCTTGCCGAGCATCCCGAACAGCCGCGCGGCGTTCAGCGCGGTCAGCGGGCAGGTATCCGGGCAGCGGGTGAAGCCGAAATAGACGATCACGGCATCGCCCCGGTAGTCGCGTGCGGTGACCGTCCTGCCGTCGGAGACCCGCTCCATCCGGAAATCGAGCGGCGGTAAATGTCCTTCGATATCGAAGACCCCGGGGATTGCGCCCGCATCCGGGCCATGGACCGGCAGGCCGGCGGCACGCGTCGCGGACGGCAGGGCCATGAGCCCGGCGGCCGTGGCCAGGTGGCGGCCGAAGGTACGGCGGGAGAGGGCGCGGCGGATCATCGTCTCAGTCCGACCCGGATGGCAGGCTGGCGATATAGGCGGTGACGGCGGCGCGCTGGGACATGGCCAGATGCCGGGCGATCTGCGCCATCGTCGCGTGGTCCTTGGAATTCCCGGCCATGTCGTAAAGCTTGTCCATCAGATCCGCAGCCGTCTTGCCGCGCAGCGACGGAGCGCCAGTCTTCGCTTCGCCTCGGAAGTCGTTCCCATGGCAGGATGCGCATGCTGGCATGGTGCCGGCGATCCCGTGTTCGGCAATCGCCTTGCCATCGGGCGGCCACGGCGCGGCAGATGCGGTGGCCGGCAGCAAGGCCGTCAGCAAGGCCATGCCGGCACACCAGGCGGATTGGCGGATACGCGGCCGCATCGTCGCGGAAGACGGCGTCTTCATCGTTCCGCTTTTACTCCGTGCGGCGGTTGGTTCATAGCTCAACTGTGCTTCACCTTTTGGTTGGGCTGGATTAACCGTGCCACCGTGCCGGCGAACTTGCACTCGTGGTAATAACGCTGCTTATCGGCAATGAGATCGGTCGGAGGCTGGCGAAAAGAGACGCTCACGGCCTTACGGCAGGTGGCGGACTTCATCGGGGCGAGCAAGGGACCAGCCGGCGTGGTTGGCGGCGTAGGAGCGATCGACTCCGGTCCAATTGGCGCTGTCGTGCTCAACGACGCCGAACGCTTGTAGCCCCCGGGCATTGCTGAGGAAGATGCCGGCGGAGGCGTCCAACCTATCAGAGGTGATTACGGCGTGGCTGATACCAGCGACATGTCGGCCAGGGATTTCTCGTTGAGCGTCTCGATGAAGGCGTCTTTCGCCCGGTTGAGCGTCCGCCGCAGCCGACAGGCCGGCAGCAAATTGCACTGTCCGCCATTGGCACGGAAGCATTCGACCATCACCTGATCGCGTTCGAGATAGCGGACCACGTCTCCGATGCGGATTTGCCCGGGCTGCTTCGCGAGGCGGACGCCGCCGGTGGGCCCGCGGGAACTGAGGAGGTAACCGCCGGCCACGAGATCCATTAGAATTTTCGCGAGATGATGGCGTGATACGTCGAGGCGGGTGGCGAGCGCCGATGTCGATTGAACCCGGTCAGGCTCGATCGCGAGCAGCATCAGGGCGCGCAGCCCGAAATCCGTATAGTTGGTCAGCGTCACAAACATATATTAGCCGGCTTATTAGGTATTGACAATACGTATTTTGACGGCGCAATTTACGTATATGAAATACGTAAATAGGCGGCGGACGGAGTAGCCCATGCAGGACAGCGGAATCGACGAAGCGATGATCGAACGGCAGGTGCATGCCTTCTATGGGGCGGCGAGGCGCGATCCGCTCATCGGCCCCATTTTCGAGGCGAAGGTGCATGACTGGGATCGTCATCTCGGCCGCATGTGCGCGTTTTGGTCCTCGGTCGCGCTGATGAGCGGCCGCTACAGCGGCACGCCGATGCAGGCTCACGCACCGCTGCCCATTGAGGCCGCGCATTTCGGAAGATGGCTGGAGTTGTGGGCGGAAACCGCGCGGGAACATTGTCCGCCAGCCGCTGCCGATCGTTTTGTCCTGCTTGCCGGGCGGATCGCCCGCAGCCTTCAACACGGCGTCGCCGTGCATCGCGGCGCACTGCCGCTCCCCCCTCATGCCAATCAGGAGACAATCCATGTCCGGGCAGATTGAAACGCCGGCCGATGCCGGCCTGTTGAACGCGCCTGTCGGCCAGATCGCCGCCAGCCGAGCGGGTGCCGCTTCGGTGTTTCAGAGCTTCGGCATCGATTTCTGCTGCCAGGGCAAGCGCACGCTGGCCGAGGCGCTGGACGGGCAGGGGATTGCGCCGCAACCCGTTCTCGCCGCTCTCTTGAGCGCCGCCGCCGAACCGCTCGATGACTGGCGGGAGGCGTCGACAGCGGCACTGATCGACCATATCAAGACGCGCTACCACGCGGTCCATCTGGCCGAGTTGCCGAACCTTCGCGATTTTGCCGCCAAGGTCGAGACGACGCACCGGAAGCACCCTGCTGTTCCCGCTGGCCTGACAGAAGCCCTTTCGCATCTGATTGCCGAGATCCGCCTGCATCAGCAACGCGAGGAGGTCGTGCTGTTTCCGCTGCTCGCCCAGGGCGGCGACGACATGGCGCGCAGCGCCATCCAGGTCATGCGGGCCGAGCACGACGATCACGGCGCGGCACTTGCGCGGATCGAGGCGATCACGGGCGGCCGGGTCGCGCCGCAGGGCGCCTGTGCGACCTGGCGGGCGCTTTATATGGGCCTCGGCAAGTTTCGCGACGACCTGACGATGCATGTTCATCTGGAGAACAACATTCTCTTCCCGCGTTTCGAAGCCACGGAAGGACCGGCGAATGGCAATCCGATATCAGGATGCAATCACTGACGATCGGCTTGACGTTGCCGCTCGGAGGCTGATCGAAATCCGAACGCATGAGACGGATGCGGCGCTCACGGACCTGGCCGTCAGGATTGTTCGTGACGTGTTCTGTTTCTGCGTCTCCGATCAGCCGGGCGCCACAGCGGGAGATCCGGCCTCGATCCATCAGGCGGTCGCGGCCGAGATCATCACGCGGGCGGCTCGGATGAGCTCGCTGACAGGACCCGATACAGACGCCGATCGCCGGATCGATGCGGCCTCAAGGGATTCGTTTCCGGCCAGCGATCCGCCCGCCTGGATTTATTCTCGCTGAATGCTGCTCCGTATCTCGGAAGTCGAACAATGACTTATGTCGTCACCGAAAACTGCATCAAGTGCAAGTACATGGACTGCGTCGAGGTCTGTCCGGTCGATTGCTTCTATGTCGGTGCGGACATGCTGGTGATCCATCCCGATGAATGCATCGATTGCGGGGTCTGTGAACCCGAATGCCCGGCCGAGGCGATCGTGCCGGATGCCGATGCGAAGGCGGGCGCCTGGATCGAGAAGAACCGCGAATTGGCAGCCCTCTGGCCGAACATCACCCGCAAGGGAACGCCACCCGAGGATGCCGACGCCTGGAAGGACAGACCTGGCAAGGCCGGGTTGCTGTCCGAGGAGCCCGGCACGCCGTGACGGTGCCAGCGCTGCTGCCTTTCTTGCGCGAGTTGCTGGCGCTCCACGTGATCGCCGTGATCTTGTGGATGGTGGGCATGATCGCCCTGCCTGTGATTTATCTGCGCCATCATGGGCTGGAGCCGACCAGTCCGGCAGCTGTGGCGTTCGCGACGCTCGAACGCCAGCTCTTCAAGCGCCTGGTCAATCCCGCGATGTATGCAGCCTGGGGTTTCGGCATCCTCCTGGTACTGACACCCGGCACGATATCCTGGAGTGCGCCGTGGTGGCTCGTGAAACTGACCGCCGTGCTACTGCTCTCCTGGTATCATGGCGTGCTGTCCGCCTGGCGTCGGCAACTGCGCGACGGTGCCAGGCCGGCCCTCGCCCGCCTGAAGCAGGGCGTGGCCATCCCGATCGCCCTGATGACGGTGATCGTCACGATGGTGTTGGTTCAGCCGTGAGGTCCCGGATCGCGACCTTCGAGCACGGCGGCAACCACCACCGCGTTGTTGCAATCCGTATCGTGCGCCGCGTAAAGAAGTGTCACCGGACCTTCAGCGCGGAGCGCACGCAGCCGCTCCATCGGCGCCGGATTGGCGGCGAGTTCGGCACGATACGCCGCCTCGAAATGCGGCCAACGCCGCCGGTCATGCCCGAATTTGCGGCGGAGACCGTCGCTGGGCGCGATCTCCTTGAGCCAGATGTCGATTGCCGCCGTCTCGCGCGAAAGCCCGCGCGGCCAGAGACGGTCGACCAGGATCCGCGTGCCGTCATCCGGCGCCGGAGGATCGTAGACGCGCCGAAGGCGGACCGGGTGTGTGCTCATCCCTCGTGCTGTCCATGATCGGTCTCGAGCGCGGACAGCATGATCGTCGAATGGGCGACGGCGCCGCCCGCCCGCATCTCGGCGGCGACCCAGACCGCCTCCATCAGCTCTTCCGGTGTGGCCCCGGCAAGTTGTGCAGCCTTCGTGTGACCCTCGATGCAATAAGGACACTGGGTGACATGTGCGACCGCGACGGCGATGATCTGTTTCATCTTCACGCTCAATTGACCTTCGGCGAACGCCGCTTGGCTGAAAGCCCCGAAGGCGGCGCTCGTCTCCGGCGTCAGCTCGCGGCGACGGCGACGGATCTCACTGGTGGAGGGAAGATAAAGCGACTGGGTCATGGCAAGCTCTCCGTGAATGCAGCCCGGCCAAGCCGGCACGGCGACGATCCGCTGATGGCAGACGCCGGTGCCAGGCCGTTCGTCATAGCCTCGTTCACCATCGAAGACGACCGAGTGGGATTACCGGCCGGCAAAGCTTAGTGTAACATATTCCCTAACGGCATCACGCCCGATCCAGGAGGTGCAGCTATGAGCGAAACATCTGTCACGCCCGCCCCTGAAGAGCCGGCGCCACATGTAAAACCACGTGGCGCGATCCTGATCGTGACCCTGGTGGGGCTCAGCACCCTGGTTGTCTGGTTCGGTCTGTTTGTCATAACGGCGTGGCGTTATACACCGTGACAAACAGCGACGGCAAGACGCCGAATTATGAGCGGCGCTGGTTCGTCATCGGCCTTCTCGGCCTTGCCGTACTGCTCGGATTGTCGTTCTGGCGCATGTTCTCCGCGCCGGGGCGGTTTCCCACCGATCCGATGACGGCGTCGGTCCACCGGATCCTCCAGGAGAAGATGTTCCGCCATCCCGGTGTGGTAAAGCTCGGGCCGCATCATTACCAGGTTGCCCTGATCGCCAGACAGTTCCAGTTCGATCCAGACAAGATCGTGGTGCCCACGAACGCGCGGATCGATTTCTATGTCACCAGCGCCGATGTGATCCATGGATTCGAACTGCCCGGCACCGACGTGAACGTGGAGGTTCTGCCCGGCTATGTCGCGCATGTATTCGCGACGTTTCATAAGCCACATAAATATCTTGTGGTCTGCGACCAGTATTGCGGCATCGGCCATCAGAACATGATCGGCAAGCTCGATGTCGTGTCGCACCTCCCGACGAAGGCCGCGGCGGCGAGTAGAGGTCCGGCGGCCGGCTCGCTCGAGACGCAGGGGGCCGCGGCTTACGCCAGTCACTGCGCCGCCTGCCATCAGGCCAACGGTCAGGGGCTTGGCAGCGCCTTTCCGCCACTGGCGGGATCGATCCCCGAATATGAGCGCACCGCCGCAGGTCAGACGGCGCTGATCGATGTTCTGCTCTATGGCCTCAAGGGGCCAATCAAGGCCGGAGGCAAGACCTATGACGGCATAATGCCGGCCTGGGGCAGCCAGCTCGATGACAAGCAGATCGCCGGGATTCTTGCCTATATCACCCAGGCTTGGGGCAATGGCGGCAAGGAGCCGGCGGACTACAAGCCGGTCGACCCGGCCGCGATCAAGGCGGCGCGGGCGAAGACTATGACCCCGATCGATGTTCACGCGGCGCGTGCCGCGGCGTTCGACAACGGCAAGTAAGGGAGGCTCAGCATGTCCGCCATTACCGGGATCCTGGCGGGCGAAGCCGCCGGCGCGCGCAGCCTGAAGGCGCCTGCGCTCGCCTTCATTCTCACAGCCTTCGCCGCCATGGTCGTCGGCTCGGCCTTCGGCCCGTCGCAGGCACTCAACTATGCCAATATCAACGTCTATGGCAGCGTACCAACCAGTTCCTATTACCAGGGACTGACCATTCATGGGGTGCTGAACGCGCTGGTCTTCACCACGTTTTTCAACACAGGCGTGCTATTCTATTTTCCGGCGCGCGAGTTGCGGGTGCGTGTCAATATCAGCTGGATATGGTTCGCCTTTGCCCTGATGATTTTCGGCCTTGCACTGAGTCTCGAAGCGACGCTGACCAATCACGCATCAGTGCTCTACACCTTTTACACGCCCCTGAAGGCGGCGCCGCCTTTCTATATCGGCCTTGCGCTTGTGGTTGTCGGCAGCCTGATGGTCGGGGCGGAAACGATCCGCATGCGCGCAGCCTGGAAACGCGACAATCCGGGACGGGTGACGCCACTGGTCTCCTACATGAGCGTGTCGGTCTGGCTGCTCT
This sequence comes from Thiobacillus sp., assembly GCA_027344185.1. Taxonomy (GTDB): domain Bacteria; phylum Pseudomonadota; class Gammaproteobacteria; order Burkholderiales; family Thiobacillaceae; genus Thiobacillus. The sequence continues at coordinate 13,391 of DAHWJK010000246.1, forward strand.
GGTTTCTCACCAGCATCGGCATCGTCGCTGAGCTGGTGTTCTGGGTGATTCCCTGGTCTCTCGGCGTCGAGAAGGGCATCGACCCGCTGCTAACCTTCACCCTGTTTTGGTACACAGGTCACGCTATCGTCTATTTCTGGGTGTTGCCGGCCTATATCTCCTGGTATGCCTTCGTTCCCCATGAGGCCGGCGGACGCCTGATCTCGGATACGCTCGGGCGGCTAACGTTCCTGCTGTTCCTGCTGTTCTCCGTCGAGGTGGGACTACACCATGAGGCGACGGTGCCCGGGATCGCGATGGGATGGAAAATGGAGCAGATGGTCTTCACCTTCTTCGTCATTCCACCCAGCCTGCTGACGGCCTTTACGGTCGCGGCTTCACTCGAGACCGCGGGGCATGCGCGTGGCGGGCATGGCTGGCTCGGCTGGCTGACCGCACTGCCCTGGGACAATCCCTCGGTCGCCGGCCAGGTGCTGGCGATGTTTACCTTCATCCTCGGCGGCGCCACCGGGATTCTGCTCGCCAGCATGCCGAACGACGCGATGGTGCACGACACGGTGTTCATTCCCGGGCATTTTCATATCACCGTCGGCACTGCGACCGCGCTCACCTTTATCGCGATGAGCTATTGGTTGATCCCGCATCTGACCGGCCGCGCTCTTTACGCCCGCAAACTCGCGGTGGTCAGCGTCTGGCTCTGGGCGGTGGGCATGATGGGCCTCGGTGTCGGTCTCATGTGGCAGGGGTTGTACGGCACTCCGCGGCGCGACTGGATCAGCTCGCTTTCACCCGATCCTTTCGTCCATCCGATCCCGATGGCAATCACCGCGGCGGCCGGGTTGGTGCTGCTGGCCGCCCTGATCTGCTTCGTGGTGGTAACGGTGGGTACACTGGTGTCACGGCCGGTCCCGGTTGCGGAGGTTCCGGCAATTCCCTTTGGCGAAACGCCGATCAATGAAACATCTCCGTGGGTCAGGCTCATGGATCGGCTGGGCCTGTGGACCCTGGTGGCCTTTCTTCTCATCCTCGCGGTCTACGGCCCCCTGTTCGTCGTCCTGCTTTCGCATCAGGTGTCAATCCTGCCAAATACTGCGTATTGACTCTTTTCATAACTGGCGCCGCTATCTTCCAACCGAGGCCGCAATACGCTCGGAAAGCTCCGCTTCGTCCTCCCCGCCATCACCGCCATCACCGCCATCACCGCCCCGACAGCGTCGGCCTCTAGATCGCGGTTCCGCAAGAAGGATCAGGGAACAGACGAACAAATATCTCTGCCCTCAATATCCCTTGAGCACGCGGTAATCGCCGTCTTTCCCATACGCGCCGGCGCCTTGGTTGATGGCGACGCAGGGACGGCGCTCGGGGCCACAGCTACTCAGCTTGTCCAGCATGCCCTTCTTGACCCAGGCGGCGTGATTGCCCCGCATCATGGCGATTTCACCCCGCAGCTGACTGACCGTCCGGCCATCCCACCAGACCACGGCCGTGCTGCTCAGCCAGCCCAGCAGCATCAGCCCGGCCATCAGCGCCACGATCCGCCCCAGTAGCCGCCAGCTCGCCCACGACACGATCCGCCGCAGCGCCGCCTCCGCAACCGTCACGCCGTCTGCCAGCCCGACCACATCCTCCAGCAGCGGCTGAGTTGCTTCCCGCACCGCCGCGACGCCATCCTCGCCCACCTGCGCCAGCGCGGTCGTCACCGTCGCCCGCACCGCATCGCGCACCCGCTCTTCCAGCGCCGCCGCTTCCGCCGCCACTTTCTGCCGCTCCTGCGCCAGCGCCGCCCGCTCCTCGGCCAGCCCGTTCAACACACGCTGCACCACCGCCTGCTGCCGCTCGGCAATCTCCATCAATCCGTAGAGACGCTCCTCGCTTTCACTCATCGCGACATCCCACGATCCCGCGACAGCGATCTTTCCTGCTGCTGCCGGGCGGCTGCCCGCTCGGCGTCACGCGCCAATTGGCCACGCATGTCGCGCTCCGCACCGTCAATCAGCCGGCCAATGGCCCGCCCGGCATCCGGCGCCGCCAGCACAAGCGCCAGCGCCGATCCCTCCCTGACCCCGAAATCACGGCCGCGCGCCCGCAGCCTCTGCGCCGCTTCGGAATGACGGTCCAACATCTGCGCAAACCCCTGCAGCTCCGCTCGCGCCCCGCCGACCAGAGCCGGATCAGCCTCCAGCCCCGGCAACGCCTTGCTGTACGCCGCCGACAGCCGCGTCCACTCCCGCACCAGCCCATAGGCTTGCCGATCCCGCGACACTTCCACCGCCTGTTGTTGCCGGTGCGCCTCGAACCGTGCCCGGAACCCGGCACGACCCGCCGCGATCTCCCGCGCCGGCACCATCTCCCGCTGCCCCACCACGATACCCCGCCGCCCGGCATAGGCGGCACGATCATAATCCAGCGTCGTTTCCTTGGCCTGGGACGGCCCGAAGTAACGAAACGCCCTGCGCTGTAGCATAAGCGGACAAAGTGGGAACGTTGACTGGTTGGGATGGAGGTTTTCTGCGGGTTTGAGCGGAGAGCGCGGTTATGAGGCCGGAACCGCGCGATGACGGAAAACACCTGTTTTCCGTCGGTGGTCCGAGACCTGCCGAAAAGTCCCAGATTTTGTGCCGAATCATGTACGGAAAACATAGTCGGAATGGCATGATATACGGAAACCGTCTCGAAGGGGATTTCCGTACATGCT
>DAHWJK010000250.1:0-2642 GCA_027344185.1 Thiobacillus sp.
CGTAAGCGCCCGGCCATCCCGTCTTGAGGCTGGAGGAGCGTGAAGTTACGCGGCGGGACGCCAGCGATGCGGCAGGAGTTCGTCGATACGGCGGGCCGGCAAGGACGGCAAACGTTCCAGCACATCCTTCATGTACGCGAAGACGTCATGCCCGTTCAACCGGGCGGACTGGATCAGGCTCATGACGGCCGCGGCGCGCTGCCCGGCACGCAGACTGCCGGCAAATAGCCAGTTGTTCCGGCCCAGGGCAATGGGCCGGATGCGGTTCTCCACCCAGTTGTTGTCGATCGGAACGTTGCCGTCGTCGAGATAATGCGTCAACGGTCCCCAGCGCCCAAGACTGTAGTCGAACGCCTTCGCCGTTGCACTGCCGTCCGGTACCCGCTGTCGTTGCGCCAGCAGCCATGTGTGCAGCGTGTCGGCCGCCGGCCGTCCCTGCTGCTGCCGTAGCAAGCGCCGCTGATCGACATTCAGCTCCTGCGCTTGCCGCTCGATGTCATACAGCGTGCCGAACAGTTTGAGCGCATCTTCGGCAATCTGGCTCTTGTGGTTGGCCCATAATTCGTGGAACTTGCGGCGGGCGTGCGCCATGCAACCCGCTTCGGTCACGCCCGCCCGGAACAACGCCTTGTAGCCGCCGTAGTCGTCGCATACCAGCGTGCCGCGCCAATCGCCCAGGAAGACACGCGCATGTTCGCCGCCCCGGGTCTGGGTGAAGTCGAACACCACCGCCTGCATCGCGCTCATGCCCGTGCTGCAATAGCTCCACAGGTACGCCCGGTGCGTCTTGCCGTGTCCCGGCTTGAGCATCGCCACCGGCGTCTCATCCGCATGCAGCACCGCCTCCTTTAGCAGCGCCTCGCGCAAGGCATCGACCAGCGGCTGCAGCTGCACGCCGCAGCGGCCGACCCACTGTGCCAGTGTCGAATCCGGAATCGCCAGGCCGGCGCGTCCGAAGATGCCGGACTGACGGTACAACGGGAGGTGGTCCGCATACTTGGCCACCAGCACGTGCGCCAGCAGGCCGGCGGTCGGCATCCCCTTGTCGATGATGTGCGGCGCCACCGGCGCCTGTATCAGCGTCTCGCAGGTCTTGCACACCCACTTGCCGCGCACGTGGCGCTCGACCGTGAACACACCCGGCTGGTAGTCGAGCTTCTCGGCGATGTCTTCGCCGATGCGCTGCAATTGGCAGCCGCAACGGCAGGTGGTCGATTCCGGTTCGTGGATGACTTCCTTGCGCGGCAAGTTCGCCGGCAAGGGCGCGCGTTTGGGTTGCTGCTTGTCGCGGTGATCGGCGACGGCGGGCGTCACCTGGTCGATCTCGGCCTGCAGGGCTTCGAGATCGGTGTCGATCGTCTCGAACAGCAGCCGTTGCTGCTCGCCGGCATAGGCTTCGCTGGTGGCGGCGAACCTGATCCGCTTGAGCGTCGCCATCTCGTGCGTGAGCTTGTCGATCAGCGTCTGCTTGGCGTGCATCTCGGCCAGCAGGCGCGCCGCCAGCGATCGCAGCTGTTGGGCGTCAAGATGATCGAGGTCGGAGACTGAGGTCATGCGCGGCAGTGTGCCAGAACTGCCGCGGGGAAGGAATCAAAACAGTTTACCTCCCGGTGTTGCCAACACTACACCACAGCGATGGCATGGCCGTGTGCCAGGGTCTTCCAGGGCAGGCCTGTGACCAGGGCGCCGAGTTGATCGGCATTGAGTCCGACCGAAGGGATGTCGACCGAATCGGCCCATACGAAACGGCCACGGTTGAGACGGCGTGCTGCCAGCCACATGCCGAAGCCGTCGTAGACCAGTACCTTGATGCGCGTGGCGCTCTTGTTGGCGAATACGTAGGCATGATGCGGATGGGCCGCCCCGAAGACCTTGACCACCCGCGCCAGAGCGGTATCGGTGCCGGCGCGCATGTCCAGCGGTTCGACGGCGAGCCAGGCAGCGTCGATCCGAATCATCGCAGCCAGCCCTGCAGCCAGCTCGCGCACTCTGCTGCTGCCGCGCCCGGCCAGCGTACCGTTACCGTCGCCGCCCCGCGTCGAAGCTCGATCACGATATCCTGCAAGGCGGGCGGCACCGCGGGAGCTTGAAGCGGCAGAGGAACGAATTGTGCAGCCGGCCGAAGCACCGGCTCGTGCCCGGGTGCTGGCACCTCCCGGGCCTCATGCGCCGCTACCCAGCGGCGCAGCAGGTTGGCGTTCAATCCGTGGCGCAGCGCGATGGCCGCGATCGACACCCCAGGCTGCAGGCACGCCTGGATTACCTTCTGCTTGAATTCCGGACTATGGCGCCGGCGCCGCTTCGGCTGTACTTGCTGATTCTCTTCCATGGTGTACACGTGTCCACTTGAGTTTATGGTGGACACGATGCTCCGCGATCTTGACCTGCCGATTCAAGATGCGATCACCGGGCGCTTACCAACGTGCGCGATGCCGCCACAATTTTTGACGAGAATGCAGCTTTGCTTGTGGTACGTGATGCGAAATGGATCGAAGCTCTGCGCGCCCATCATTGGAACGAAGTCTTTCTGCGCTATCGGGACGCATTTATTCGTGAATGCGATGTCTGGCTTTTCGGTCACGCTTTGATGGAGAAGCTTGTCACGCCGTATAGGGCGATTACAGCACATGCTTGGCCGCTTA
>DAHWJK010000272.1:0-2555 GCA_027344185.1 Thiobacillus sp.
GATACGGCTGATTTCCGCTCGGTCGAACGCGCTGACGTCATGAGGTTTCGGGGACGGCGCCTCCTTCGGCCAGGATCCGCGCGCAACGCTCGCGGATCATCATAAAGATTTCCAACGCCTCGCCGCCGATCTTCAAGAACACTTGCCGGCCATGGCGGATGATCTTGCCCGCCGTCTGAAACAAACGCCACCGCACGGGTCTCTACCTGCGCGCGCTCCCAGCCGCCGCCGAGCGCACTGGCGCGAAAGCCGAGATAAAGATTATAGGTCAGCACACCGATGGAAAAAAGCACGGCGTTGGCTTCGCATGTCCCACACGGCACGGAGTCCATGCCAAAGCCGATCTTCAGCGCCCTGATACAGTTCTCGCTGGCCTCGCCACGCTCGTTATACCATGCCAGCGTCGCTTGCACGTCTTGATCGGCGCGGTTGCTGGCGATGGCGTGATAGCGCCAGGGCGAGCGGTCCGCGAACAGGTCGGGCGTCTGCCCGCGCCGCATGATGATCAGGCGGAATACCTTCTTCGTCTTGTTCATGCAATGGACGGTCTCGGCGATCTCGCCGTCGCGAAACGCCTTCCACGCATGCGCGGGAATGGCGGCAATCGCCGCTTTCACCGCAGTGTCGTGATCGGCGCCGATCGCGAACTGTTTGCGGCTCGCCTCGCACCAGTTGAAAATCTCCGCCTGATAGGCCGCGCTGTCGGCGCACCGCGACGATCTACGTCGTGTCGATGTCAAGCATATACCCGGTGCGATCATCCTGGCGCAGCAAGCGACGAGAAAGGCTGCGGTTCACCCGTTGCAGACCAGCCCGCCCGCCACTGCCTTGCCCGCCCAGGCGACGCAACCAGTCGCCGGTCGCGTCCCTGCTCGGCATTTCCGCAAGCTGCAGCAAAACACGCAGGCCATTGTCCTTGCGTAGGACACGCAACTACTCCAGCGTCCGCCCGCCGCCGGCAAGCATCAGGATCGGCGGCAAGCTATGAACCGAAGGCGGGTATTCCTCCGCACTGCCGGGGGCTGGCAACTCATGGTCAATCAGCAGGGCAACCCGCATCGCCCGCAGATACTCGCCCAACAGCGCCAATCCGCCCTGCGCCGTAAATGCTTCGTCCGTCGCCGCCAATTTGAACGGCAACACTGTCTGCAATGCCCCCATCGCACCCACCAGATGAGCGACCCGCAAACGTCAATCGCGCCAGTCTCCAGAAAAAACAATGGCTTTTTCAAGCCGCAGATCCCTTTATTGCGGAATTCGGGCATGAAGTTTATTTTACCCTTATATAGGTAATGTTAATACGGGTATATGGCTGATTCGAGCCGTGCAGTCGATACTACGCCGCACGGCTGGGAACGAGCAGTTTGACAAGATCTGGGATACTGCAGTCGGCGAGGCTGAACTTGTCCAGTTCCGCAAGAAACGCATGCTCTGCACCTAACAGTATCCCGCGGAGCCGACAGGCTGGGGTCAGCACGCAGGCACCGCCATCGGCGCGACGGCATTCGACCAGCGGTTGACCCTCCTCCAACGCGCGCACCACGGTGCCAATGCGGATTGCTGCAGGCGACAGAGCGAGCATAACCCCGCCCTGTTTGCCTCGATGGCTGCGGACCAAGCCGGCGGCGCCGAGCGCCTGGAGCACTTTCGCCATGTGATGAACCGAGACGCCGAGCGACTCCGCTATTGCGGCCGCGCTTAATACGTCGCCGCCGCGGTCAGCCAAAAGGATCAAGGCACGGATCCCGAAATCGGTGAACTGGGTTAGCCGCATGGTAAATCCTCATTCGGTGTTGCAATTGCTGATCAGCGGCGGCAGACTGTATCTGGAATACCGAATTAAAAGAAGCCTGATGTGCGTGGGTGGTTGGTCGCCGTACCCATCGTTCGATGGCGGTGGCGAAAGACATGGGAGCTGTGATTTCCCGCGAGGCAGCAGGTCAGCGCTGAGCCGGATTCCGTGTTGTGACAGGTAAAATCGAGAACTGAAATGAGTGACAAAATGTATCCTCCCGCTACCAGAGAATTGGCCGATCGTCGACGGGCACTCGCACCGGCGCAGCAAGCGGCGTTTGACGCGTTTGGCAAGGCGGTATTCGCCGATGGCGCGCTGCCAGCGAAGTTCAAACAAATTATCGCCGTGGCCGTGGCGCATGTGACGCAGTGCCCGTACTGCATCAAGGGTCACACTAAAGCAGCACTACGTGCCGGCGCAACCGAGCAGGAACTGATGGAAGCAATCTGGGTCGCCGCCGAGATGCGCGCCGGCGGGGCCTATGCGCACGCCGCGTTGATGCTCGATGCGGCCGAGCCGCAGCAGCCGACCGGTGGATCGTAAACACGGCGGCCGTGCGCGCGGGTCACGCTCGCCAGATCCAGGCGGGCGGGTCACTTGCAGGAAACGACTGCTCAGAGGCTGCATCGACGGACTCGTCCGCCGCCGCGCGCACCAGCCTTGCAACCTCGGCAATCAGACCCTCATGCACCGGGGAGGTGCGGCCGCCACCGGCATTCCCCGGTAGCGTCACGCAGGAACAGAAGGCCGCGTCCACGGC
>DAHWJK010000326.1:0-1655 GCA_027344185.1 Thiobacillus sp.
GTGTGAGTCCTGGACCTTAAGCGGCCAGGGCGTAGTTTTCGTCGTTTGCGACTAAAGTTTTTCAGTTGGATTTACGAGGTGCTCTGACCCTCGGTATGCCCTACGCTGCTTTGCGACCCACGTCGAAGCCAGGTCGGCCCCTGTGTGCTGCTGCAACAAGTGTAACGCATAGAGGGGGCGCCCGCGGGAAAGTTCCGGCGGGCGCGGGGCCGGCTTAGCGCAGGAAGGGGAAGGGGTCGTGTGCCAGGGCCACGGCGACCATGTAGCCGAAGACCAGCAGCGCCGCGAACCAGGCGGCAACGCGCTGGGATTTGGTTTTGCCGCGCTTGAGCGCAAGGGTGCCGAGCACGATGTAGACGATCAGCGCGAAGAGCTTGGCGGTGAGCCAGCCGTGGACCAGCGGATATTGCTGGATCAGCACCGCCAACGCGATGCCGCTGATCAGCAGCAGGGTGTCGTTGACATGCGGCACGATGCGCACCCAGCGCACCTGCAGCCGTGGCGAATCCGCCATCATCCAGGCACCGCGCAGCAGGAACAGCACCAGCGTGATGGTGAGGGTGGCGAGGTGCAGGTTCTTGAGGGCGAGGTAGGTCATCGTTCAGGCCAGGAAGTCGAGGGTTTCGAGCGGGTGGCGGATCTGCGCGTGGGCGCCCCAGGTGTGCGGTTCGTCGGCCGCGTCGAGGTAGCCCCAGGCGGCGACCAGCGCCGGCATGCCGGCCGCGCGCGCGGCCTCGATGTCGCGTTCGGCGTCGCCCAGGTACAGGCATTGCGCGGGCGCGGCGTCGCACAGCTCGGCCGCGGCGAGCATCGGCGCCGGATGCGGCTTGGACTGCGGGCAGGTGTCGCCGGAGACGATGCAGGCGGCGCGTTCGGCGAGATCGAGGATGGACATCAGCGGTTCGGTGAAGGCGGCGGGCTTGTTGGTGACCACGCCCCATTTCAGGCCGCGCGCCTCCAGTTCGGCCAGGAGTTCAAGGATGCCGGGGAAGGGACACGAATGGCGGCAGATGTTGTCGGCGTAGAGCTGCAGGAATTCCTCGCGCATGCGGGCAAAGCGCGGGTCCTCGGGCTGCAGGTCGAAGCCGATGCCCAGCAGGCCGCGCGCGCCGTGCGACGCCTGCGGGCGGATCACCGCGTCGGCAAGCCCGGGCAGGCCGTGGGCTGCGCGCTGCAGGTTGAGCGCGTAGCCGAGGTCGGGCGCGGTGTCGACCAGGGTGCCGTCGAGGTCGAAGAGGACGGTGCGGATGCCGGGCAGCTTCATGTCCTCATGTCCCACGGCGCGTTGCCAGCAGGTAGTTGACGTCGGTGTCCGCTTCCAGCTTGTATACCTTGGTCAGCGGGTTGTAGGTCATGCCGATCAGTTGCTGGGTGTCGAGCCCGGCTTCGCGCGTCATGCGGGCAAGCTCGGCGGGCTGGATGAATCTGGCGTAGTCATGGGTGCCGCGCGGCAGCAGTTTGAGGATGTATTCGGCGCAGACGATCGCGAACAGATAGCTCTTGGCATTGCGGTTGAGCGTCGAGAAGAACACCCAGCCGCCGGGCTTGACCAGCCGCGCACAGGCGGCGACCACCGAAGCTGGATCGGGCACGTGCTCGAGCATTTCCATGCAGGTGACGACGTCGAATTCGCCGGGGTGTTGCGCTGCATAGTC
>DAHWJK010000304.1:0-12739 GCA_027344185.1 Thiobacillus sp.
ACCACCACGACACCGGAATGCGGACTCAGGATCACCGTGCCGGCTTCGCCGACGATGGACGTCAGCGCCAGCTTCAGTTCGCCCCAGAAATCCGAATTGAGCGTCGTGTTGATCTTGCTGGTTTCCAGCGACTGCTGCGAACTGCCGCCGCCTCCACCGCTTGCGCTGCCGCCGGAAGCGGAACTGACCGAGCCCGAGATCACCCGTGTGTCGGACGCACCCGTGCGCGTGCCGGCCAGGTAGTTGACCTTGAAGATCCGGGTTTGCGCGGTCAGCGGCTGCACCACGACGCGACGGTCCTCGATGACATAGTCGTAGCCGTACAGCTCGCGGATCGCGGACAGCGCTTCGGGCACGGTGGTGTTCTTGAGGTTGGCCGAAATCGTGCCGGCGACCTCGGGGTGCACCAGCATGCTGTAGCGCGTGCCGGAGACGATCGCCATAAACACGTCCTGCGCCGGCGCACCGCTGACCACCAGATCGAAGCGCGGCTCCACCGGATCGAGCGCGCCCTTGGGCAGCTCCAGCTTGAGCGGTGGCATCAGCGCGGCGCGCGCCTGCGCGTCGGTGACGGCGGGCGTGGCCGGCACCGGTTGCGCGGCCTGCACGATTTCCTGCTGGATCGCCTGCTGCGTCTCGCGGTGCGTGAGGGGGCCGGCACACGCCGACAAGATCAGCGGGGCCAGCACCAGAGTGAAGCGCGTCTTCATCCGCATGTCTCCTGTTTCTGTTATTTGCCGCGCGGCCGTTTGTCGACCAGCGGATAGAGTTTCAGCACCACAGTTTCCTGGCCGCGGCGCAACACGACTTCGCTCTCGCTGATCCGCACCACCCTGGCATCTTGATATCGGCCACCGACGGCGATTTCCTGACCGCCGATGATCGCGATGCGCCGGTGGCCGACCTGCATGATCGCGGTCAGCGGAATGTCCGTTCCGGCGGCTTCGCCGGGGGCGACCATGGCGGGCGGCGCGGTCGGGTCCTGCAGGGCGCCCGCCGTCAGCGGCAGCGCCAGCCCCGCAGCCAGGATCATCCGCATCATACGCGCAGCCATGCTTCCTCCAGGCTCAGGGTATGAATGATCAGCGTGAGCGACAGGTCGGGACGGGTCGAGGCGTCCAGCCTGGCCTCGACCCAGCTCAGACGCCATGGCAGGGCTTCCAGTTTCTCGAGATAGGCGACCAGCTCGGCGTATCCCCCCTTCACGGTGACTTCGATGCGGTGCCGATAAAACCCGGGTAACGCGCCGTCGGGTGCATCCGGCAACGCAACCGGCTGCGGGCTCAGCGTCTTGAAGCCTTCGATCCGGATACCCGGCTGTCCGCGCACCACATCCCTCAGCACCTCGCGCATCTGCTCGGGCGGAATCAGGGAGCGCTCGCGCAACTCGAGTTCGGCATTCAGTTGTGCCAATCGCGCTTCGTGCACGGCAAGCGCTTGCCGTGCAGCCTGGTCGGGATCGCGCCCTGCGGGCCCGGCATGCAGGGCGCGCTGCTGCGCGATGGACGCGAGCGCCGCATTGGCCATCTCCAGACGAGCCTGCGCCGCCTGCTTGCGGCCTTCCGCGACATCGACCAGCAGCGTTTGCACGAGCGCAAGCCCGACAATCACCGCCGCGGCGAAGATGAACACCCTTTCGCGCAGGCTCATCGCGCCAATACGCTCATTCAACAGGGTCCAATGCTTATTGGCCATCGGGTTTCCCCTGCGTGTCCGCATTGCCCGAGATCAGGGTGAAGTCGATATGTGCGGGCAGTCCGTCCCCCTCTGTCGCGGCGGAAGCCCCGGCCGTCATGCCGGAAAACCGCATGCCGGAAAAAACGGCCTGCTTGCCGAGCTGGTCCAGGTACGTCGTCAGCAATCCGGCATTCAAGGAGGATCCCTGGAGTTCCACGTAACCCGGCGAGAGGGTGAACCCATTCAACCACACGCCCTGCGTGTGGCTGTGCGAGAGTGCACGCAGACGCGGTGCAAAGCCCGTTGCGGTCGTTTCGAGCGTGCCGCCGATGGAAGCGAGCAAAGCCTCGCGCTGCGCCACCTGGGCCCGCGTCGCCTCGATGCGCCCGGTCAGCAGCGCACTGACCGGGCGGCTGGCGGCGGCGTTCATCTGATCCAGCTCCTGTTGTGCAGCGGCCTGCAGCGCTTCCTGCTCGGCCGCCCGGGTTTCCAGCGCGCCGGCCCGAACGTGCAGATACGCCGTCCACGCCAGCGCCACGGCCAGAACCCCGCCCAGGCCCAGCGCCATTTCACGCAAGCCGAACGCATAGCGCTTTTTGAGCAGCAGCGGACTGATGAGGTTGATCTGCTGGCTCATGGCTTGGTGTCTTCGATCCGTAGCGCGGCGCCGATGGCATGAAAACAGGGGGACGGCAGCGCGTTCACTTCCGGAACGGCCGCGATATCCAGCACCTTTGTCACATCGAGCACCTCGACCGGCAGGGCCAGATTGCCTGCGAGACCGTCGCGCAGGCGGTCGGCCTGCTCCATCGGCACCAGCAACAGGCGATCGACCGGAATGCCGCCGAACTGGCGGTCGAAGTGATCCAGGCTGCGCTGGATTTCCAGGGTCAGGCGTTCCAGTGCAGTGTCGACCCCTTCGCTTTCCAGCAGCGACTGGTTCACGCCCAGGGTACGCGCCATGCACAATTCGCCGTCCAGCGTCAGGGTCAGCAGACCGCCGGATTCGATGAAGGAAAAGACCGCCATCGCGCGTCCCGGCGTTTCCAGCCGGGTGATCAGGTTGCGCTGGGCGGTTTCGAGAATGTCGATGATGCCGAGATTAAGGCCTGCCTTGGACGCGAGCATGGCCTCTTCGGCAAGCAGACTGTTTTTGGCCGCCACCGCAAAAATCTGCCGCGCATGGGTCAGGTGTTCCGGATGCGGCACTTGCAGCACGTCGACGGTGCCGTCGGCGGCATGAAAATCGAGCATGTCCTGAATCTGCCAGCGCACCGCAGACTTGAGCTCATCGGCAGGCACATTCGGCGCATCGAGCACACGCAGCCTGTAATCGGCCGGATTCAGCACCACGCTGACCGGCCCCTTGCCATGCAGTTGCGCCAGGGCGTCGCGCCAGTTGTCGCCCTTGACCGGCACCACGCCGGCAGCGAGCAACTTGGGCACCGCCACCCTGCGGTCGACGCGCGCAAACGCAATGCGCCCCGGTAGGCGCAAATACGCGGTTAAGCCCTGCTCGCTCGCTCGACGGAAGAACCACATGGGTCTGACCTGAAAGTTTTTCTGAACTTAAACAAATAAGTCATTGTTGTCAAAGGATTTAACCATTGCTAATGTATCTCGCGCAGGTATATCAGCGGTTTGCTGCCGCGATGCAGGCCGAAACTCGCCCGCGCCGCCGGATTCTGGTTATAGACACCGGTGCTCGAACGTCCCTGCAGCCAGGTTTGCGCCGCCGCAACCACGGGGGTCGCCGCACCGGTCACACAACTACTACCCACGGCGGTTGCGCCCAACTGCACGGCAAGATCGACGCTGCCGGTATTGCCCGCGCCCGGCGCAGAAAACCTCAGGTTGCCGCGCCCGGCGTTGAACCGGCCGGACAGCGAGACCGAGGTCTCGCAGGCATTGAGGTCGCGCTGCCAGTTGGCGAGCGATACCTGGGCGGCGTCCAGCTGGGTACAGTAATCCGCCGTATTGCGGGTGAATCCCGCGCCATTCCAGAACCGGGTCTCGGTCGGCACCGGCACGTTGAGCAGCTCCGAGCCATGGGCGTTGGACACGGTCAACTGGCCGAAACGGATTTCGTTGCCGGCGTCGAACGCCATGCTCGAAAACACTGCGAAAGTCGTCGTATCGATGGTGCCATTGCCGGTAACGGCAATATCGGCGGTGTCCTGAATGCTCATCGTGAGGCTGATATCGGCGATGAACGGCACGACCGGAAGAGTGCGCACGAAAGCAATCGCATCCGCAACATCGGCGCTGAGGGTCCCGACCCCGTTGCCGGTCGCAGCCACCGCCGGCGTGCCCACCAAACCCGTATCCAGCGTGCCGGTGACGGCGCTGTAGGCTTGTGTGGCCCCGGCGGGCGCGAGTTTCCACAGCGCGCCCGCGTAGTTGAGCGTGGTGGCGCCGGCGGCATTTTTTGCCGTGATCGTGGCCTGCGGCAGCACGAGATAGCCGAAGGGCTGGCCGACATAGGTGAACGAGCGCGTGGCGCAAATCGTGTCGTTGAAGGTCTTGAATACGGGCGTGCTCGCCGTCGTCAGCACGAAATGGTCGGGCACGAAGCGGCCGACGTTGACGGCCGCCGATTCGATCGTCATCTCGGCCGCGCTGGAGCCGTCGGCGGCATCCACCGCCGCGAAGTTCGTATCCACCAGCTTCATCGCGAAGGCACCCGCCTCGGAATAGCTCGCGGTCGATGTCGTCAGCACGCCGGAAGCAGCCGACCAGGTGCCGGGGGCCAGCACGCCGAGGGTGCAACCCGTAGCCGGCAGCAGACAGGCCGTCGGACTGGCTACCGGGGAGCCGGCGTAGTTCGCCGTGGTCGCGCCTGCGGCATTGCGCGCCGTCGCCGCGACGCGGAACGGCCGGCCGGCCTTGTGCACGATACCGCCGCTGGCCAGCGTATTGCTCAGCGCGCGGGCGACACCCGCGGTGACGCTGTTGGTGTCGCTGACCGCCACCGCGTTGAAACTTGCCGGCCGAATCGCGAGGTTGTCGTTCGAGCAGGCAACGACCGTCGGCGTGCCCGTCGCCGGATAGCGCATGCGCACCCGCACATTGGGCCAGGCTTCGGGCTCGGCGATGCCGGCGAGCGTCTTGCGGCCCTGGTCGCCGGCGGCAAAGCTGAGCGTCCCGAGGTCGCGGATCTGCGGATAGGCACCGCAGGCGCCGCCGCCCGCCGCGTTGACCAGCTCCACCCCGACTCCACCGGTAAATGCGGTTTCGACCGCCGTCGCGGTGGCGTTGAGCGCGACCACATCGACGGCAAACGCGCCGGCGGCCACCTTGGTGCGGATCACTCCGCTGATGCTGCCCGCTGCGGTCGTCGTCTCGAACGCATTGAAGCCGCCCGGCGTCGCCGGCGGCGCGATGCTGCACGGCCGCGTCTCGCCCATCACGGCCACCAGCCGTGCCGCGCTCAGCGCGCCGCTGAACACGTTGACCTCGTCCAGGTTGCCGCTGAACTTGAAATTCGCGCCGCTTTCGCCCGACGCATTGTTCTCGCCGCCGATCGACGCGGCACCGGCATCGGTGCCCCAGTTGCCGGTGTAGGTCTGCACGACGGACGCGAGCTGCGTGCCGGCCTGGTTGTAGACATAGATGCGTTTGGTCTTGGCCACGATGTCCGTCACCGCCGCGACGAAGTACCAGGTGTTGTTCGCGATGACATTGGGCGTATCCAGAATGACCGGATTAGTCGCGCGCGCGTAGAAACGCACCCTGCCGGTGCCGCCGTCGCCCAGGCTGAAACCGTAGCCGCCGGAATTGCTCTGGTCGTCGATAAAGATGCGCTGGCCGCTCTTCGCGTTGTTGGTGGTGCGAATCCAGGCGGTGATCGTGAAATCGGTGACGAGGTTGGGAAACGAGGCCGGCACCGCCACGTAATCGTTGCTGCCGTCGAACATGCCGTAGTTGCAGGTGCCCGGGGTGCCGGAGATCGCCGGCATCGTGCCGCCGGTGGTCGCACCGTTGACCGCCGAGGCGTGATGGCTGCGGCCCGAACCGTCCTGCACCTGTCCCGACGCGCCGGTCCAGGCCGCCTCGTCCATGCGGTAGTTGGCGATGACGTTGGGCTGCAGCGCGACTAGATGCGCGACGCTGACGGCGGCCGTACTTGCCGTCGCCACCCGGCTGCCGGTCGCAGCGATCCCGCCGGAATAGGCCTCGTCGGCCAGTTCGATGGCGATCCCGTTATTGGGGCCGCCTGCGGTATTTTCATCCGCGTGTTCGGCCATGCCGGCGGGCGGCGCGAAACCGGCATTGCCGTTGGCCACGGCAAACAGGCCGACGAGCTGCGTGCCGGCGACGCTCGGCGACACCGAATTGGCCGTCACGCTCGTGCTGCTGGCGTTGCTGCGGACGGAATGGGTATTGACGGGCGCAACCGGATCGGCCCCCCGATACGCGACCACTGCGGCGGCAGCGCGCGCGGACGGACTGATGCCCCAGTTTTCGCTGGCGGGCGTGGCGGCGGTGACGCGCCGCCAATAGGCCGCCTGGGTCAGCGCGCTCCCGTCGTAGGTGCGATTGATCAGCGTCCAGCTCGTCGGCGCGGCGAAGGCCTGATTGCCGCGCGCGGCGATCTGCACGACCAGCACATCGTCGACCTGCCTGCCCGCCGGATACGTCAGCGTCAGACTGGTCGTGCCGCTTCCCGTCGACACCGCGGACGCCGCGCCGACCAGCGCGATCGCTGACCAGGCCTGCGGCATCGCGGCCAGCCAGAGCGCTACGCCGGCGATGAGCACGCTGCCGATCCGGTGCACCAGGCGAGGGGCGAGTCGGGCGCTCATTTCGAGAAGCTCGCCTGGATCTGCCGTTCGACATAGTCCACCTCGCCGGCCAGGCCCGAGGTCGCCGTCGACGTGATCCGGTAGATCGCAACCGTATCGGCGCCATCGGTTTCCACGAAGGGGGTGCAACTGACATCCACCGAAAAAGCGGCAAGCGTCCCCGTCAGCACCAGTGTGGTCGGGGCCGGGCACGGCGCCGGACTCGGCTGCAGCCCCTGCGGATCGACCACCTGCCACGCTGCCCATTCGATGCCGGCGCGCGCCGCGTGATAGGCGCGGCTGCCCTGGATATCCAGCGCGCTGCTGATGTGCGCGGTGCGCGACAGCGACACCATGTAGGCCGCCAGCGCGGCCAGGATGACCAGCAGGAAAATCGCGGTGGGCAGGACGAAACCCGACTCGGTGTGCGGCACGCGCTTCATGGCTGGTTGCTCACCTGGGTGGTGGCATAGAGATTGACGGTTTCGCCAGACTGGCTCAGGGCCAGCGTGATGCTGACCAGACCGCCGCGCTCGGTGACGCCGGGCTGGTAGTCGAAGCTGCAGGGGGAACCGGCCGGGGCGCTGACACGGTTGGCCAGCAGCGCCTGCGGGGTGGCGGCGGCAAAGCTGGTCGGCTGGGCGGCAGTGGGCGCATAACCCCAGTAGCGCGTCAGCGTGCCTGCGGTCGGATTGCACACATAGCTCACCGGCCCGTCGACGACCTGGAAACGGTTGCCGGGCGAGGCCAACGGAAACTGCTTGGCGGCGAAGGCGATGTTGCTCACGTTGCCGGCGGCGCCGGTGTAGCCGGCAAGCGTTTCGCCCGCCCAGGCATCGGCGCCGGGAATGCCGAGGTTGTACACGGCGATGCGGTCGCCGGCCTGCATCGCGATGGCGGGGCCCAAGACGTCGAAGCTGCTGTCGGCCGCCGTAAAATCGAGGATGTCGCCGCCGCCCGCCGCACGATAGCGCCCGCCGCTGCGGGTGGCGAGAAACTCCAGATACATCACGCCGCCCGCATCCGTGGTGACGCGCACACTGTTGGGCAGCGCCAGCCGGATGTCGCGCCCCATGCGGCGCAGCGCGGTGTCGGCCGTATCGGCCAGCCGCGCACGGCGGTCCTGGGCCACGTAGCTTTCCAGCGGCGCGCGCAGGAATACCGCCACCATCGAGCCGACGATAGCGGTGATCGCGATGACGATGATCATCTCGACCAGGGTGAACCCGGCGTGGTCAGAAATTGGGCGCATAACGCGTGCGATAGCCGGACAGGCTGACGCCCAGGTTGCCGGGGGCGGTGACGGTCACGGTGACGAGCAGGGTTTCGCCCGCAGGGATGCCGTTGAAGGCGCCGGCCGGCTGCACCTGCACGGTCGCCGTGTAGCCGGCCAGTCCTGGGACGGCTGCGCCGCTGAGATCGGCGATGCCGGCCATGGAAAAACCGTCGTAATCGTTGACGTTGTCGTAGGGCGTGACGTTGGAATAACGGTCTTCCACTCCGTCCGCCCCCATGCTTTCAGGCGTCGTCGCACATCCTGTGGGGCCAATGGCAGAACTGGTCGCGGTATCCGCCTGCGCATCATCCGGATCGCAATAGGTGTAGGGCTTGCCCAGCACTTCCTCGAGCAGCGACTCGGCGATGGCGAGCGCCTGCTTGCGCACCATGGGGTCGGCGCTGGAGCGTGCATTGAGGCTGAAGACCGACACCACGCCGGTCACCGCGATGCCCACCACCACGATGAACACCAGCAGTTCGATCAGGCTGAGGCCGCGTTCGCTAGTCATGGACGTAGCCGGTTTCCTGCTCGACCCGAATCGTGTGCGTGCCGCTGCCGGTGACCTGGATCGCGAGCTGGGCCGCGATGTTCGGACGCCCGCCCCTGTCGAACGTCAGTACCGCAACCGGGCTGGCAACCGCCACCCCGTTCGGCGCATTCACGGTGTAGGGCTTTTCCCCGCCCGGCCCGGGTGCCGGGGTGGCACACGGCATGACCGCGCTGTAGCACAGGGTGGCATCGTTCGAAGTCAGGTGCACGAAGACATCGCGCCGCTGGGAAATGGCGAGTTTCTGCGCAAAGCGCACCGTGGCGGCAAGCTGGTCGGCAAAGCCGCGGGTATCGAAGCCAGTGCGGCCCACCATGCGCGGCACGGCCACCGCCGCGAGGGTGCCGGCGATGACCATGACGAGGATCAGTTCCACCATGGTAAAACCGCGGCTTGAGCCGCGGTTAGGGTTCGCCATGATCAGACTGAATCAGCAGCCGGCGACGTTATTTGCGCCGAGCACCGGAGCCGTGTTGGCGACAGCGGGATCCGTGTAAGCGAAGCTGCATGTTGGGTTCGTTTGCGCACCCGCCGCACCCACGGTTCCCGGGCCGCCAATGACGGAGATCTGTGTCACTCCAGCCGCAACTGCGGCCCCGTAGCCTTCAGCATTGAGCTGCGCCAGGTTCGGGTTGAATACCGAAGTGAGTCCGGCCGCGCTGACAATTCCGGGGGGGGCAGCGCCAAGCGCTGCGGCAGAGGACGGATAGGAAAACACCGTGGCGATCACGCCGTTTTCAGTACACACCGTTCCAGCAGCGCCCGCCAGGTTGTTCGCGTTGCCGCCGCCGCCTGGGCAGGCTGGCGGCGTATCAGGCAGCCCGCCTCGCGCCAGCACTGCGCCATGGATCATCGCCGACGCTGCCTGCACCGCGCCACGGGCGGCGTTGAGCTTGGCGATGCGCGCGTCGCGCTGAACGTTCGTAAAGCGCGGCAGCGCCACCGCGGCGAGGATGCCGAGGATGACGATGACGACGATGAGTTCGATCATGGTGAAGCCGTGCTGTCTTGTTTTCATGGTGTTCTCCTGCGTGTTTGAATGAAGGTTGCCTACCCGCTCCGCCAAACCGGGTGGACCCTAGCAACTATTGCGGCCGTCAGCGCGGATTCTTGAGCAAGTAATTGAATCTGCAGTTGAAAACTACTTGATCGCCACGCTGGCGAGGTCCCACATCGGCAGGAACACGCCGAGCGCCAGCACCAGCACGACGCCGCCCATCGCGGCGATGATCAGCGGCTCGATGCGGGCGGCCAGGGTCTTGATTTCGTAGTCCACCTCGCGCTCGTACATGCCGGCGACTTCCTGCATGAGCTCGTCGATGCTGCCGGTTTCCTCGCCGACGGCGATCATCTGCAGCACCACCGAATTGAACACGGCGGCGTTCTGCGCAGTGCGCAGGATCGATTCGCCGCGCTCGATGCCGTTGCGCATCTGCTCGACGCGCGAGGCGATCCAGGCGTTGTCGGTGACTTCGGCCACCACCGAGAGCGCCTGTGCCGCGGGAATGCCGCTTTTGAGCGACAGCGCCAGGGTGCGCGCGAACCGGGCCAGCGTGCTGCGCAGGACGATCGAGCCGGTGAGGGGGATTTTGAGTTTGTAGCGATCCCAGATCAGCCGCCCGTCGGGGGAAGCGCGCCACAGGCGAAATCCGACGATGGCCAGCACCAGACCCGCCAGCATGAGCCAGCCATACTCGATCGTGATCCGCGAGGTTTCGATGAGGATCCGCGTCATCAGCGGCAGCTCGGCCCCCAGGCCGGCATAGACCTTGGCAAAGGCGGGGATGACGAACACGTTGATGACGGTCACTGCGACCACCATGGCAATCAGGACGAAGCCCGGATAGCGCAGGGCCTCCTTGATGCGGGCGCGGGTCTCGCGCTCGAATTCCAGATGTTCGAACATCCGCAGGAAGATCTCGTCCAGACGGCCGGTCGCCTCGCCGACCCGCACCATCGCCACGTAGAAAGGCGAAAAGACCCCGGGATGCTGGCGCATCGCCGTCGACAGGTCGCGTCCGGCTTCGAGCGACTCCTTCAGTGAGGCGATCACGCTGGCAAACGCGGCATTGGTCGTCGATTCGATCAGGCCGGTCAGCGAGCGCAGGATGGGCACGCCGGCGCGCATCAGCGTATAGAGTTGGCGCGAGAACAGCTGCACGTCGATGGGTTTGACGGCGGGCGCGAACAGGCCTGAACCTTTCGGCTTCGCTCCCCGGCGCTCGGCCTGGTCGGTTTCATGGATGGCGATGGGCGAGATGCCGTTTTTCAGCAGGCTGCTGGCACAGGCGGCCGCGTTGTCCGCCTCGAGGAAGCCCTGGGTCTTGTCGCCGCTCTGGGTGCGGCCGGTGTAGGCAAAGCGCAGCATCAGCTGGTTTCGTCCTGGGCGCTTGCGCGCATCGCCTCGGCCAGCGAAGTCACCCCGGCCCGTGCCAGCGCAATGGTCTGATCCCGCAGGGTGTGGCCGGCCAGGGCCGCGCGCGCGGCAGCGACGAATTCGGCGGGATTCTTGCGGGCCAGGCTTTCCGCCAGCGCGGCATTGATTTCGAGCAGTTCATGGACGGCGCGCCGCCCGGAATACCCGGTGCCATGACAGCGGTCGCAACCCGCCCCCGCGACATAGCTGTCTTCCATAGGGGCCTCGGCCTGCGCCCGGCCGAGCCAGACCCGTTCCTGCGGCGTCACGACATGCGGGGCCTTGCAATGGCCGCACACCTTGCGCACCAGCCGCTGCGCCAGCACGCCCTGCACCGAGGTCGCCACCATGAAGGCGGGCACGCCCATGTCGAGCAGGCGCACCGGGGTGGAGGCGGCGTCGTTGGTGTGCAGCGTGGACAGCACCAGGTGGCCGGTCATCGCCGCCCGGAGCGCCACCTGAGCGGTGTCTGCGTCGCGCATCTCGCCGACCAGAATCACGTCCGGATCTTGCCGCAGGATGGCGCGCAACACGCGGGCGAAGCTGAGGTCGATCTTTTCGTTGGCCTGCACCTGATTGACGCCGGGCAGTCGGTATTCGACCGGGTCTTCGACCGTGATGATCTTCGTGCCGGGATCGTTGAGCTCGCCCAGCGCGGCATACAGCGTGGTGGTCTTGCCGCTGCCGGTGGGGCCGGTGACCAGCACCAGGCCGTTGGGGCGATGCAGGATGGCGCGGAAGCGCTCGAGCATTGCCGGCGGCATCCCCAGGTTGTCGAGGGTGACGAGGTTGTCGCCCTGGCTCAACAGCCGCATCACCACCGATTCGCCGTATTGCGTCGGCATGGTGGACAGGCGCACGTCGACGGTGCGGCCGCGCACCTTGACCGCAAAGCGGCCATCCTGCGGCAGACGCTTTTCGGAGATATCCAGTCCGGACACGATCTTCAGGCGCAAGGCCAGCGCCGGCGCGATCTTGAGGTCGGCCTGCGTCTGCGCATGCAGCACGCCGTCAATGCGGAAGCGGATGGCGAGGTGCTTTTCCTGCGGCTCGATATGGACGTCGGATGCGCCCACCTGCAGCGCATCCTCGAACAGCGTTTGCAGCAGCCGCACCACCGGCGCATCGGTCTGGCCTTCGCCCAGCGCCTCCAGGCCGATGATGCTGGCCTCGTTCTCGCCCATGTCGCGCGCGAGCTCTTCGGTCAGCCCGTGGATGTCGTCGGTGCGGCGGTAGATGCGGTCGATCGCCGCCAGCAGATCGCCTTCGGCGACCACGGCCAGCTGGATGCTCTCGTGGATCAGCCGGGCGATTTCGTCGTAGGCAGACAGATCGGTCGGGTCGGCCATGCCGACGAACACGCTGCCGTCGCGTCGCGCCAACGGTATCGCCCGGAAGCGGCGCGCCTGCGTTTCCGGCAACAACTGCAACACGGACGCTTCGGGGCTGAATTTCCGCAGATCGATGAAAGAAAGGTGCAATTGCCGCGCCAGCGCCTGCGCGATGTCGTTCTCGCCCGCCAGTCCGCTTTCGACAATGATGCGGCCGAGCCGGCGGCCGCTTTTCTTCTGCGCCGCCAGCGCGATGTACAAATCAGCTGCGGAAATCACCTTCTGCTCGACGAGCAGGTCGCCCAGACGAATTTTCTGGCGCGCGGGGGGCGGCGAGGCGGGCGGCGCTGCGGTTTCGGTCATGGTCGGTTCATTCACGCGTCGGGATGAGCACGTATCGGCCCGATCCGGCCATGTCTTTAAAAAAAACCGGGCCGGATCCCGCCGTCAGCGAGGCTGCGGCTGGACCAGTTCACCCGGCCGGCTGCCGGGCCGCAGCGTGCCCTGATAGATGAAACCCGCACCATAGCGCCGGCTGCCATCCGCCGCGACGATCGGCTCGTTCTCGCTCCAGATCCAGACGTGGCCCTCGCGGGTGTCCAGAATGAACGCCCGTCCGCCTCCCTGGCCGCCAGGCGCGCCCGCCAGCGGCAGCGCCTGGTAGCGCCCCTCGTCCGCCAGCGCACCGCTCGCCAGCACCAGCAG
>DAHWJK010000355.1:0-20296 GCA_027344185.1 Thiobacillus sp.
GCCCGACGAAGCCGCCGAAGGTGACGAAGTAGAAAAACATGAACCACCAGGCGTCGCGGTCCTTCAGCACCGCCATGTATTGACGCAGCGACTTGGGCGGCGGGCAGTCGGGCGCATCCCTGGCGAACGCGAGATACACCAGGAAGGCCATGCCGACCGGGATCAGCGCGATGCCGAACACGTTACCCCAGCCGAACGCCACGGCGAGGCCGGGCGCGAACAGGGCGGCGAACACGGTGCCGGAATTGCCCGCGCCGGCGATGCCGAGCGCGGTGCCCTGGTGCTGCGGCGGATACCAGCGCGAGGCCAGCGGCAGCGCGACGGCGAACGCCGCCCCGGCAAAGCCCAGCAACACACCGAGGATCAGCACCTCGCGGTAGCTGTGGATGCCCGCGAGCCAGGCCCAGGCAAGTCCGCCGATCACCACCAGTTGGCCGATCAGCCCGGCCATTTTCGGCTTGAGGTGGTCGACCAGCACGCCCATCACGATCCGCAGCAACGCGCCTGCGAGCACGGGGGTGGCCACCATCATGCCCTTCTGCGCAGCGGAGAGTTCCAGGGTCTGGGCGATCTGCACGCCCAGCGGCCCGAGCATCACCCACACCATGAAGGCGATGTCGAAATACAGAAATGCGGATAACAGGGTAGGCGTGTGCCCCGACTTCCAGAAGCCGCGTGTCATGGTTTGCTCCAGCCGAGGCAAGGCCCGAAGCCTTGCCGAATCGTTTTTGTGATGCGAAGGTTCTGCGTCAAGCCGCAGCGGCGCTGACCAAGGACAGGTCGAGCCACACGCGCCCGCCTTCGAGCTTGACGGGAAACTCGCGCGCGCAGCCGTGATCCGGCGCCACCGCGCAGCCGGAATCGAGTTCGATGTTCCAGTTGTGCATCGGGCAGGCGACCTTCCGGCCGTGCACGATGCCCTGCGACAGCGGGCCGCCCTTGTGCGGGCAGCGGTCTTCCAGCGCGAAGACTTCGTCGTCGGCGGTGCGGAACACGGCAATGTCGAGGTTGCCGTGGCGCACTACGCGGGCGCCGAGTTTGGGGATGGCGTTCACATCCAGGATGTCGGTCCATTGATTCATGTCGGTTCCTTTAAGCGGCGACGGTTTCGAATTCATGCTTCAGCTTGCCATCCTTGGCGCGCTCGACCCAGGGGTCGCGTTCGACCGACAGCGCGAACAGCAAGCGTTCATATAGCGCTTTCCGGCCCTCGGCGTCGTCGAGGATTTTCTTCTTCACGTAGTCGAGACCGACGCGCTCGATGTAGTGCACGGTGCGGTCGAGATAGCGCGCTTCCTCGCGGTAGAGCTGCAGGAAGGCGCCGGAGTATTCGAGCACCTCGTCAGGCGTCTTCACCTTGACCAGGAACTGCGCGACCTCGGTCTTGATGCCGCCGTTGCCGCCGACGTAGATCTCCCAACCGGAGTCGACGCCGATGATGCCGACGTCCTTGATCGCGACTTCGGCGCAGTTGCGCGGGCAGCCCGACACGGCGAGCTTGACCTTGTGCGGCGCCCACATCTTGAAGAACACCTTCTCGAGGTCGATGCCCATCTGGGTCGAATCCTGAGTGCCGAAGCGGCACCATTCGGAGCCGACGCAGGTCTTCACTGTGCGCAGCGCCTTGCCGTAGGCGTGGCCGGACGGCATGTCGAGGTCCGCCCACACGCCCGGCAGGTCTTCCTTCTTCACCCCCAGGAGATCGATGCGCTGGCCGCCGGTGACCTTGACTGAAGGAATCGCGTATTTGTCGGCGACGTCGGCGATGCGGCGCAGCTCGGCCGGCGTGGTCTGGCCGCCCCACATGCGCGGGATCACCGAGTAAGTGCCGTCCTTCTGGATGTTGGCGTGCGCGCGCTCGTTGATGAAGCGCGACTGCGGGTCGTCCTCGGCCTCGCCGGGCCAGGTCGAGATCAGGTAGTAGTTGAGCGCCGGACGGCACGATGCGCATCCATTGGGGGTGCGCCATTCCATGAAGGTCATCACCTGCGGGATCGTCAGGAACTTGTTCTGGCGGATCGCTTCGCGCACGGCTTCGTGGGTGTGGTCGGTGCAGCCGCACATGGATTTGGTTTTCGGCGTGGCCGAATAGTCGCCGCCCGCGGTGACGGCGAGGATCTGCTCGACGAGCCCCGTGCACGAGCCGCACGACGACGAGGCCTTGGTGTGCTTCCTTACGTCTTCCAGGGTGAACAGGCCCTTCTCGCGAATCGCCTTGACGATGTCGCCCTTGCAGATGCCGTTGCAGCCGCACACCTCCATGTCGTCGGTCATGGTCGCGGCCTTGTTGATGCCCTGGTGGCCGAGGTTGCCGCAGTGGTCCTGGCCGAACATCAAATGATCGCGCAGCTCGGACACGTCCTTGCCGTCGCGCAGCAGCGAGAAATACCAGGCGCCGTCGACGGTGTCGCCGTACATCACGCCGCCGACCAGCTTGTTGTCCTTGATGACGAGCTTCTTGTAGACGCCGCCAATGGGATCGGAGTAGAGAATCGCTTCGGTGCCTTCGCCGCCGATGAAGTCGCCGGCCGAGAACAGGTCGATGCCGGTGACCTTGAGCTTCGTCGAGGTGACCGAGCCCTGATAGCGGCCGATGCCGTAATGCGCCAGATGATTGGCGCACACCTTGGCCTGCTCGAACAGCGGCGCGACCAGGCCGTAGGCGACGCCGCGGTGCGCGGCGCATTCGCCGATCGAGTAGATGCGCGGATCGAAAGTCTGCATCGTGTCGTTGACCACGATGCCGCGGTTGCAGTGCAGACCGGACGATTCGGCGAGTTCGGTGTTGGGGCGGATGCCGACGGCCATCACGATCAGGTCGGCGGGCGCGGAATCGCCGTCCTTGAACTTGATGCCGGCGACACGGCCGCTTTCCCCGGCGACCAGTTCTGCCGTCTGCTTCTGCAGCAAAAATTTCATGCCTTTTTCTTCCAGGCTCTTCTGCAGCAGCCGTGCGGCTGGCTCGTCGAGCTGGCATTCCATCAGCCATGGCGCGATGTGGACCACAGTGACATTCATGCCGCGCTTCATCAAGCCATTGGCGGCTTCCAGCCCCAGCAGGCCGCCGCCGACGACGACCGCGTGCTTGTACTGGCTGGAAGCGCGGATCATCGCGTCGACGTCGGCAATGTCGCGAAAACTGATGACCCCGGGCAGGTCGGCGCCGGGCACCGGCAGGATGAAGGGATTGGAGCCGGTGGCGAGCAGCAGGCGGTCGTAGCTGGCGCGGGTGCCGTCGTCGGCTTCGACTGCGCGCGCGGTGCGGTCGATCTTCACCACCTTCTTGCCCAGGTGCAGGGTGATGTTGTTGTCCTGATACCAGTCGAGCGGGTTCAGCACGATGTCGTCGACCGTCTGCTCGCCGGCGAGCACCGGGGACAGCAGGATGCGGTTGTAGTTGGGGTGCGGCTCGGCGCCGAACACAGTGATGTCGTAGAGGTCGGGCGCAAGCTTCAGCAGTTCTTCCAGCGTGCGCACTCCGGCCATGCCGTTGCCGACCATGACGAGTTTCATCTTGGGGCCCTGCCCCATGGGCGTACTCATATCCATCTCACCACTCCAAACGAATGACCAAAAGTGATGACCGAGATACGCCGTTGCATTCGGTCTACTTGCACAACCCCTAGCAATCGCTATGCCATGCAAACTGGCAACCTGGAACGTATTGTTTTAAAGCGCGTTTTTTATTGCCTGCCGGGATCGACCCACGCTGCGATGCACCACCACAGTGCCAAACTGCGGCGCGTGCACCATGCCTACGCAGCGACCCGCCCGACGCATCGTGCTACGCGCCCCTCACCCCAACTTTCTCCCGGCCGGAGAGGGCGCTCGCGCAGCGCCCAAATCCGTCTAACGCGGTGATCGCGCGCGCCTGGTTGAGGTCTTCGGTGTAGCCCGCTGCAAAGAGACACACCGCCAGCTGGTTGCGGATCGGCAACGGCAGCGGCAGCTGCTCGCGCATCACCCTCTCGATCCAGGCGCCGGTCGCGCGCGCATCCCGCTCGGGCAGATTGGTCTGCAAAGACGACATCGATTGCGCCTCGTACACCGGCATGGATTGCCCATCCTGCACCAGCACCATGTCGGGCCGCAGCAGCGGGTCCGCAAACGCTTCGCCCTCGCAGCCCTGCAGCAGCAGGGCGTGCCCGCCCAGCGCTTCCAGCACGCTGCGCACGCCGGGCAAATCGGCAACCGCCGGCACCGGCGTCACCCGTACCGAGTGTGCCCCCGCCACATCGGCCAGCATCGCCAGCCGCGTCACCCAGCCGTCGATGCCGAGTCGGGAACGCAGCGCCAGCAGCGACGCCAGGCCGGGACTCAACAGCGCCACCGGCGCAAACGCGATGCCCTCATCCAGCAGCTGCGTATTGACCTGCGCCGTGGTGCTGCAGGGCATGATGCCGAGTTCGCGCAGTACGTAGGCCGCTGCCGTGCCGCCGCCGCCTTCGAGCACGCCGTGAATCAGCACCGGCACGCCAAAGCTTTTGAGCAGCAGGGCCAAGAGCGGCGTTAGATGCGGAAACCCGCGCACGCCATGGTAGGTGGGCAGCACCACGGTGCGGAACGGTCCCGACGGCACCCCGAACTCGGGCAGCCGATCGGCCAATGCCGCGTGCAGGCCAAGCCAGGCGTCCAGCCCCGGATCGTGCTGATTGAATGCGACCAGGAAAGCCGCCGTTTCCAGTTCGGGCACCCCGCCGTCGAGCAAGGCCGCCCCCAGCGCGCGCGCCTCGACAAAACCCAGGCCTTCGCCGGCCTCGATCTGGCGGATCAAAGTCGCATAGCTCATGAAGCGATGGCGTCCATTGACGTGACGCAGCTCATGCCGCCGCCCGATTGCCGGCGATCAGCCGTTTCAATTCCGGCACGCACGAGCCGCATTCGGTGCCGCATTTGAGCGTGGCCTGCAGCGCGGCGAGGCCGGCGCCAGCGGTGATGGCAGCAAGGATATCGGTCTCGGCCACGTTCAGACAATTGCAGACAATGCGTCCGCGCCCGGTTCCGCCTGCCGGCGGGCGCGCCACCGGCGCCAGCATCCAGGCGCGCAGCGAAGCGGCATCGATGCCGTCGACGATGACGTCGCGCAGCCAGTCGAAGGCGGCGGTCTCGCCGGTCAGCCGCGCGGCGGCCACCTTGCCGCCGTCGACCCGCACGCGCTTGGAAATGCCGCGCGGACGGTCTTCGTAATGCATCACCGCGAGCGGGTCGTCCAGTCCCAGCGCGGCATCGAGTTCGGCCAGCAGCGATTCGGGCAGCGGCTGCGTGTGGGCGAGGCGCAGCGTCAGCACGTCGCGGTCGCGCCCGGCCAGCCCGGCGGCGGCGTAATCGCAGGCCCGCAGCAGCGGCTGTACGGCGTCGAGCAGTTTCGTGCCGTCGCCCATGGCCAGCGCGGCCATGCGCCAGGGCAGCACGGCCTTGGCCACTTGCACCGCGGCGTGCTTGAGTTCGGGTTGCTTCGACACCGCGTCGAATACCGGCAGGGTGAGCGCATTGATGCCGCGCCCGCCCATGAAACGCGCGCCCCAGTGCATCGGCAGAAAGCACTGACCGGGACGCACGCTGTCGCTGGCCTCGGCCACCACGATCACTTCGCCGCGGCGGCTTTTCACGCGCACCAGGTCGCCCGCATTCAGGCGCCGCAGTTCGAGGTCGCGCACATTCATCGTCAGGGCCGGCGTGTCGGCATGGGCGAACAGCCGCGCCACGCGGCCGGTGCGGCTCATCGCGTGCCACTGGTCGCGCAGGCGTCCGGTGTTGAGATGCAGCGGGAAACGCGCGTCAATCGATTCCGCCACCGGACGGTAGGGCGCGGCATGAAAGCGCGCGCGGCCGCTGGCGGTCGGATAGACGCCGTCGGCATACAGGCGCGCCTGGCCCGAGGCCGCGCCCTCGGGAAATGGCCACTGCCGAGGCGCTTGGTCGAGCAGCGCATAGGAGAGCCCGGTGATGTCGAGATCGCGCCCGCGCGTGGTTTCGCGGTGCTCGTTGAACACGGCTTCGGCGCATTCGTAGGGGAACAGGCGCGCGCCCAGGTCAGGCATCAGCCGCTGCGCAAAGTCGGTGACGATGGCCCAGTCGGCGCGGGCTTCGCCCGGGGGCGGCACGGCGGCATGGACGCGCGTAATGCAGCGCTCGGAATTGGTCATGGTGCCGTCGGTCTCGCCCCAGCTCGACGCGGGCAGCAGCAGATCGGCATACGGCGCGGTTTCGGTGTCGGCAAACGCTTCCTGCAGCACCACGCATTCGGCGGCCGCGAGGGCCTGCTGCACCAGATTCTGGTCGGGCAGCGACTGCGCGGGGTTGGTGCAGGCGATCCAGATCGCCTTGATTTCGCCGCGCCGCACCGCCTCGAACATTTCCACCGCGGTCCTGCCCGGCGTCGCCGGCACGTCCTCCACCCCCCACAGCCGCGCGACTTCAGCGCGATGCTCTGGATTGTTCATGTCGCGATGCGCGGACAGCAGGTTCGCCAGCCCGCCCACCTCACGACCGCCCATCGCATTGGGCTGTCCGGTGAGCGAAAGCGGCGCGGCGCCGGGCTTGCCGATTTGCCCGCTGGCCAGATGCAGGTTGATCAGCGCGGCGTTCTTGTCGACGCCGCAGCTGGATTGATTGAGGCCCTGGCAATACAGCGACAGCGTCGGCCCGGCGGCGAACCAGCGCGCCGCCTGCACGATGTCGGCGGCCGCCACGCCGCAGATCGGCGCAACCTTCTCCGGGGTGTAGTCGCGCACCAGGTCGCGCAGCGCCTCCCAGCCTTCGGTGTGGGCGGCGATGGCGGCGCGGTCGATCAGCTCTTCCCACAGCATGACGTTCAACATGGCATGGAACAGCGCGACGTCGGTGCCGGGCAGGATGGCCAGATGCAGGTCGGCCTCGTCGGCGGTGTCGGTGCGGCGCGGGTCGACCACAATCAGCCTGAGTTCCGGATTGGCCTTGCGTGCGGCCTCGATGCGGCGGAACAGGATGGGATGCGCATAGGCCGTATTGGAGCCGGCGATGAAAATCGTGCCGGCGTGATCGATGTCGTCGTAGCAGCCGGGCGGCGAATCGGCGCCGAGGGTGGCCTTGTAGCCGGCCACCGCGGACGACATGCAGAGGCGCGAGTTGGTGTCGACGTTGTTGGTGCCGATCAGGCCCTTGGCGAGCTTGTTGAAGACGTAATACGCCTCGGTGGTGAGCTGGCCGGAAATATAGAAGGCCACGGCATCGGGGCCGTGCTCGAGGATGACCGCACGGAATTGCTCGGCGGCGTGATCGAGCGCAGCGTCCCAGCTCACCCGCCGCCGCGGCGAGGCACGGTCGGCGCGCAGCTCAGGAACCAGCGCGCGGCCGGACGCCTGCGCCGACAGCGCCAGCGCCGCCCCCTTGGTGCACAGCTTGCCGCGGTTGGCCGGGTGCGCGGGATCGCCCCGCACGCCGGTGATTTTTCCGGCGTCGGCCTCGATCAGCACCCCGCAGCCGGTGCCGCAATAACAGCAGACAGATGAAACGACAGACATGATGGCTCCTCCCCCTGTCTGTCAGCAGGGTCTGTGCCAGAAGCCTGCAGCGCAATGAATTCAAGGACTTGATCCAATCCGGCCGGGCCAGTGACGGCCGCCATGCTCAGCGGCAGTGCATGCGCGGAGCGGGGTGCCGCAAATTGGTGCGCGGGTCAGGGCGCGGACGGGTGCGCGTGCGGCGGATCGAGCAGGCTGGGGCGGAGGCTGACCTGGACGCGGTTGCCGCCATGTTTTTTGGCGTCGTACATCGCCTCGTCGGCATAGCGGATCAGCTGCTTGTAGTCGCGGCCATGCGCGGGGTAGAAGGCCACCCCGATGCTGGGTGAAACCCGCACCTGCTGGCCGGCCAGTTCAAAAGGCTGATCGAGCGCAGCGCGGATCTTCTCGGCGACCGAGAGGGCCTGTTCGGGCGGATCGATGCCGTTGAGCAGCACCAGGAATTCGTCGCCGCCGATGCGTCCCACCGTATCCGATTCGCGTACGCAGCGCCGCAGGCGGCGCGCGACCTCCTGCAACAGCAGGTCGCCAGCGGCGTGCCCCAGCGTGTCGTTGACCTGCTTGAACCGGTCCAGGTCGAGGTACAGCAGGGACAGCGGCGACGGGTCGCGTTCGGACATGCGCAGCGCGGTTTGCAGCCGGTCGTGGAACAGCTCGCGGTTGGGCAGATCGGTGAGCGGATCGTGCCGGGCGATGTGCTGCAGCCAGAGTTCCATCTGCTTGCGCTCGATCACCGGGGCGATCTGATTGGCGACGAACTGCAGCAGCTCGATGTCCTTCTGGGTGTAGCGCGTCTCGTTGTCATAACTTTGCACCACCAGCGCGCCGATGACGCCCTCCTTTGCAAACAGCGGCACGCCCAGCCAGTGCAGCGCGTTGCGACTGACATCGAGCCAGGCCTGACTGGTCAGTCCCGGGTTGGCCTGCGGCGCCAGCAACAGCACCTGGCCGGTACGGATGACCTCGGCGCTCATCGCCGCCGAATCCAGCTTCTGCGGCCCAGGTGCCTGGCCGAATTCATCGGCGCAGTAGGGAAAGGTCAATGCGTCCTCGCCGGCGTCGTACAGCGCGACGAAGAAATTGGCCGCCGGCAGCAGCTCGCCAATAATCTGGTGGATGCGTTCGAACAGGGCGACCTGATCTTCGGCGGTATGAGCCGCTTCGGAAATGGCATAAAGCGCGGCCTGCAGGGCGTCGGCGCGCTTGCGCTCGGTAATGTCGCGCGCCACCGCAACCCGCAACTGGTCGGGCTCCGACCAGCGGGCCGACCACATGAGGTGAACGATCTGGCCATCCTTGCGCACATAGCGGTTTTCGAAAAGGGGCTGGGGCTGGCCGTCCAGGATCTCTTCGATCGTCTGCAGCGTCCTTGCCCGGTCCTCGGGATGCACGAAGTCGAGCACCTGCCGGCCGATCATCTCCTCCGGCCGGTAACCGAAAATGCGTTCTCCCGCAGCGCTGATGAAGACGAAAACACCCCGTGCGTCGACGACGCAGACCGCGTCGAGCAGCAGATCCATGACCTTGCTCGGCAGAAGCGGGGAGCTTGCGCCCTTGTCGTCGCTTCCGTCGGATGGCCGACCGGTCCGGGGCGCGTTGATGCGCGTATCAGGCATGACGCGACCCGAACATGATGATGGCCATGCCGAGCAGGCACACGCTGACGCCCACCCAGTCGGACAGGCTGGGCCGCACCGCCTCCACGGCCCAGAGCCAGAACAGTGCGACGCTGACATACACGCCGCCATAGGCTGCATAGACACGTCCGGCAGCCTGCGGATGCAGCGTCAGCAGCCAGGCAAACGCAGCCAGACTCAGTGCGGCCGGAATCAGAAGCCACGCCGAATGCCCTTGCCTGAGCCACAGGTACGGCAAGTAACAGCCGACAATTTCAGCGATGGCCGTGGCGGCAAACAAACCCAATGTCTTGAAAAACTCCACCCATTCCCTTTCAACCTGGCGATGCGGCAGGGGTCACCGGGGCCACGAATTCCGCGCCTGTATTGCCCTGGCCGCCCGCCGCAGTCCCACCCTGTGACTGCCATTTTATCCCCTGCCGCCGACATGACGGCACTGAGCAATCCCCGGGGGCTGCCTTCTGGCCGCAAGCGGCCTGTTTCGGCGTTCGGCGTGGTGAAAGCGCACAGCAGGCAAATTCGCTGCCACCAAGGATGACCGTCACTACGGGGGCGCATCGGTCTTGAATTCGCCGGCCACGGGTCTAGATTGAATACACAGCCACCGAGGCGGCTCAGGCGCTTATCCAGAATATTTTTCAGGAGTGAAAATCATGCCCAATCTCAGTCGATACGATCCCCTCAATCTTGCCCGCATCGATCCGTTCAGCGATATCGACGACATGCTCAAGGGCTTTTTCGTGCGCCCAGCGCTGTTCGAGGGCCAGCCGCAGATGCAGATCAAGCTGGACCTGAAGGAAAACGACAACGCATACACCGTGCATGCCGACATTCCGGGCGTGAAGAAGGAAGACATCCACGTCAGCATCGACGGCAACCAGATTTCGATCAGCGCCGAAACGAAGATGGAAAAGGACGTGAAGGAAGGCGAGAAGGTGCTGCGTTCAGAGCGCTACAGCGGCAAGGTGGCGCGCAGCTTCACCCTGTCGCATGAGGTTGACGAGTCCAACGCCCAGGCTCGGTACACCGACGGAGTGCTGGAACTGACCCTGCCGAAAAAAGTGGCCAACTCGGCCAAAGAACTGACGATCCAGTAACCCGGCCTATATCTGGCCTGCAAAGGGCGGCGTCCGCAGACGGGCGCCGCCCTTGTCGTCTGGGCGCAATGCGTCAGGGAGGGCCGTTATAACGGCAACCGCTGTCGTGCGTTTCCATCACCTCGATCTGAGACAGCCCCGGCAGCGCGGGCTTGAGCTGCTGCCACAGCCATACCGCCAGGTTTTCACTGGTGGGGTTTTCCAGCCCGGCGATGTCGTTCAGATTACGGTGATCGAGCGCACGGTGAATGGGCTGCCAAGCCCTCTCCAGCTCGGCGAAGTCGAGTACCCAGCCGAACGCCGGATCGACTTCGCCGCTGACGGTCAGTCCGACCTGGAACGAATGGCCGTGCAGGCGCGAGCAGGGATGCGCGTCGGGCAGCGCGGGCAGGCGCCGCGCGCATTGCAGGTGGAAGATGCGGAAGATGTCCATGCCGCATTCTCGCGCAAGTCGCGGTCGCTGACCATGCGGGACGCGGAACTTCAAGCCGGATCGGTAAACTGATGCGTGACCCGATATGAACAAACGGAGAACGCATGTCACTGAAGCATCCCCTGCCCCTTGCCGTCCTCGCGCTGCTGTCGCTCGGCGCGTGCTCCACCGAAAGCGGGCCTACGCTGACAGCCCCCGAAGCCTATGCGCAGGCGCAGGCCGGGCAGTTGACCCTGATCGACATCCGGCGACCCGACGAGTGGCGCCAGACCGGCATCGCCGAAGGCGCCCTGCGAATCAACATGGTGCACCCGCAGGGCGTATCGGGTTTCGTGCGCCAGGTCGCGGCAGAACTCGACGGCAAGCGCGACACCCCGATCGGGATCATCTGCCGTACCGGAAATCGCACCACGCACATGCAGAAGGCGTTGCAGGAAGCCGGTTTCACCCAGGTCTACAACATCAGGGAAGGCATGGTCGGCAGCAGCGCCGGGCCGGGCTGGATCGCGCGCGGTCTGCCCGTCGAGCCCTGCAAAACGTGCTAGTCGGCACCGCCGCAGCAACCGTCCATCTTGCCCGCCAGCTGGATCGGCGGACACGGCACGCTGCCGTAGGAACAGAACACGCAGCAATCTCCCGGCAGCGGCATCAACACGTCATGGCAGGCTTCGCATTCGTAATACCACTGGCAGGCATCGGTCGGCATGGTTTCGGTTTTGACGTGACCGCACAGCGGACAGGTCAGCGTCGATTCGAGCACGACGTCCTTCACTTCGCCGACTCCTTCAGCGTCGACGGATAACCGGCATCGGCGGTGGCTTGCGTCAGGCTCGCCACGCCGGTCCTGGCGTCGTCGAAGGTCACGACGGCCTGACGCGCGGCGTAGTCGACCTCGGCGCGCGTGACGCCTTCGACCTGGGTCAAGGCCTTCTTCACGGTGATGGGACACGCCGCGCAGCTCATGCCCGGCACGGCGAGCGTAACCGTCTGCTGCGCCGCGAAAGACGGGCTGGCGACGGCAACGAGCAGAGCCGCCAGACAGAAAGGTTTTTTCATGGTCAATCTCCTTCAGTAGAACAAGAACGCGTACCAGGGAAAAGCCAGCAGAAGCAGCAAGGGAACCGCAACGCCCCAGAAAATGCGGCGCTGGCGCCGCAGCACGGCAGCATCGGCGCAGACCTGCCCGGGCACGCAGACAGCGGCGCGGCGATAGAGCCTGTGCCAGGCGAGCGCCAGCAGGCCGAGCGTGAGGGCGATGAATAACGGCCGCAGCGGTTCGAATTGGGTGAGCGTGGCCAGCCACGCGCCGCCGAGACCCAGGCTGACGAGCACCAGCGGCGCCACGCAACAGAGCGAGGCACCGATCGCGGCCAGCGCGCTGGCCCAGAGGGTGGGTTTCGTGTCCATCGGTGTTTCTAAATGTTGACGATGGACGTACGATAAGCGCCGTACCCAAGTACGGAGTCAAGATGGACCGCCATACCATTTCAGGCGTCGCGCAGGCAGCCGGCGTCAATGTCGAGACCATCCGCTTCTACCAGCGGCGCGGCCTGCTCGTCGAGCCTGCCAAGCCGCTCGGCGGCATCCGCCGTTACGGCGACGCCGAGGTGGCGCGGGTGCAGTTCATCAAGGCGGCGCAGCGCATCGGCTTTACGCTGGACGAGATTGCCCAGTTGCTGCGGCTGGACGACGGCACCCGGTGCGCGGAAGCGCGGGCGATTGCCGAACACAAGCTGGCCGATGTACGTCAGCGTTTATCCGATCTGCAGCGGATCGAAGCGGCGCTGGCGCAACTGGTCGACCGCTGCGCCAGCCGTCGGGGCCCGGTGAGCTGCCCGCTGATCGACGCGCTGCAGCCGGACGAACAACGCTAAAGACTCGTTGTTGCCGGAGGAGAGGGCGCCGCTCGCCCGGAATCCTGATCGCCGACAATTCAGGCCGCCAGTTCCTTCGCCAGCGCGTTGCGTCGCGACGTTTCGCTGCCGGTGAGCGCGAAGCCCTGCATGCGGCCACCGGCGTCGAGATGCAATGCACACACGCCGCCGTCGAAACAGTCGACCTTCCAGCTGCCGGCCGCGCCGATGCGGGGCGGCAGCACGGCCACCGGGTGCGCCGGCGTCTTCACCATCACCGGCATCGGCGCGTAGACCACCGGCGTGGGCGCGCCGGTCAGCGTGGCGGCGAGCGCGCGCGCCTGCACCATCAGCGGCTGCACGTAGGGCAGATTCAAGCCGTCGACCTCCGCGCAATCCCCCATCGCATAGACATGGGCTGCGCCGGTTTCGAGCAGGCCATTGGTCTGGATCCCGCGCCCGACCGGGATGCCGGCGGCCTGCGCAAGCTGGGTGCGCGGCTTGAGGCCGATCGCCGACAGCACGGCGTCCGCTTCCAGGGCCTTGCCGTTGTCGAGCGTGAGCTGGTAGCCGGCCGCAGTCGCATCGACGTTTTTTCCGGTGCGTCCGAAATGCCAGGTCACGCCCAGCGCGGCGAGGCTGTCTGCCAGGCGCCGGCCGGCTTCCATCGGCAGCAGGCGTTCCAGCGGCCATTCGCCCAGGTGAACCACGTCGACCGCGTAGCCGGCATGCACCAGATCGTTGGCAAACTCGCAGCCGATCAGCCCGCCGCCGAGTACCGCAATACGCCGCTTGCCTTCGATGGCGCCGCGGAACGCCGCGTAGCCGGCGAGATCGTTCACCGCCATCACGCTGGCCGCGCCGTTGCCGGACAGGCCGTGCGCAAATGGGTCGGCGCCCAGCGCGAGCACCAGCGTGCCGTAGTCCAGCTCGCCGCGGTCGGTGCGGATACGCTGGCCCTGCGTGTCGATCGCGACGACGCGGGTATGCGTCAGCACGGTCGCATTCTGGTCCGCCGCCATTTTCTCCGCATTGGCGCTGGAGAGCGCCGCGGCCGTACGGCCGGTGGCCAGCGCGTTCGACAGGTTGGGCTTGGAATAAAACGCGCCATCGTCTGCGGTGACGAGCGTGACCGGGATGTCGGCGTCGCGCTTGCGGATTTCCTTCAGCAGGGTGTAGCCGGCGAGACCGGAACCGACGATGACGATGGGGTGCATGACAAGCTCCTGAATTCAAATTGCGGGAGGCATTTAAAACGCCTCCCGGTGTGGCCGGCGATCAAGCGGTGACTTCGACCATGTCGAAATCAGCCTTGGCGACGCCGCAGTCCGGGCATTCCCAGCTCTCGGGCACGTCTTCCCAGCGGGTGCCGGGGGCGATGCCGTGCTCCGGGTCGCCTTTGGATTCGTCGTACACATAACCGCAAACGATGCATTGCCAAGCTTTCATGATGCGTCCTTTCAATCAAATGGTCTTAAAAAATGTGCAGGCGGCAATCGCGTCTTGCTGGGCCTGGTAGTGTCTTGCGTGCTTTTCTTCTACCTTGGCCAGCGCGGCGAAGCGTTTGGCGGCCTTTTCCAGCACGCCCTTGAACATTTCCGCGTGCTCCTTCGATTCGGCGATCTGCTCGTCCATCTCGGCCACCGCGGCGGTGTTGCCCTCGATCATCGCCTCGTGGCGGAATTTCGGGTACATCTCGGTGTACTCGTGGGTCTCGCCCTCGATCGCGTACTGCAGGCACCTGGCCGGCGTCATGGTCTCGTCGGCGAACAGCAGCTCGGCGTGGCCGAAGGCGTGCAGCATTTCCTGCGCGGCGGTGTCCTCGAACACCTTGGCAGTCGATTCGTCGCCGACCTTGCGGCACTGGCGGGCGAACCACATGTACTTGATGTGGGCCATCGACTCGCCGGCAAAGGCGGCTTCGAGGTTCTGGATGGTCGGGGACGTCGTGTTCTGCATGATGGCTCCTGTAGGTTGATTTTCACTGTCAATCAAGACAGGTGAGATATTAGAGATTATCAATAAATCGATCCAATAGATCGTATGGATAGTTTAGATTTACGGCATCAATCGTATTGTTGGGCCGCGCCCTGAGTCTTTCGCTTCAATCCGCGCCGGGGCCGTGTCACACTGACCCCTGTAACCTTCCGGAGACCTCCATGCACCCGTTGTTTCGCTTCGCCTCCCTCGTGCTGGCGGCGCTGCCCGCCGTCGCCACGGCGGCCGCGCTGCAGCCCGGCCTGTACGAAGTCTCGCTGCAACTGGTGATGCGCGGCACGCCGCTGCAGCTGCCGGTGCGGGTGGTGCAGCAATGCGCCACGCCGCGCGAGATCGTCAACGGCAGTGCCTACGCGGCCAGCGAAACCGGGTTGCCTTGTGCGGTCAGCCGGCTGCAGCAGGTTGGCGACACGGTGAATTACCACTTCAGCTGCCCGACGGCCGGCGGCGGCCGCATGGTTGGGCGCGCCAGCGGCAGCAGCCACGCAGCCGGCTGGGACGTCCTGATGGGCGGCCGCTATGTCCCGTCGCTGGAGGGCATGAGGGAATTCACCCAGCGCGCCTGGGCCCGGCGGATCGGCGACTGCACGCCGCGCTGAATGACGATGGACTGGACGCTGTTCGGGTCGGCGCTGTTGTCGTCCACCCTGTTTCCAGGCGGTTCCGAAGCGCTGCTGCTGTATCGCCTGCACCAGGGCGCCGACCCGGTTGCCAGCGTGCTGACGGCCACCGTCGGCAACGTGCTCGGCAGCCTGATCACCTACGGCATGGGACGCTTCGGCCGGCAGGCGGTAGGGCGCAGCGAAAAAGCCGAGCTGCGCGCTGCCCGTGCCGAACGCTGGTTCGCGCGCTGGGGCCGGCCCAGTCTGCTGTTCGCCTGGCTGCCGGTGGTGGGCGATCCGCTGTGTCTGGTGGCCGGGGTGCTGCGCGTCGGCGTCGGCAGCTTTCTGCTGCTGGTGACGCTCGGCAAGCTGGCGCGTTACGCCGCGCTGGCCTGGCTGATCTGAATCACGCCCGTGCGCGCCAGCGCCTGAGCGCCGCTTCCATCCGCGCCATGCTCACGTAGAAGGTGGGTGTGATGTAAAGCGTGAAGAATTGCGAGAACACCAGCCCGCCAATCACTGCAATGCCCAGCGGCCGGCGCGCCTCGGCGCCGGCGCCGAAGCCGATGGCAATCGGCAGCGTGGCGAAGATCGCGGCGAAGGTGGTCATCATGATCGGGCGCAGACGCACCAGGCTGGCTTCGACGATGGCGTCCTCGGCGCTCATGCCGGCGCGCTGCCGGGTCAGCGCGAAGTCGATCATCATGATGCCGTTCTTCTTTACCAGACCCACCAGCAGGATGATGCCGACGAAGCTGAAGATGTTGAGCTCCTCGCCCATCAGCAACAGCACCAGCAGCGCACCGAAGCCCGCCAGCGGCAAGGCGGTCAGGATGGTGAGCGGATGGCCGAGGTGTTCGTACAACACCGCCAGCACCATGTAGATGATGACGACGGTGAACAGCAACAACAGGGGCAGCGTGACGGTCGACTCCTGGAATTTCTGCGCCGCGCCGGTGAGTTCGGCGCTGACCCCGGCCGGAAGCGCCTCGTTGGCGGCGGCCAGCGCTGCATCGAGCGCGGCGTTGAGCGATGCGCCGGGCGCGAGGTTGAACGACAGCGTGACCGCCGGCTGCTGGCCGTAGTGATACACCGCAATCGGCCCCACGCCCGGTTCGATCCGGGCCACCGCATCGAGCCGGGTCAGCGCGCCCGATTCGGTGCGCAAGGGCAGTTGTCCAAGGATCGACGGATTCAGCTGCGCTTCGGGCAGAATCTTCAGGCTGACCGCATACTGGTCGTCGACGCCGTTGATCTCGCTGATGCGGCGTCCGCCGAGCGCGTCGTACAAAGTCTGCTGCACCTGCTGCGCGCTGATGCCGAGCCGCGCCGACTGCACCGGATCGAGCACCACGCGCAGCTCGGGGTTGCGCAGCTCCAGGTTGCTGTCGACGTCGACCAGCAGCGGCACCGCGTCGAGGCGCTTTTCGACAACGGCAGCGGCGGCTTTCAGCGCCTCGAAATCGCTCGACTTCAGGGTCAGCTGGTAGTCGCTGCTGGAAATCAAGGAACCGACGTTGATCGAGGCCGGATTCTGCAGCGTGACGTTGACGCCGCTGACCTGGCGCGTTGCCGCGCGCAGTTCGTCGATCACTTCATCGGCGCCGATCCGGGTCTCGCGCGGCGCCAGCCGGATCACCAGCCGGCCGACGTTGGAACCGCCGATGCCGCCGCCGGCCTGCCCGGCACTCGACATCAGGCCTTCGACCGCGGGATGCTTCTGCACGATATCGGCGATGCGCTGCTGGCGCATGGAGAGCTCCTCGAACGGAATGCCTTCCGGATACTGGATGCTGGCGAAAATCATCCCGGAATCGACGCGCGGAATGAAGCCCTGCTTGACCTGACCGGCCAGCCAGACCATGCCGCCGATCACCGCGGCCGACAACAGCAGCATGAGGCCGCGATGGCGCATGCTGGCGCGCAGGGTGTCGCCGTAAAAATCGCGGAAGCGGCTGAACGCCGCCTCGAAGCCGCGCGACAGGGGATTGTTCGGCGCTTCGTGCGACAGGCCGCGCGCGCACAGCATCGGCGTCAGCGTCAGCGCCACCACCCCGGACAGCAGCACGGCAACGCCGATGCTGACGGCGAATTCCTGGAACAGCCGGCCGATCATGCCGCCCATGAACAGGATCGGCAGGAATACCGCCGCCAGCGACACCGTCATCGACACCACGGTGAAGCCGATTTCCTGCGCGCCGTCGAGCGCGGCCTGCATGCGCGACTTGCCCATGTCGAGGTGACGCGTGATGTTCTCGATCACCACCACCGCGTCGTCCACCACAAAGCCGATCGCCAGGATGATCGCGATCAGCGACAGGTTGTTGAGGCTATAGCCTGCCAGATGCATGAAGGCGAATGTGCCCAGGAGCGTGCTCGGCAGCACCAGCGCGGCGATCAGGGTGGCGCGAAGGTTGTGCAGAAAAGCGAAGATGACCAGGATCACCAGGACCAGCGCCAGCATCAGCGTGAAATTGACTTCATGCATCGAGTCCCTGACGAAGCGCGAGCGATCGGAAAGCACTTGCAGGCGAACACCGTCGGGCAATTCTTCCTCGATCTGCGGCAGCATCGCGCGGATGCGCTCGGCGACTTCGACCGTGTTCGCACCCGGCTGGCGTTGCACCGCCAGCACGATGGCGCGGGTGCCGTTGTACCAGGTGCGGGTCTTGTCGTTTTCGACGCCGTCCTCGGCGCGTCCCAGATCCTTCAGGCGCAGCGCGACGCCGTCCTTGTAGGCGACGATGATGTTGCCGAAATCTTCCGCATGGGCGAGCGATACCGGCGCTTTCACCGTGTAGGCGCGGCTGGCGCCATCGAGCGTGCCCGACGGCAGATTGGCATTCGCCGTCTGCACCGCCTGGATGACGTCGGTAAAACTCAGGCCGCGCTGCTGCAGCCTGGCGGGGTCGAGATACAGCCGCAGCGCGTATTTCTGCGAACCGAACACCAGCACCTGCGCCACCCCGCTCATGCCCGACAGGCGCTGCGCCACCCGCGAGTCGGCGATCGCGTCGAGCCGGGTCAGCGGCAGGCGCTCGGCCGACAGGGCCAGATACAGGATGGGCGAATCGGACGGGTTGATCTTGCGCAACTGGGGCGGGTCCATGCCGGCGGGCAGGTTGCGCGCCGCCTGCGCGATGGCGGTCTGCACGTCCTGCGCGGCGGCGTCGATGTCGCGCGACAACTCGAACTGCAGCGTGATGCTGGTCGAGCCCTGGCTCGATTGCGAACTCATCGACTCGATCCCCGGCACCGTCGACAGCTGCCGCTCCAGCGGCATCGCCACCGTGTTGGCCATGGTCTCCGGGTTCGCACCCGGCAGGCTGGCGCTGATGCGCAAGGTGGGGAAGTCGACCTGCGGCAGATCGTTGACCGGCAGCTGCCTGTAGGCAAGCGCGCCGAACAGCACCATCGCCAGCACCAGCATCAGCGTGGCAACCGGGCGTTCGATGAAGAGGCGAGACGGGTTCATGCCGGCGCGCGCTCAAGGCTGAAGCGCTGGGCTGGTCTTCGCATCACGACCCCGCCTTGCCCGGTTTGCGGTCCGCCGGCGCGCCTTCGAGCCGGACCTTGTCGCCGGCCTTCAGCCGCTTGGGGACTTCGATCAACACCGGCTCGCCCGCCTGCAATCCGCCCTCGACCACCAGCAGGCCATCGAGGTTGTGGGTCGCCCGCACCGGCTGAATCACCGCACGGTCGTCGCGCACCACATACACATAGGTGCCTTCCTGCCCCTGCTGCAGCGCCGCCTCGGGCAGCACTTTCACATCGGCGAGGCGGCCCAGCAGCAGGCGCAAGCGCACGCCCTGCCCGGGCATCAGCGCGCCCGGCGATCCGGCGATCCGCACCTTCAGCGGCACCGCGCCGGTGGCGGGATCGAGCTGGGTGTCGACGAACACCAGTTCGCCCTGCACCGCAGTTGACTGTTCGGGCGCGGCGCCCAGCGAATCCGGCCGCACCTCGGCCATCACCCTGCCTGCCGCACGCGCCGCGACGACCTGCGGCCAGTCGGCTTCGGTCAGGGCCGAGCGCACGTCGAGCGCACCCGGCGCCACGACGGTGGTGAGCGGCTCGCCGCCGGCCTGAACCAGGCTGCCCTGGCGGATCGCAATGCGCCCGACGCGGCCGGCGATCGGCGAGCGGATCTGCGCATACTGGGCGTCGAGTCGCGCGAACTCCAATTCGGCACGGGCCGAGCCGGCGCGCGCACGCGCAGCCTCCAGCGCCACCCGTGCATCATCGAACTCCTGCTGGCTGATGTATCCGGATTTCATCAGCGGCGCCAGCCGTTCCACTTTTTTTTCGGCTTCGGCGGTTTCGGCGCGCGCGCCGGCCAGCGCCGCCTGGCTTTGCGCGATGCGCGCCTGCGCCGGGCGCGCGTCGAGCGTGAAGAGCGTCTCGCCGGCGCGCACCTGATCCCCCTCCTGCACATGCTGACGCAGCACGGTGCCGCTGGTCTGGGCGACGATCGCCACCTGCTGGGCGGCTTCCAGCGTGCCTGGCAGGTCGATCACGCGGGGAAAATCCCGCACCTCGACGGCCGCCGTTTTCACCGCGAGCGCGCGGTCGCCGCCGCCCTGCCTGCCGTCGTCGCTTTCGGCGAACTGGGTGCGATACGCCACGCCTGCGATCAGCGCCAGCACGACGACGATGACAAGGATGCGAACGTTCATGGGTGTCCTTCAGCAGTGAGGGCGGGCAGACGGCCCAGCGCATGGTTCAAACGGGAAAAGGCGGCCAGCCAGTCGGCGTCGGCCTGCGCCTGGACCTGGCGCGCGCGCGCCAGATCGGCCTGCGCGGTCAGCCATTCGAGCAGATTGCCGACTCCGGCGCGGTAGCGCGCCTCGGCGGCCTGCGCCGACTCGCTGGCGCTTTCGAATTGCACCGCCACGCCGGCGCGTTGGGCCTGCGCGTGACGCACATCGTGAAAGGCCTCGGTCACGGCGCGCGCGATCAGGCTGCGCTGGGTCTCGGTTTCGGCCTGCAGGCGTTCGGCATCGCGCGCCGCCGCGCGCGCCTCGGCTGCGAGGCGGCCGCCGTCGAACAGCGGCACCGACAGGTTCACGCCGGCGTTGTAGGTGTTGGACGCGGTGCGGTCATCTTCCAGAAAATAGGTGCGGCCCGCGTTGGCGGTCAGCGCCAGGCTCGGCCAGCGCGCCGCGCGCGCACGA
>DAHWJK010000357.1:0-2079 GCA_027344185.1 Thiobacillus sp.
ATGGCACGTGTCGCCAATCTCGAACGCGCACAACTCCTGATCCAGTCGGCGCAGCGCCAGGCCCTGCAGGCTTTCGTGCGCGATTGGCGGCCGCAACTCGAGCGCATCAAGCCGCGTATCGCGCGCTGGTCGCTTGACGTCGATCCGCTGGTGTTCTAGCCCGGATATTTCACCGGCCCGTGATTTGAGCAAATTCGCGAGACACGCTGGCAAGGCTGGTGGGGTGGTTGCGGTAATTGCTCAATCCTTGAGCAATTACCTGAATTCCGGGCGAACCACCCCCCACCCCCGAAGCGTCAACATGTCGGGGCCGCACTCGGGTTGGGTCATGGTGAAGCCAGGGCACGCGCGGCGGCGAGGAAGACCAGGCGCTGTGGATGGTGCGAGGCGAACAGGATGCGGATGCGCCGGGTATTGCGGATCACCGCCGCGCCGATCTTGAAGAGTTTCACGCGGATCGTCGCAGCACTCGCCCGTGCCAGTTCGGTGTTGGCCAGCGCCATCTCGCGCAGGCGCTGCATCAGGGTATAGGCCAGCGCCGAGAACAGGATGCGCAGCCAGTTGGCCAGAAATTTCCGGCTGGAAGCCCGGGTGCCGAAGAGATCAAGCTGCGTCTCCTTGATCCGGTTCTCGGCCTCCCCCCGCGGGCAATACAGGCCGTCGTAGAGTTCATCGGCGGACTGAGTGAGATTGGTCACGATGAAGCGCGGATTGGCACCCTGCGCGCCATACTCCAGACGGGTGACGATGCGGCGCTCGATGTTCCAGGAGTCCGCCGCGTAGCGGAATTCGCGGATCGTGCGCTGCTTCGTGCCGTCGCGGGCGAAGGCTGCTTCGAGTTCGCCTTCCCATGCTTGAACCGCCTTGTGCAGCCGGGCATTCCTCGCCACGCCAATGACGTAGCCCACCGCATGCCTTTCGCACCAGCGGATCAGCCGCTGGCGGCAGAAACCCGAATCGCCCCGGACGATGATCCTCGCGTCGGGCCAGGTTTGGCGCAGCCGGGTGACCAGGAGCTTGATCACGGCGGCGGCGTGTTTCGCGCCGTCGATGCGGCTACGGCGCAACACGCAGGCGAGCAGGGACTTGCCGCAATAGACGTACAGCGGCAGGTAGCAGTAGTGGTCGTAGTAGGCGTGGAATTCTTTGCCCTCCTGGTCGCCATGCAGGGGAATGTCGGAGGCATCGACATCCAGCACCAGTTCGCCGGGCGGGGTTGCATGACTGGCGATGAACTGTTCGACCAGCACCCGGTTCAAGGCCACCACGTCGGATCGGGTGGCCCGGCGTTCCAGGCGGCACAGGGTCGGGCTGCTGCCGAGGGCTTCGCCGGTGCCGACGGCGGTTTGCATCAGCGGGTCGTCCCGCAGGGCGGCATGGTCGTTGAGGTCTTCGTAGCCGCAGCACAGGCCATACAGCCGCTGCGCCACCAGGTCACGCATCTCGTGGACGATGAAATCGGGATTGCGCGGATCGTGCAGGGCGGAGGCAACCGCGGCGGACAGGCCGATCTTGCGATCCGCCTGTCGCAGTAACATCAGCCCGCCGTCGGAGCTGAGCGCCCCGCCCTCGAAATTGGCCTCGATCAGGCGTCGCCCAAGACGCCCAAATCCCATTTGATCAGCGGTACACTTTGGCATCGGCACAGCTCCCCACAAAATCTTCTCTCACGCTGATTTTATGCGGGTCTACATGCTGTGCCGATACCTCCCCTGTGAAATATCCGGGCTAGCCGTCTGCGTTGGGCGTCCCCTTGCTGACGGCCGCCAGGATGCCTTGCAGCAGCGCGGTCGGGGTAGGGGGGCAACCCGGCACTTCGACGTCGACGGGGATGACGTTGGATATTTTTCCGCACGACGCGTAACTCTCGCCGAACATCCCGCCGGCGCAGGCGCACTCGCCCATGGCCACCACCCACTTGGGATCCGGTATGGCCTCATAGGCGCGCTTCAACGCGGCTTCCATGTGGCGCGAAACCGGGCCGGTCACCAGCAGTACGTCGACATGCCGGGGACTGGCGGAAAATTTCACCCCCAGACCATCGATGTTGTAGTGCGGACCGTTGAGGGCATGGATTTC
>DAHWJK010000009.1:0-12836 GCA_027344185.1 Thiobacillus sp.
GAGCTCGGCCTCGCGCGATTCGATCGCGTCCAGGTAGCGCACCGCGTCGTCGGCGCGGCTGTCGTTGTCGACGATCAGGACCTCGTAGGCCGGGTAGCGGGTC
Organism: Thiobacillus sp.; assembly: GCA_027344185.1. Taxonomy (GTDB): domain Bacteria; phylum Pseudomonadota; class Gammaproteobacteria; order Burkholderiales; family Thiobacillaceae; genus Thiobacillus. Next base: position 104 of record DAHWJK010000009.1, read on the forward strand.
TTCTCGATCAGCGACTCGACGCAGCGCTGCAGCATCGAAAGCTGGTCGCGCGTGGGGATGATGATCGACACCAGCGGGCGGGTCTCGGGCAGCGGCCAGCGCACGCGGTACGACGGCGGGAACGGGCCGCCCTGCACCTCGGCGGCGATGCCCAGACGGTCGAAATGGGCCTGCAGCGTGGCCTGGCCGGCGGCCAGCAGTTCGGGCACGCTCTTGCGCGTATGACCCGAGCCGGCGAGCCGGTGGTACAGCACCTCGGCGACGTGACCGATCGCGGCTTCGCCGTCGCCGCTGCGCTGCAGGTGCTCCCACGCGCGCAGCAGCAGGTCGTAGTCCTCCGCGCCCTCGCGCTGCGGGTCGAAGCCGCCGAGCGTCTCGAACAGGTCGCGGCGGATGAGCAGCAGCCCGCCGACATAGGGCAGGCTGCGCAGGTAGTCGAGGTTGAAATCGGGCTTGCAGTGGGGGTTGAGGTGCTGGCCGTCGGGGGTGAGGGTGTCTTCGTCGGTGTAGAGGATTTGCCACTGCGGGTGCCGGGCGGCAGCGGTGGCAACGCGAAACAAGGCGTCGTCGGCTAACTGGTCTCCGGACTCGCAATAGCCGATCCAGTCAGCCTTCGACGCGAGCAAGCTTCTGTTCGCCTGCTCCAGCAGGTACGCGCAGTCGTCGACCACGGGGACGATCTCCGGTTCGACCGGCTGCGCCAGAAGGGAGCGCAGCGTTGGTGCGGAGTCAATGCTGGCACTCGGGAACACCGCGATCGCGATGCGTGGGGCCTTGCTCCAAGCCGCGATGCGCTCGGCGATCCATTGCGTTTCAGTGGGGGAACTTCGCTGTGCATGCATCCACGGTTGCGCCGGCAAAGTTCGTGCCGGGGCTGGCGCTGCGTTGCCGGCTCCGGGCGACTTTGGGGGCGGCATGCCGAGCAGTTCGCGCCATGCCGCCGAGATGCGCCAGCCCTGCGAGGCTAGTGACCAGTTTGCGCGAACTTCCTCGGCCGCTTGGCGGGCAATGCGATCGCGCAGCTGCGGCTGTTCGATCAGCTGCGCGATCGCGTCGAACCATGCACCGGCCGAGTTCGGCACGCGCATTCCGGTTTCCATGTGCCGCACATGTCCGTAGGGTTCGAGGTCACTGTAGACGCCGGCGATTCCCACGGCGGCGTATTCGAGCCATTTGACATGGCTCTTCGCGCGGTTGAAGGCATTGTCCTCGAGCGGGGTCAGCGCGATATCAGCTCCAAGTTCAAGCATGCGACTTGCATAGGCCGAATAGTCGGGCTGGAACTCGATGAACTCTACGTCTCCGAGGTTTGCCGAGGGCTGCGGCGGCACGCCGAAGAACACAAAGCGCACCGAGTTGCCGAATCGGCGGTGCAGGCGCTCCAGCACCGGGGTCAGCATCGCAAAGTCGCTTGCGTGGGTCGGCGTACCAGCGCACAGGATGCGCACGACGCAGTCAGCCGTCTCGGGGACCGCGCTACGTCGGGTCCAGCGCTCAAGGTCGATGAAGTTCGGGACGACCGCGATGCGCGGGTTCAGGCCTGCCAGCGCGCGCTGAAGTGCCGGTGTCGAAACGATGATGCCGCTCGCCGCGCGCAGCCACTGTTCCAGGTAGGGCCGTATCGCCTGTGACTCCTGGTGATGTGGATTGCTCGGTGGAACGTCGGTGAGTAGATCATCGATTTCGTAGAGCAGCGGCTTTCCACTCTGCACGATGCGCTGCAGCAGTTCCGCGGTCTGCGGCGCGGGCAGGAAACGCTGTACGACGAAGGCGTCCATCGCCTCCAGTTGCTGCAAGTCCAGGTGCAGGCCGCCGTCGGGCCTTCGCTCAAGCAACTGGTGCAGGCGCAGTTCGGGCTCCAACCCCGCGAACAGAGGCGCCATGCGGATCTGGAAACTGGCGATTCCGTTGCCGTCGGTGGAGAGGTAGCCGATGTTGCGCACCGGAGGCACTCCCGCTCCGGCTGCAGGCGTTGGGGCGGCCGACTGCGATGTGCGCAAGGACGGAAACCGTTGCTCAATGACCGCAACTTCCTCGTTCGTGATGAAGGCGTCGCCGTGGCGTGCGCGAGCGAACTCGCCGAGCGCTGCAATGCTGTCAAGTCCTGTGGCTTCGCGAAGCCGATTCAGCCACGCATCGATGTCCTCGGAGGCAACCTGCCGCACCGAACTGAACGCGAGGAATTTCAGCAGTACGAAGAAGGTGCCGGCAAGTAGCGAAGTCTCGCTACCTTCCACCGGAACGTGAAAGGAATCCAGCAGGCGCCGGCCCTTGTCCATCAGCCAGGTCACGGCCTCGAGCATCGATACCCGCGAGGACTTGGAGATGAACGTGGCAAGCGTGGTGAACCGTGTCAGTGGTCGCCCCGTAGAGGTCCTTTCGAGATACCACAGGCGTTCGACCACTTCGTCTATCTCGCCGGTGCGGTCGACCCCGTGGCCGGTTGTAAGCTGTCGCGCATGGCGACGCCAGTAGCCGCCGACCGTTGCGCAATAGTGAAGATGGCCGACGTGGTCTTCGAGCAACTTGAGCAGGAACTGTTCGCCAAGTTGATGGATTGGGGTTTCTGTAAAAGTTTTGTGCACCTCTCGGATGCATTTCGACCGAAATGCAATCAGATGGTACGGGATGAAATTGCAGATGCTCAGGAATGGGCCGAGTTGCTTCGCGCCAGCCTTCCTGGCGTCGAAAGGGAAGGAGTCGTGATAGGCGTACTGGGCCCGCTCCTGGATGAAGTGCTGCCAGTCGAAGAATACGGCCGGTACCGAAGGGTTCGCGGCGAGAGCTGCACGCGCCTCGGCGACAAAGTTCGGAGCCAGGAAATCATCGGCCTGAAGCACCGCCAGGTATTCAGTGTCCCACTGCTCCAGTGCGAAGAAGCCGTTACCGCGGGGGCCAATGTTGCTCGGGTGGCGATGAAGTCGGATCCTCGGGTCCCGAAGGTACGGCTGCACGATGTCAAGCGTGGCGTCAGTGGAGCCGTTGTCAGCAATGCACAAGCGCCAGTGTGGATCGATTTGCGATACAACCGAATCAATTGCTTGCTGAATGTATTCGGCGTAGTTATAGCTGGTGATCGTAATATGCAGCGTTTCGTCTTCGCCAGAGGTCATGAGGTCTCGCGATCGGGAATGGGAGGTCGGGAACGCAGGACGGCAGCGATCAGGGACGCTTCCGGTTATAGTTTTCCAGGATCTTCGGCGCCGCATCGTCGATGTCATCGACGCAGGTCATTGTTGGGTAGCCGCAGCGCCCGCACACTGGATGCGTGGCGCGCTCGCCTCGAAGCATCATGCGGCGGAAATCGTCGTATCGCGGGCTGTTCCACACGTCGAACAACGACTCGCTGCGCGCGTCGCCCACTTCGAGCTTCACCTCCCAGTCGGCACAGCAGGCCGTCATGCGGCCGTCCGCGCACACTGTGAGATTGTAGAAAGGCTGCGGGCACACTTTCTTGTAGGCACGTACCGGCTGGCCCAGAATACCGATGGTCTTGACGGCCACCTCCGAGCGCCCCTGAAGTGAGAATTCAGGCCAAGTGTCGACGCAATGCTCGAAGAAGACCGTGTCGGCAATATCTCCGAAGGTGTCAAGGAAGAACTGTTTCTTGGCGTTGTCTAGGCCTTCCTCCATGATCTTGACGTAGATTTCCGTGTTGCGGCGCCGGCGATACAGATCGGCAATGTTTTCTATATAGCGATCGAAGTTGACCCTTACCCTGGAATTCTTCAGAAAATCCTGTTCGCTCAGTCCGTAGACAGAGATCTTCACGCGGTCGATGCCCGACCCAGCCAGTTTTTCGTTGAGATCAGGGGCCAGCAGGATGCCGTTCGTCGTCGTCTCGACCCGTAGGATGTTGGGTGAACTCTTGGCCAGTTTCACCATCTCCGGGAACTGGGGATGCACCAAGGGCTCACCGTCCTTGTGCAGATGCAGGGCCTTGATCGGACGGTCAAATCGTGCGATGTCTGCGATGATCTTCTCGAACAGGGCGAAGTCCATGAGGCCGCGGAATTTGCCCGTGCCACGCGAAATCTCGGTATCTCCGGTAGGGCAGAACGTACAGCGCAGATTGCATACGCTGGCGACCTCGACAATCATGGTGATCGGTGACGGCAGCGGGATTACCTCTGCGAGATTGGTGCGGATCTCGAGCGGACTGCGCGACTGGAGTTTGGCTTTCACGGTCTGTTTCCGATTTCTAGGCCGCGGATCGCGGCATCGCATAGCACACGGTCTCCCACAGCGATCCCGCACGGTGGTGTCGCAGAAACAGCCGGTAATCCGGGTGGCGCTCCAAGAGATGGCGCGGAATCCTCAGCAGGTCGCGCGTGCTATGGTAGGTGCATACCGCGATGCGTGGCTGCCTCGACTCGATCAGGCGCGCGGCCTCCTGCAGTGTTTCCAGTTCCGCCCCCTCGATGTCCATTTTCAGATAGAGCGGTGAGCGGGGAAGTTCGAGGTCGTCAAGCCGTAGCGGCGCGCCGAGTCGGGGCAGTGAGTTGTCGCGACAGTGGTGAATGGATTCGTGCTGCAGTCCCAGCGTGCGGTGCAGCACGAGCACGTCCCGCAGCCCGTATTCATCCAGATTGCGGCGCGTCGTACGCACGTTCGCCTCGTCGGCCTCTATGGCAAGTGCCTTGCACTCGCGGGCTCCGGCCCGCCATGAGTTCGCGAAAAAATCGATTGTCGTGTCGCCGTCGAAGGCGCCACAGTCGATGAAGGTCTCCGCGTCGCACTGCGAAAGGATATCGGGTGGGAAGTATTGAGGCGTTGATGCGCAGTTCGCGGTGAACCAATTTCCCTTCATTGGGAAATGGAACTCTTGGAACATCCGAGCCTTCACGGTTTCAAGCAGAACTCGACGGGAGGTATCGTCGGCCAACTGCTCATACAAGTCCTGCAGGAGGTTGTGCTGCCGCAGTAGCCAATGGCCTGGAATCTCGCCGACACTGCCGTCGCGTTCCGCGTAGAGCGTCTGCACGTCAAGTGGGCGCAGACGTTCGGTGATGCCATGGGTCTCCATCGCTGCGACCACCACCAGGCAGTCGGACCAGTCGCTGGACAGCGCGTCGGGATCGCGTATCGCGAGTCCCCGCCAACTCGTGCGCCACTTGGTGCGATCGCTGTCGACAAAGCCCATGAGCCCACTGACCCTGCCGTTCCAGGCTGCGTGCACTTGGCGGCCGTATAGGCCCGCACCGTAGATCACCACGCGCGATGCACGCGCCAGTCGCTCGCCCGGTTCACCATAGCGGCCAGCCAGAGAGGCGCATTGCTCGGCCGCTATGCGCAGCAGGTGATCCGGGCGCGTCGCGCCGATCAGGCGTCGAAACAAATCAGCGCGTTGCATGCAGGCCATCTCCGCAATTGAGCGCAGGACGCTCCGCGGGAATCGCATAGATCACCGCTCCAGTTCCGCACCAGCCATGCATGCGGAAATGCAGCCGGTAGCCGGGCAATTGCTCGTGAAGCCAGATCGGAAGACGCGAGATGCCATCGTCGTTGTGGTAGCTGGTCGCCATCACGATCGGGCGCTGGCGCTCAAGAGTCCGGCGCGCCCCTCGCAGCAGATCGAGCTCCGCCCCCTCGACGTGCAATTTGATCAGCGTCGGATGAAGCTCAAGGTCATCCACGCTGGCGCACGGCCATGGGGAGCCAAGCGGCGTGCATTGCGACGCGTAATCGAGGCCGGCGTGGAATCGCGTAACCCCGCTCGTGGAGGCAAGAAGGTGGGGCAGGAGTTCGACGCGTTGGCGTAGTCCGTCCGGCAACGTGAAGAGCCAGGCGTGGAGCCGGGCCATATTGTATGGATCGGGCTCGATGGCCCACAACCTGCGCAGGCTAGGCAGCAGAGCGAGCGCCAGGCGCACGAAGCTTCCTGTGTGGGCGCCGATGTCAAGCAGTGATTCGTCGTCGCCGAGCGCCGCGACTACTTCGGGGCACGCGAAGCGCTCCTCGACCCGAACCGGTGCGTGGTCGAATCGCCACTCCTCGCGCAGCCGACGCCACGCGAGGAATTGCAGATGATGTGCCCTCGAAATGTCGTCGTCCCAGCGGTCCAGCGCTTGCGCGACTTGCCCGGCTGCGCCACTGTCTAGAGGATCGGCGAACCAGCCGTTCGAAAGCGGGTGACGGTCACGAAATGACTCTGCGATGTCATAGAAGGGGATGACCTCGTTCCAGCCGGCACTCGCCAGTTTGCGCTCGATGTCGCCGAAGGGCTCAGTGACGATGCTCACCGCAAGGCAGACTTCGCGGCGGGCGGCCGGGGCAACTTGCGCAGGGGTTTGCAGCACGCAGCCGTGCCACTGCGGACTAGTGCTCAGCGATGCCGCTGCACGATCTACGACGAAATGCAGTTCGATCCCTACGCGCTCGCAATAGGCCCGTGCAAGCAACCCGAGATTGCCTGCTCCGTAAAGCGCCAGCGGACGCTCGACAGCTACCGAGTGCCGCATGCGGCGATCGCTCACTAATCGTTCGAGCAGCCGTTGCGCAAGATCACGCGATGTACGCTGCCGAATGCGGAGGGTAGAGGTGTACATCGTCGAAGTCAGGAGGCCGCACGCAGGAGCTGCAGCGCGTCGCTCCAGCGCTTAAGCAACGGATCATCCGGGAAATGGTGGGCAAAGTGAAATATCGTTCCCTTTGTAATATCGAACAACCCGTGCCAGCGTGCATCGTCCGGACGATGCACGCTTCCATCGGCTCTGAACACCAGCGGCTCGCGCTGGAACGCGCGAAACCACTCGGCGGGACCCGTGCCGAACACCGCCTCGAAATCGATCGAGCGCGGCGCAAGCGAAGCTACGCTTTCATAGGCCTGCGCGAAGTCCTCGGCCATGCGGCTGTCACTGAATCGCTCGCGCACCGCTTGTGAGGCCGCCCACCCCATGTCGCTCAGCAAGCTTCGATCCGAATCCAGTCGCTCAAGCGACCGGCGAACGTCCTCAGGGGTTCGCACGACGAAGCCGGTGCGCCCGTGCTCGACCAATGCACGTTCTGCCGGGTTGTCGAGCACGATGGGAACGACGCCGGCCGCCATCGACTCTAAAAGTGAGTTCTCGGCAGTGCCGTAATGCAGGGGGTTGAGCAGGTATAGATGGATATCGAATTCGGCGAATTCAGCGAAAACGTCTGATCGGAAGCCGCGAAACTCGAACAGATCGGCGCATCCTGCCTCTTGAGATTCCTGTTGCAAGCAGTCACGGTTCAGCGGGTCGCCGACCATGCGCACCGTGAGTCCGGAGCCCAGAGAGAGTGCCGCCGGCGCGACCATCGCGACGTAAGACGGGTGAAGCTTGGACAGATTCATGCTACCGACATAGCCCGCGCGAAGTGCGCCATCTCGGCGCAATGGCCGAGCGCGGAATTCGATGTGCTCCACCCCGACTCCGCTGGAAATCACGCGGAATCCACGGCGCATGTGCACCGGCGCGTTGTGTACCTCGGGGGCCTGCAGGCTGCACTCGGAGCTGAAAACCACAAGATGAGCCGCGCGCAGAAGCGCGGGCGGCAGCATGGGCTCGTGAAGCCCCGACACGTGTGTCCACACCAGGAGTCGCAGCGGCGCAAGTCTTGTGCGGCATAGCGCATGTACCAGCGCCGGGTGGTTCCAGAATTCGACCTGCACGATATCGGCGGCGGCGCAAGCGCGCGCCAGCGCCGGGAGATCCGGTGCCACCAGCAGCTCGATTCCGGCCGCGGTCAGTGCACGCGCATTGACGATCTTTTCCGGCACCTCCAGGCAGGCTACTGCGTGGCGCTGCCCCGGATGCGAATGGGCCGCGCGCAGCGCAAGTGCCGAAACGGCCTTGCCGACTCCGCCGCCCAGATGCGGCGTGATGTGCAGAATTCGCATTGCCAGGAGTCCGATTCGAAACCGCGCGCCGGTTTCCTCAGCCGTGGCGCGCAAAGCGCACCACAGCCTCGCCGGGCGCGTTCCGCTTCATGCCCGGGATCGCCTCGGCGACGGCCGGTTTCTGAGCATGGAAGCGAGCGAGCAAGGTCTCGCCATAGGTATCGATGTTGTCGGGCAGGCAATGGCTCAATTGGCCGCAGTTGGCGCACACCGGGTTCTCCTTCCGCCGCCCTTCCAGATGCTGCAGTCGCAGTGCGTTCATTTCTCCCGAGGTCCAGATGGACTTCAGGCTCTGGTTGCGCACGTCTCCGACCAGCAGTTTGCGCCCCCAGTCGAGAAAGCACGAGCTGACCAGCCCGTCGGCGTTGACCGAGATCGAATAGAAGATGTAGGGACAGGTGCTGGTCTCGCCGATATCTTGCTGGTAGATGCCCTTGGTGATCTCGATTCCGGTGTGCTGTTCGACATCGAACTCGGGCCAACACGGTGCGAAATTCTCGATGAAGATGCGATCGCAGTAGTCCCCGAAGGTGTCGAAGAATTCCTTCCTCTGGTCCTCGGTGATCAAGTCGCCGGGGATCTTGATCATCACCTCGCAGTCGCCGCGATTCGCGTAGAGCCACTTGACGCGTTCGACGAACTGGTCGAAGTCGAAGTCGTAGCCCGTGAAGCGGGCATACTGTTCCCGGTTCATGCCATCGACCGACACGTTGATCTTGTCGATTCCTGCCTCCAGCACCCCGGCCAGGCGCTCCGGAGTGATCAGCGAGCCGTTGGTCGTGGTATCGATGTAGTCGACGCGCCCGCTCTTCTTCGCATAGGCGACCATCTGCGCCAGGTTCTTGTTCAGGAACGGCTCGCCGTCCTTGTACAGGCGAAGCACCTTGATCGGGCGGTCGAATTCGTGCAGGTCGTCGACGATCTTGCGGAACAGGTCCAGTTTCATGACGCCCTGGAAACGGCCTGTCTCATCGATCAGGTCCTTGTGACCGGTGGGGCAGAATTTGCAGGCGAAGTTGCACGCGCTGGCCGGATCGACGAACACGACGAACGGCGTCTGCAGCGGAATGACTTCCTGCAGCGGCGTGCGATCTTCGAGATTGATGCGGGGTTTGACTTGAGCCTTCATGCTGGGATCTCCCGTCGGGCATTGCCCTGGACTCCGATGACCGTGGCCGGGTCCGCGGTGTTGGCGGCGCGCGCGCCGAAGTGAAGCAGGTCGCGCCGGCCATATTCGTCGGCGATTCCTTCGGCCATTTCCCGGATGCTGGTGCCACGTCCGGAACAGACGTTGACCGCGCCGCACACGCCGCCCGCTGCGATCGTCGCGATCTGCTCGCCGGCCAGTCGTACGTCCAGGAAATCGCGGACCTGCGTGCCGCTGCCCAGCTCGGCCGGTTTCCCTGCGGCGAGCTGGGCGCGCAGGTAGGGCACGAAGCGGCGCGGATCCTCGCCTTCGCCATACAGATAGAACACGCGGCACCACGCGAATTCGACCGCACTGCCGGCGAAATAGCGCGACAGCGAGAGATAGGCGGCGGCCTTGCTTGCGCCGTACAGCGTGACCGGTGCAAGGCGGGTTTCAACATCGGCAGGCCCGGCGTCGAGCTGATATTCGAAGCAGCTACCGACGCCGACGAAACGCCGGACCGAGGCGGCGGCGCACGCTTGCGCGAGATTCAGCGTGCCCCGCAGGCAGTCCAGGTTGCGCGGCGAACTCAGGTAGTCTGCCGGGTCGACATGCCATGCCAGGTGGACCAGCGTGTCGCATCCATCGAGCAAGCCGCGCAATGTATCCGAGGATGCGCCGAATAGGTCGTCCGTGCTGCGCCACTCGCTTGCATCGGCTCCGGGCGGCGCACTGCCGCGCCCGATCAGGCGCAGCCGGACACCACGCGCGCGCAGTGCGGCGACGACCTGGCGGCCGAGGAATCCCGTGGCGCCGGTGATGGCGAAGGTGGTCATGGCTTCGCAGCCTCCAGCAGTGGCCACGCAGCATCCTTGTCCGAGATGCCGCCTGGTTCGAGCGGCCACGCAATCGCCAGTGCCGGATCGTCGAAGCGCATGCCGGCTTCGCTGGCGGGGGCGTACGCGCAACTGACCATGTAGTGCACGTCCGCCAGATCGGTCAGGGTCTGGTAGCCGTGCGCGAATCCTTCGGGAACGTACATCATCCGTCCGTTCTCGGCGCTTAGTTCGACTCCCACCCAGCGCAGATGGGTCGGCGAATCCGGGCGGATGTCCACCACGACGTCGTAGATCGCTCCCCGGGTGCAACGCACCAGCTTGACTTCGGCATGCGGCGGGCGTTGCCAATGCAGTCCGCGCACGATGCCGCGGCGATGATTGATGCTGACATTCGCCTGCACGAACGCGCTGGCCAGGCCGTGGCGGGCGAACTCGTCGGCGCAGAACACACGAGCAAAGCTGCCGCGGGAGTCGGAGCGCGGCTCCGACTCGACGAGGCGGACATCGGGCAGCGCGAGCGTGAGGAATTTCATCAGACCCCCAGCGCACCAGCGGGCGACGCCACGTAGGCCGCGATATCCGCCCGGCAGAGCTGTCGCGATTCGGCTCCGTTCGCGTAGGCACGGTACCAGTGCATCGTGCGCGCGACGGCGGAGGCCAGCGACAGCCTGGGGCGCACGTCGAGCACTTCGCGCGCCAGCGACGCATCCAGTTCGAGCTGGCGCGCTTCGTGCGGGGCATCGCCATCATCCGGCGCAAGTTCGATGGAGCCATGGCCATAGGCTGCACAGGCCAGTTCGGCAACCGTGCGTACCGCCACACCCCCTGCCGGTGGGCCGAAGTTGTACGCGCCCTCCAGCGACCCGTCGCTGCACAGGCCCTCGGCCAGCAGGAGGTAGCCGAGCAGGGCATCGAGTACGTACTGCCATGGGCGCACGGAGCCGGGGTTGCGAAGTACCAGCGGGCGCCCCTGGCGCCAGGCCCGCGCCGCATCGGGCAGCAACCGGTCCTCGGCCCAGTCCCCGCCGCCGATCACATTGCCGGCACGGGCGCTCGCCACGGCGACTCCCTGGGCTTGCAGGAAGCTGCGTCGCCAGGACTCGACGAGCAGCTCGCAGGCCGCCTTGCTCGCGCTATAGGGGTCGTGTCCTCCCAGCGCGTCGCTCTCGCGGTAGGGCCAGACCCATTCGTTGTTCCGATACACCTTGTCGGTGGTCACGATGACCGCGCAACGCAGACCGTCGATGTCACGCAGCGCATCCAGCAGGTGGGCGGTTCCCATCACGTTGGTTTGGAGCGTGGCCAGCGGGTCGGCATAGCTTGGACGCACGAGCGCCTGCGCGGCAAGGTGGAACACGATCTCGGGGCGGGCCCGCCGCACGTGTTCGCGCAATGCGGCGGCATCGCGAATATCGCAGAACGTCGATGCCGCAAGCGCCTCGGCTCCGGTGTCCCGGAACAGGTTCGGCTCGCCGGCCGGCGGCAACGCGAGCGCGCTGAGGCGGGCTCCCAGGCCATGCAGCCACAACAGCAGCCATGTGCCCTTGAAGCCGGTGTGCCCGGTGACCAGTACACGCTTGCCACGCCAGAACCCGGGATCGGGATTGCGATGCGGCCTCACGTCCATACCTTCCACGGCGCCGCACCGCGCTGCCACATGTCTTCCAGATTGACCTTGTCGCGCAGCGTGTCCATGGCCTGCCAGAATCCCCTGTGCTCGAAGGCCATGATCTGTTCCATTTCCGCCAGCCGTGCCAGCGGCCCGTCCTCCCACGCGGTGCGATCGGAATCGATCAGGTCCAGCACGCTCGGCGACAGCACGAAAAAGCCGCCGTTGATGTATCCGCCGTCGCCCTTCGGCTTTTCGGTGAAGCGGCGCACGGAGCCGCCATGCAAGTCGATCGCGCCATAGCGGCCAGGGGGTTGCACCGCGGTGACTGTCGCCCAGCGACCATGCTCCCGGTGAAACCTGATCAGCGCAGCGATGTCGATGTCGCTGAGCCCGTCGCCGTAGGTGAAGCAGAAGGCATCCTGGTCCTCGATGAAGCGCTTCACTCGCTTGAGCCGGCCACCCGTGTTCGAAGCCTCTCCAGTGTCGACCAGGGTCACCTGCCACGGTTCGGCCTTTTGCTCGTGCACGGTCATCTGGTTGCGCTCCATGTCGAAGGTGACGTCGGACATGTGCAGGAAGTAGTTGGCGAAATATTCCTTGATGACGTAGCCCTTGTAGCCGCAGCAGATCACGAACTCGTTGATTCCGTGGGCCGAGTAGCACTTCATGATGTGCCAGAGAATCGGCATGCCCCCGATCTCGATCATGGGCTTCGGCTTGACCCCGGTCTCCTCGGAAATCCGGGTTCCGTAGCCACCAGCAAGAATCACGGCTTTCAACGAGCTTCTCCTGCGAGAGTTCTGGGCGGGCATCGATTCAGTGACCGGCGCCGGACACACGGCACTGTCAATGCCCATGTGCCGGTCGCGCACGCTCCGACCATGGGATTGCGCTCATAGGTACTTGAACAGACTCAACCCCTGCAGCTGCGAGAACGCCGCCTCCGAGGCCTGCAACGCCGTCAGGCTCTGCTGGTACTGGCTGATCACCTGCGGGTAGTTGATGCTGGAGATGCTGGCCTGCTGGGTCTGCAGCTGCAGGGTCACGCTGGAATTCTGCGTCTGCACCGCCTGCACCTGCTGCAGCCGGCTGCCGATGGCCGATTGCGTGCCCAGCAGCACGGTCTGCGCCTGGTCAAGGCTGGCCAGGGCATTGGAGATGGCCTGCGCGCGCCGCGCCGCGGAGCCGCTGCCCGCCGGGGTCGCGCTGAAGGCCTGCTGCAGCGACTGGAAAGTGGCGAACAGGCTCTGCGGCTGTGATCCGGCGATGGTGAAGCTGTCACCGGCGGC
>DAHWJK010000010.1:0-3784 GCA_027344185.1 Thiobacillus sp.
GCGACTTACGCCCGGCGTTCCATGCCTCGTCTCAGGATGCAGCGCCTCGTAAGCCTCCTTGCGGCGCTGCGTGAACAGCGCGCGCTCGCGCGGCATAACTGCACATTAATTTACAATTAAAAAGTATATTTATTTCGATAAATTTGTGAAAACTCAGTTTGTTTGTCTGGAAAAATTCAAATGATAAAATTCCTGTCTTGGTATTATGATCTGATAGCTCACCCTATTATTTTGGTTTTAATTATAGTTTGTATCGCATCAATTTTCATATTATTTTTAGAAACCTTGCTATATCTGAATAATTCGCTATACCATCCGCTACGGCGAAAGAAAAAAGATACTCATCGTCAGTAGCCTTCCAATCAGCACGACCGGCTTCAATGAGGACGTATGTCTGACCGTGTCAGGTACGCCCTGCGCATGGCTCGCCGCGTTCAACATGCAAAACCGGCCGGATCAGCACAAATCAACCCCTTTATCCGGCAATCGGTAGAGCGCCTGGACAGGAGACATTCGATGCATCACACCTATCCGCAAAAGACGAAATCCGAGAACCGATCCGAGGCCATTGGCGTTCTGCTGATGGGAGGCGCCAGCCTGATCGGCCTCACCTTGTTCGCGCTGTTCCGGATGCATTCCGGGCACGGTTAGAAGTCGACTTGGCGCCATTCTATTCGAAGCCCATTTCCCGCAGCATCTGCCGTGCTTCGATCAGGGCATATGACTTGTCCTTGGCGCTGATCCGGCGCTGCCGCACCTCGCCCATCTCCACCAGCTTGCGCCGGGCTTCCACACGCTCAGATGGCCGCACCAGCTGGTTTTCGGCTACGCGGCGCAGTTCGGCAATCTCGGCGTCAGTCATGGACCTCTCCCGTGCGCGTATGGTTGTATCCCTTTGTTGCGTTTTCGTCACACTGTTGCGCCTTGCGGCTACGCTCAATGCGGTATCCTCGCACTCGATCCGAGCAGAATGAGCACTTTGCACCGAACTCACGCCATTGCGCCCGTTGAAAGCCGGCGCCCTTCATGGCGCGGCCAACTCCGAATCGTGTGACAGTGGAAAGTTGCGGCACCGTGCGGCACGCGGCAACGAGGCGGGCGGTGCTGATCTTGTTGTCTCCCAGAGCGGCGGCGGCTGCCACGGCCACCAGGGCGACCATCTCGATCTGATCCTCGGTCATGGCGTCAGGCATCGGGCAGCAGCCGTGCAGCGGCCACCAGCGGGCGCGCGGCGTCGATCATCTCATCCGTGCCCAGCTTCAACGCGGCGTCAACCGCCTTGGCGCCGGCATAGAGCTTGCGGCGGGCGGCGATCAGGTCATTCCTGCAGGCGGTGCGGACAACGTCGCCGCCGGCCTTGGCGGCCATTTTGGCGCGCAATGTTTCAGTCATCTGCAGGTCTCCGGTCTGCGGTGCCGCGTCACGCCTTCGTCTATATAGACGCGCGCGCACCGGTTAAGCGGTTCGGCACTCATCGTTGCCCCTCCGGCATTGGCGGCATGTATCCGCGCATCCGATTGTCAGGATTTCCGCGCCTTTCGCGCCATTGCTTATGCTTCCAGCCGGCGGCGGACAGGATCGCGCCGATCTCGGCGGGCGTGACGTGCCAAGACGGGAACGCGGCCCGGCAAGCGGCGTGAAGGGCAGGTGTCGCCACCCGCCCCTCGCCGGATGCAGCGGCCAAGGCGCGGGCCAGCAGCAGCACAATGGCGGCGTCGTCGATTGCGGTCATCGGCTCTTTTTCCGCCTCGGCGTGCGGATTCGCCCGGCCTTGGCCCCGGCAAGAAACCGGCGCCAGGCGCGGATGCTCTTTCGGCTGGGGGTGCGGTGCTTGCTCATAGGCCGTCCGCGTAGGCAGGCGAGCCAGCGGGCGAGACGCGCCCGTTAAAGCCCGTGGTGCCGCTCTGGTTGCGGTTCAGGGACGCGCCGAGGCCGCTTTTGACCGCCTTGGCGATATCGTGCGGGTTGGTGATGTGGACGCCGTGCACCAGCGCACCCACACCCGACCCATACGGCACCGCAGGCTGCCTGCCTGCCGTATCCCACGCCGGCAGCATGCCGTGTGGATGGTTGGCAATGTCGGTTGCCAGCGCGTGACCAGCGGATGCGAGGCCGCTGCCGATACTTCGGATCGGATGTTCGAGAAAGCCGTTGATCGTCCGCTCGAGCCCGAGCAGCCAGTGATTGAACTGCCTGAAGTCGTTGCCGAGGTCGTGGAAGACGGTCTTGATCCCGTTGAAGTTGGCGATGATCGCGCCGGTTCCGGTAGCAATTGCCGCCACCGCGCCCGCTATCGTCGCCGGGATGGCGCCGGCGGTTGCGAGGCCGACCAGCACGGCGCCCGTCCCGAGGCCCACCAGTGCCACGCCCAGACCGGCTATGCCGCCCACAATGTCGCGGACCATCGCCGGATGCACCTTCGACCATTTCGTCACGCCGGTTACGGCGCTGGTCATGGCGTTGAGGATGGCGATCGCCGGCTTGACCAACGGCGTGCCGAGGGCTTCCAGCAGGCTTGTCCATGCCCCCTCGAAGGCGTGCAGCGGCCCGGTCATGGAGGTCGCCATCTGAACGCCGTAGACCGACACACTACCAGCCTGCCGCATCTGCTTCTGCGTGCGGATGTAGGAGAGCGCGTTGGTGATCATGTTCGCGATGAGCCGCGAACCGGTCTGGCTGCTGATCGTCTGATAGACCGCCGCGAGCAGGTTGGTCTTGCCGTGAACGCCGTGCGCTTCCAGCGTCGGCACCAGCACCTTCTGCGTCCAGGCGAATAGGCCTTGACCGTAAAGGATCTTGGATCCCTTGAGCGCGCCGGGCTTGATGGCGGTCTGGAAGGTGTGCGGGATGTGGACGAAGCCGCCCGGCGCGACGAGGCCATAACGCTTCATGTTGTAGGCATACATCCGGCTGATCGGACCACCGGAAAGCGCCTTCATGACCATGCCGAAGCCGCGACCGCCGGTCGGGCCCATCTGCTGCACGGCTTCCGCCATGCTGGACCACCACGCAAAACCGCTCATCATCTGCGACGCTGCGCCGGCCAACTTTGTGGCCCGCATGATCTGGTTCGGCGTCAGCAGCTTGCCGGCGATGTTCTGCGCCTCAAGCGCGTAATTCAGGTTGCGGCCCAGCGCCCCGACCGAGAACGTCTTGCCGTCCGGTCCATACGTGCCGCCGCGCAGTTCGATGGCCTTGAGCAGTTCGCCCAGCGCGGTCGGACCGCCCATGCCCCAGTTCGACAGGACGCCCTCGGCGCGGACGATCAGCGGCGCAGCGCGCACGGCCTCGGCGCTCGATCCCAGCACCGTGCGGCCCTTGGTGAGTGCGGCCAGCGCGTCCGACCAGTCCACATTCGGCGTCCGCATGGATTGCGTGAACGCGGCATTGGTCAGGGCGCCGACGTTGCGGGCCGAAACGCCCATCTGCCGCAGGCGGCTCTGGACGTTCGCCAGCCGGTTGCCATAGGTGGCGAGGTCTGACGACGCCTTGAGGATCGCCATACCGCCGAGGGCCGCGGCGGCGCCGATGGCGGCGATGCGGACGCCCTTGATCTGGCTGCTGACATACTTGGCTTGCTTGCCGAGGCCGATCATGTCCTTCGAGATCAGCTTGAGCACCGGGCCGACCGAATTGATCGCGGCTATCTCGATCCCGATCTTGTAGCTTTTCAGCATCGGTCAGTTCCTTTCGACGCGACGGGGTGGCCCGACGAGGAAATGGAGCAAACCTCGCCGGGCCGGGCGCGCTGGATAGGCGGCGCGGTCTCAGAATTCGGTGCCAT
>DAHWJK010000034.1:0-4373 GCA_027344185.1 Thiobacillus sp.
CTGCCACCGCCACCCAGAAAACCGTCGACGGCCCGTCTTCCAAAGACTGGCGCGGCGGCCGCGGCATCCTGGAAAACATCATCCCGTCGTCGACCGGCGCTGCCAAGGCCGTCGGCGTGGTGCTGCCCGAACTGAAAGGCAAGCTGACCGGCATGGCGTTCCGCGTTCCCACCTGCGACGTGTCGGTGGTCGAGCTGACCGTCGAGCTGGAAAAGCCCGCCAAGTACGCCGACATCTGCGCCGCCATGAAGAAAGCCTCGCAGTCGGGAGACATCAGCAAGACCCTGGGCTACACCGACGAGAAAGTGGTTTCCACCGACTTCCGCGGCTGCGGTTTCTCGTCGATCTTCGACGCCGAAGCCGGCATCGCCCTGGACGACACCTTCGTCAAGGTCGTGTCCTGGTACGACAACGAGTACGGCTACACCTGCAACATGCTGCGCTTCGTGCAGCACGTGGCGAAGTAAGGGGTCAGGATTCAGGGATCAGGATTCAGGGAAGGTGCGGGCGAAGCCCGCGCATTGAATCGGGGGCGCGGCCTTGGCCGCTCATTCCCTGACCCCTGAATCCCGACCCCTGGCCCCTAAAGTGAGCCTTAAGGCCTGGCGCGGCCCCAAACCCGCGCCAACCCTTAAACCTTACTTCAGGAGAAACACACCATGGCATTCATCCGCGTCACCGATCTCGATCTGGCAGGCAAGCGCGTCTTCATCCGCGCCGACATGAACGTTCCGGTCAAGGACGGCAAGGTCACCTCCGATGCCCGCATTACCGCGTCGATGCGCACCATCGAACATTGCCTCAAGGCCGGCGCCAAGGTGATGGTCACCTCCCACCTCGGTCGCCCCACCGAAGGCGAATTCAAGGAAGACGATTCGCTCAAGCCTGTGGTCGACGTGATCGCGCAGAAGCTCGGCAGGAACATCCGCCTGATTCGCGAATGGACCGAGGGCGGCTTCGACGTCGCCGACGGCGAACTGGTGGTGCTGGAAAACTGCCGCGTCAACAAGGGCGAAAAGAAGAACGTCGACGAGACCGCGAAGAAATACGCTGCGCTGTGCGACGTCTTCGTGATGGACGCCTTCGGCACTGCGCACCGCGCCGAAGCCTCGACCCACGGCATCGCCAAGTTCGCGCCGACCGCCGCGGCCGGCATCCTGCTGACCGAAGAGCTCGAGGCGCTGGAGAAGGCGCTGGCCAACCCCGCCCGTCCGATGGTCGCCATCGTCGGCGGCTCCAAGGTCTCCACCAAGCTGACCGTGCTGGAAGCGCTGGCCGAGAAGTGCGAACAGCTGGTGGTCGGCGGCGGCATCGCCAACACCTTCCTCAAGGCCACCGGCCACAACGTCGGCAAGTCGCTGTGCGAGGACGACCTGGTGCCGACCGCGCAGGCGCTGATCGAGAAGATGACCGCGCGCGGCGCGACCATCCCGATCGCCGTCGACGTGGTGTGCGGCAAGAAATTCGACGCCAACGAACCCGCCGTGCTGAAGGATGCCGGCGACGTCGCTGACGACGACATGATTTTCGACATCGGCCCGAAGAGCGCGCAACAGCTTGCAGACATCATCATGAAGGCCGGCACCGTGGTGTGGAACGGTCCGGTCGGCGTGTTCGAGTTCGACCAGTTCGGCGAAGGCACCAAGACCATCGCGATGGCGATCGCCAATACCAATGCCTTCACCCTGGCCGGCGGCGGCGACACCATCGCTGCGATCCAGAAGTACGACATCTACGACAAGGTGAGCTACATTTCCACCGCCGGCGGCGCCTTCCTCGAATACCTGGAAGGCAAGGTTCTGCCCGCCGTGGCGATTCTGGAGGAAAGGGCGCAGTAAGGCAGGATTCAGGGGCCAGGATTCAGGGATCAGGGACAGAAACGCGGGCGCAGCCCGCACCGCCCCTGACCCCTGATCCCTGACCCCTCATCATTTACCCCCTTCACCCCTAACGCCTCACCCACACAATGATCCGCAGAACCAAAATCGTCGCCACCCTCGGCCCTGCCTGCTCCGATGCCAAAACCCTGGACCGGATGATGGAGGCGGGCATCGACGTGGTGCGCCTTAACTTTTCCCACGGCACGGCGCAAGACCACATCGACCGCGCCGAGCTGGTGCGTTCGCTCGCCCGCACGCGCGGCCGCGCAGTCGGCGTGCTGGTCGACCTGCAGGGCCCGAAAATCCGCATCGGCAAATTCAAGGACGGCAAGATCACGCTGACCAAGGGCGACCGCTTCGTGCTCGATGCGGCATGCGCGCTGGGCGACCAGACCCGCGTCGGCCTCGACTACAAGGAGTTGCCGAACGACGTCAGCCGCGGCGTGACGCTGCTGCTGGACGACGGCCGCATCGAATTCTGGGTCGAGGACGTCAAGGGCACGGAAATCATCTGCCAGGTGGTGCAGGGCGGCGTGCTGTCCAACAACAAGGGCATCAACCGCAAGGGCGGCGGCCTGTCGGCGGCGGCGCTCACCGAAAAGGACATCGAGGACATCAAGACCGCCGCGGCGTTGAACGCGGACTATCTGGCGGTGTCGTTTCCGCGATCCGGCGCCGACATGCGGCAGGCGCGCGAACTGCTGCGCGCGGCCGGCGGCAGGAGCCAGCTGATCGCGAAGATCGAGCGCACCGAAGCGATCGAACATCTGGAGGAAATCCTCGAAGCGTCCGACGCCATCATGGTGGCGCGCGGCGACCTCGGCGTGGAAGTCGGCGACGCGGCGGTGCCCGCGCTGCAGAAGCGCATGATCCGCATGGCGCTGGAACGCAACAAGGTGGTCATCACCGCGACCCAGATGATGGAATCGATGATTTCCAGCCCGATTCCGACCCGCGCCGAAGTCTCCGACGTCGCCAACGCGGTGCTCGACGGCACCGATGCGGTGATGCTGTCGGCCGAAACCGCCGCCGGCCAGTTCCCGGTCGAGGCGGTGCAGGCGATGGACCGCGTCTGCCTGGAAGCGGAGAAGGAAGCCGAGTCCGTGTTCACCAAGTCGCGACTCGACCACAGCTTCCTGCGCGCCGACGAGGCGATCGCGATGTCGGCCGTGTTCACCTCGGTGCACCTCAACATCAAGGCGATTGCTGCGTTGACCGAGTCGGGCAATACCTGTCTGTGGATGAGCCGGCTGTCGACCCGGGTGCCGATCTACGCCTTGACACCCGAGGTGCAAACCCGTAGAAAAGTCACTCTTTTCCGCGGCGTCTACCCGATCAACCTGAAGACGGCCACAAAGGAACGCGATGCCCTGCTGGCGGAAGCCGAAGAAGAGTTGCGGCGGCGCGGCGCGGTGCGCGACGGCGATCTGATCCTGCTGACCATCGGCGAGCCGATCGGCCAGTCGGGCGGCACCAATACCATGAAGATCGTCCGCGTGGGCAATGCGAAAAAAACCTGATTCTGAAACGGCAACACGCTGAATATTTTTAACCTAGGAGAGTGTAAATGGCCCTGATTTCCCTTCGACAACTGCTCGACCATGCCGCCGAAAACGGCTATGGCCTGCCTGCGTTCAACGTCAACAACATGGAGCAGGTGCACGCCATCATGCAGGCTGCCGCTGCGGTGGATTCCCCGGTGATCCTGCAGGGCTCCGCCGGTGCGCGTTCCTACGCGGGCGAGCCCTTCCTGCGCCACCTGATCCTGGCGGCGATCGAAATGTATCCCCAGATCCCCGTCTGCATGCACCAGGACCACGGCGCATCGCCGAGCATCTGCTTCCGCTCCATCCAGTCCGGCTTCTCGTCGGTGATGATGGACGGCTCGCTGAAGGAAGACG
Source organism: Thiobacillus sp. (assembly GCA_027344185.1). Taxonomy (GTDB): domain Bacteria; phylum Pseudomonadota; class Gammaproteobacteria; order Burkholderiales; family Thiobacillaceae; genus Thiobacillus. The sequence goes on from DAHWJK010000034.1 coordinate 3,782, forward strand.
GCAAGACCCCCGCTTCCTACGAATACAACGTCGAGACCACGCGCAAGGTGTCGGAACTGGCCCACGCCTGCGGGGTGTCGGTCGAAGGCGAGCTCGGCTGCCTCGGCTCGCTGGAAACCGGTATGGCCGGTGAAGAAGACGGCCACGGCGCCGAAGGCGCACTGGACCATTCGATGCTGCTGACCGATCCCGACGATGCCGCCGACTTCGTGAAGAAGACCCATGTCGACGCGCTCGCCATCGCCATCGGCACCTCGCACGGCGCTTACAAATTCACCCGTCCGCCCACCGGCGACATCCTCGCGATCGACCGCGTCAAGGCGATCCATGCGCGCATTCCCAACACCCACCTGGTGATGCACGGCTCGTCGTCGGTGCCGCAGGACTGGCTGGCCATCATCAACAGCTACGGCGGCGACATGGGCGAGACCTATGGCGTGCCGGTGGCGGAAATCGTCGAAGGCATCAAGCACGGCGTGCGCAAGGTCAACATCGATACCGACCTGCGCATGGCGTCGACCGGTGCCATCCGCAAGCACCTGGCCGAGAACAAGTCCAACTTCGACCCGCGCAAATTCCTCAAGGAAGCCAC
>DAHWJK010000043.1:0-12918 GCA_027344185.1 Thiobacillus sp.
GTACGGCGTCCGATAATGGGGTATCGCGGGCGCGCCTGAACCGTACGCAGAATTTGAATGCCTGTATCGAGCACACATAGAAAGTCGGCATGAAACCCGCCCCAAACAAGCCGCCGGATCCCGGCAAGATTTTCGAATTCACGCCGCGTGACTTTGCACGCGTGCGCGCCCTGATCTACCGCCAGGCTGGCATCTCGCTGTCCGAGGGCAAGCACGAAATGGTCTATAGCCGGCTGGCGCGCCGCCTGCGGGCCAGGGGCATGAATTCGTTTGCGGAATACCTCGACAGCCTGGAAAACGGCACGGACGACAGCGAGGAGTGGGTGGCCTTCACCAATGCGCTGACCACCAACCTGACCGCTTTTTTCCGCGAGGCACATCATTTTCCGGTGCTCGCTGAACATATCCGCGGACGCGCGACGCCCTTGTCGATATGGTGTTCGGCCAGCTCGACCGGCGAGGAACCGTATTCGATCGCGATGACGGTATGCGAGGTGTTCGGCACGCTGACGCCGCCGGTTACCATCGTCGCAACCGACATCGACACCAATGTGCTGCAGACGGCGGCCAACGGCGTCTACCCGATGGAGCGCGTCGAGAAAATGGAACGCGAGCGGTTGAAGCGTTTCTTCCAGCGCGGCAAGGGCGCACAGTCCGGCATGGTGCGGGTGCGGCCCGAGTTGCGGCAACTGGTCACGTTCCAGCCGCTCAATCTGCTCGCACCCAGCTGGGCGCTGAACGGACCGTTCGACGCGATCTTCTGCCGCAACGTGATGATCTATTTCGACAAGCCCACGCAGAGCCGGATCCTGACCCGCTTCGTGCCGCTGATGAAGCCGGAGGGCCTGCTGTTTGCCGGTCATTCCGAAAACTTCATGTATGCGTCCGACGCCTTCAAGCTGCGCGGCAAGACGGTCTATGTGCTGAGTCCGCGGCAGGGCGGGACGAGGGTGTCCCCATGAATCCTGCCATCGAAGAGCAGCTGGCGACCAACCTGTACTACGACCGCAACTTCGAGTGCGACACCGCCAAGATCCTGCCCGGCGAGTATTACTTCACCGGCAAGCCGATGCTGATCGTGACGGTGCTGGGTTCGTGCGTGGCAGCGTGCGTGCGCGATCGCGTGTCCGGCATCGGCGGCATGAACCATTTCATGCTGCCGGACGGCGGCGGCGACACCAACAACCCCGCGTCCGCCTCGATGCGCTACGGCGCCTATGCGATGGAAGTGCTGATCAACCAGCTGCTGAAGGCGGGCGCCCGCCGCGAAAACCTCGAGGCCAAGGTGTTTGGCGGCGGCAATGTGCTGCGCGGCTTCACCAGCATGAACGTGGGCGAGCGCAACGCCCGCTTCGTGCGCGATTACCTGCACACGGAGAACATCCGCATCGTGGCCGAGGACCTGAACGACGTGCACCCGCGCAAGGTGTACTTCTTTCCGGCCACCGGTCGGGTGCTAGTCAAGAAGCTCAAGCAGCTCAACAACTACACGCTGGTCAGGCGCGAACAGGACTACGCCAGCCGGCTCAACATCAACACGGTCGACGGCGACGTCGACCTGTTCTGACTCCGGGATTACGCAGCATGACTATCAAGGTTCTGATCGTGGACGATTCGGCGCTGATCCGCAGCGTGATGAAGGAAATCATCAACAGCCAGCCCGACATGGAAGTGGTCGGCGTGGCGCCCGACCCGCTGGTGGCGCGCGACCTCATCAAGCAGACCAACCCGGACGTGCTGACGCTGGACGTGGAAATGCCGAAGATGGACGGGCTCGAGTTCCTCGAGAAACTGATGCGCCTGCGCCCGATGCCGGTGCTGATGGTGTCGACGCTGACCGAGCGCGGCTCGGACATCACCATGCGCGCGCTGGAACTGGGCGCGGTCGACTTCGTGACCAAGCCCAAGGTGTCGATCCAGAGCGGCATGCTCGAATACACGGACCTGATTGCCGAGAAAATCCGCATCACGGCGCGTGCGCAGGTCAAGCCGCGGCCGGCGCCCGGCACCGCCGCCGGCCAGCCGCTGGCGTCGCTGCGCAATCCGCTGACCAGCAGCGAAAAGCTGATCATCGTCGGCGCCTCCACCGGCGGCACCGAGGCCATCAAGGAATTCCTGATCCATCTGCCGTCGGACTGCCCAGGCATCCTGATCACCCAGCACATGCCGGAGGGCTTCACCCGATCGTTTGCCAACCGGCTCGACAAGCTGTGCCGGATTTCCGTGCGCGAGGCCGAGGGCGACGAGCGCGTGCTGCCCGGACACGCCTACCTGGCGCCGGGCCACTCCCATATGCTGCTGGTGCGCAGCGGCGCCAACTACATGACGAAGCTCGATCAGGGCCCGCCGGTCAACCGTCACCGGCCCTCGGTCGACGTACTGTTCAACTCGGCCGCGCAGGCAGCAGGCAAGAACGCGGTCGGCGTCATTCTCACCGGCATGGGCAAGGACGGCGCCGCCGGCATGCTGGCGATGAAACAGGCCGGCGCCTACAACCTGGCGCAGGACGAAGCGTCCTGTGTGGTATTTGGAATGCCCAAGGAAGCCATCGCCGTCGGCGCGGTCGACGAAGTGGCACCGATCCATGAACTGTCGGCACGGGTGATGGCCTACTTCGCCGCACACGGCAACCGCGCCATGCGGGTTTGAGGCGGTTTTTACTACGGTTCGCGTCGTTTTCCGCGCTTAAGTTTGAAGCCCGGATGCCGTTTACTCTCATACACGATGAACTGCCCCAATGGAGTCCTGCATGGCCGATCCGAACACGAAATTCCTGGTTGTTGACGATTTTTCAACGATGCGCCGCATCGTGCGAAATCTGCTCAAGGAGCTGGGGTATTCCAACGTTGAAGAGGCCGAGGACGGCGTGGACGGACTGGCCAAGTTGCGCGCCGGCAGTTTCGATTTCGTCGTGTCCGACTGGAACATGCCGAACATGGATGGCCTCACCATGCTGCAGAACATCCGCGCCGACGCGGCGCTGTCCAAGCTTCCGGTGCTGATGGTCACGGCCGAGGCGAAGAAGGAAAACATCATTGCCGCGGCCCAGGCCGGAGCCAACGGCTATGTGGTCAAACCATTCACGGCCGCCACGCTCGACGAGAAGCTCAGCAAGATTTTCGAAAAAATTGAAAAATCAGGGGCCTGACGTGGATTCGCATCTCGCCGGCCCCAGTGCGTCAGCGCCCGCCAGTTCCGTTGCAGACGGCTGCGATCCGGAGGCCATGCTGGCGCGGGTGGGTCACATTACCCGCACGCTGCACGACAGCCTGCGCGAGCTGGGCCTCGACAAGGTCCTGGAAAAAGCCACCACCGATATTCCCGATGTGCGCGAGCGCCTCAACTACGTGGCACGGATGACCGAACAGGCGGCGCAGCGCGTGCTGAACGCCACCGACACTGCGATTCCCCTGCAGGAACGGATCGACGCAGGCGCGGACGAAATCCTCACCGGCTGGCAGTCGACCCTTAAAGCCCCGTTCTCGGAAGCCAACTACCGCGACATGGCCACGCTGACCATGCAGTGCCTGACCGACATGCGCAACGACACCAGCGCCACCAAGCAGCAATTGCTGGACATCATGATGGCGCAGGATTTTCAGGATCTGACCGGACAGGTGATTCGCAAAGTGACCGATCTTGCGCATGGCCTCGAACAGCAGTTGGTGCAGTTGCTGATCGATTACGCGCCGACCGAACTGCGCCGCGAATCGAACAACAGCCTGCTCAATGGACCGCAAATCAATCCGGCCAATAGAAGCGATGTAGTCGCCGACCAGAGTCAGGTCGACGATCTGCTCGACAGCCTGGGGTTCTGAGCCGCCCCGGGGCGCCTCAGGGCGCGTCTCCCGTCCGGCCCGCTTATGCGGGCCGTTTTTTTGCCCGGCACAGGGCTGCATCCGTGCATTCGGCACATGGAAACGCGTATCCGGTGCCGTCCAAATCGGCAGATACTGCCGCTAGCGTGTTGCCGGCAGCAGGGTCTGGACCACCAGGCCGGTGGTCTTGAGACCATTCTGGATCGCTTGTTCGATATGCGGCGCAAGGTAGGGCAGGGTCATGTTCAGTACGATCAGCCCCACGCCCAGGGTAATCGGGAAACCGATCGCAAAGATGTTGAGCTGGGGCGCCGAGCGGGTGAGGATGCCGAGCGACAGGTTGGTCATCAGCATGATGGCGATCACCGGCAGCGACAGCTGCAGGCCGACCGCGAAAATGGTCGAGCCGAAGGCGGCCACGTTGTGGAAGCCCGCTGCGGACAAGGGCTGCATACTGACGGGCAGGCCCTGGAAGCTGTCTACCAGCGCGCCGATCATCAGCAGATGGGCATTCACCGCAAGAAACACCAGCGCCGTCATCAGGTTGAAGAAGCGGGCCAGCACCAGCGTCTGGCCCGCGCTCTGCGGGTCGAAAAAGGAGGCGAAGCCCAGACCCATCTGCAGGCCGATGATCTCGCCTGCGGCTTCGACGGCAGTGAAAATCACGCGCATGACAAAGCCCATCGCCATGCCGATCAGAAACTGCTGCACCAGGATGAACAGCCCATGCCACGAGCCGAGGCCGACGTCGGGCATGGGGGGCAGGGTGGGGGCGATGATCAGAGTGATGAATACGCCGAGTCCGATCTTGACCCGTGCCGGCACCGCGCGGTGACCCAGCACCGGCGCCACCATCACGAGTCCGAGAATGCGGGTGAGCGGCCAGATGAAGCTGATCAGCCAGGCATTGAGCTGGGCGTCGGTGAGGCTGATCATGAATATTTAACTATATAGACCGTTCGAATTGGAATGGAGACGCGAAGTCAATCCGAAGACAGTGCTGAAGCACGGCAGAGCGTGGTTGTTGCCGATTGATCGGCTATACAACCACGGCCTTCCCCTTGCGGGTAATGCGCGGTCGACAAAATATCGGCTCCAATTCGAACGGGACTAGCCGATGATGCCGGGCAGTCCGGTCAAAACCCGGCGCATGTAGTCGATCATCACGGTCAGCATCCATGGCCCGGCGATTGCAAAGGTGATCAGCACGGCCACCACCTTGGGAATGAACGACAGGCTCGGGTCGTTGATCTGGGTTGCGGCCTGAAACACGCTCACGGTGAGGCCGACGATCAGGGTAACCAGCAGCACAGGTGCTGAAACCAGCAGGGTCAGTTCCAGTGCGGCGCGGCCGATGGTCATTACGCTTTCGGGTGTCATGACGCGGTTCCTAGTAAAAACTTTGCGCGAGCGAACCCAGCAACAGGTTCCAGCCGTCGACCAGCACGAACAGAATGAGCTTGAAGGGCAGCGCCACGATGGCGGGCGACACCATCATCATGCCCATCGACATCAGGATGCTGGCAACGACCATGTCGATGATCAGGAAGGGGATGAATACCGCAAAGCCGATCTGGAACGCGGTCTTCAGCTCGCTGGTGATGAAGGCGGGGATCAGGACGCGCATCGGCACGTCTGCCGCCGTTTTCATCGCGCCGTTGCCGGACATGCGGGCGAACAGGGCGAGGTCGCTTTCGCGCGTCTGCTTCATCATGAAGGCGCGCAGCGGAACCGCGCCCTTGTCGAGCGCTTCCTGCATCTGGATCTTGTTTTCCGCCAGCGGCTGGTAGGCTTCGACATAGATCTTGTCGAAAGTCGGGCCCATCACGAACAGCGTCAGGAACAACGACAGCCCAATCAGCACCTGGTTGGGCGGCGACGACTGGGTGCCCAGCGCCATCCGCAGCAGCGACAGCACGATGATGATGCGGGTGAAACTGGTCATCATCAGCAGCGCGGCCGGCAGGAAAGACAGCGAGGTGAGCAGCAGCAGGGTTTGCAGGCTCAGCGAATAGGTCTGGCCGCCGCCGCTTGCCGGCGTGCTGGTGAATGCGGGCAGTCCTGCCTGCGCCAGCGCCAGCGACGGCAGCAGCAGCGCCAGCATCATCAACACACCCTGTAACCAGCGGGGAAGGACTTGATTCGGCACGACGGAATTGGGTACGGCTGTATCAGGCACGGCGTTTCTCGATGAATTGCTGCAGACGCGCGGCGAAGCCGCCGGGTGCTGCTGCGGTGAGCGGCCGGGCTTCGCCGCGCGGCAGGGTGGCCAGCGCATTCACGCTGCCGGGTGCCACGCCCAGGACCAGCCAGGACTCGCCCACTTCCACCACGACCACGCGCTCGCGCGTGCCGACCGAGGTGCTGGCGACCACATGCAAGGGGCCCGACGCGCTACCGGGCGCGACACCCATGCGCTTGCCGACCCAGGCGGTGGCGACGATCAGCAGCAACACCGCGACCAGGCCGATGAAGACCTGCAGCAGGCTGCCGGCGGCCGAGGCTTCGGGTGCGGCGGCGTCCAGTGCAGTCGCGGCGTGCGCCAGCGCCGGCAGCATCAGGCTGCATGCAACGGCAAGGACAGCCCGCATCGGCTTCATCATTTGTTGAGTTTCCGGATGCGTTCGGCGGGGGTGATGATGTCGGTCAGGCGCACGCCGAACTTGTCGTTTACCACCACCACCTCGCCCTGTGCGATCAGGCAGCCGTTGACCAGCACATCCATCGGCTCGCCGGCCAGGCCATCGAGCTCGACCACCGATCCCTGCGCCAGCTGCAGCAGGTTCTTGATCGAAATCTTGGTTCGACCCAGCTCCACCGTCAGCAGCACCGGGATGTCGAGAATGAAATCGATGTCCTTGGCGAGGCCGCCCGACACGGTATTGCCGGCCAGTTCGGGAAAGATTTCGGGGTCGGCCTTGGCCGCCGGGATGGTGGTTTGTTCGGCCATGGCGGCCGCCCAGTCGTCCTCGGCGACGGCTTGATTGGTGTCATCAGACATTTGGGTCTCCTGTGTGCAAATCGGCCGAGCTGGCCGAGAGCAGTCTCTCGACGCGCAGGGTGTACTGGCCGTTGAATTTTCCGTAGGCGCATTCCATGACGGGTACGCCGTCCACCTTGGCTTCGATCGTTTTCGGGATGTCGAGCGGAATGATGTCGCCGACCTTGAGGTCGACAATGTCGCGCAGGCTGACGGCTGCGGTGCCGAGGTCGGCGACGAGCTCGACTTCCGCCAGCTGGATCTGCTGCCGCATCAGACGGATCCAGCGCTTATCGACTTCCAGGTTTTCCGCTTGCAGGCTGCTGGCGAGCTGGTCCTTGATCGGCTCGATCATCGAGTAGGGCATGCACAGGTGCATTTCGCCGCTGATTTCGCCGAGCTCGATGGCGAAGGTCACCGCCACCACCACTTCGTTGGGCGTGGCGATGTTGGCGAACTGGGTGTTCATTTCCGAGCGGATGAATTCGAATTCGACCGGGAAAACCGGTTCCCATGACTTGGCATAGTTTTCGAACACGATATGCAGCACGCGCTGGATGATGCGGTGCTCGGTCTGGGTGAAGTCGCGGCCCTCGACGCGCGTATGGAAACGCCCGTCGCCGCCGAACAGGTTGTCGACCATCAGGAAGACCAGATCGGGGTTGAAAATGATCAGCGCGGTGCCGCGCAGCGGCTTGATCTGGACCAGGTTCAGATTGGTGGGCACCACCAGATTGCGGATGAACTCGCTGTATTTCGAGACCCGCACCGGGCCGACCGAGATTTCCACCCCGCGCCGCAGGAAGTTGTAGAGACCGATGCGCAGCAGGCGGGCAAACCGCTCGTTGATGATCTCGAGCGTCGGCATGCGGCCGCGCACGATGCGCTCCTGCGTCGCCAGGTTGTAGGGGCGCGCGGTCTTGCCGTCGATTTCTTCGCTGGGCGCCTCGTCGACGTCGCCCGTCACGCCTTTCAGCAGCGCATCGACTTCGTCCTGCGAGAGAAAGTTTTCGGCCATGGGTTTACTGGATCACGAAAGAAGTGAACAGGACGTCATCGACCAGCTGGGGTTCGCCGTCCGGATAGAGCGGCTGCTTTACCTGATCCATGATTTCCAGCGCGAGCCGCAGCTTGTGCTCCGGCGTGACCAGATCGTCCGGGTGCTTGGACGACAGCAGCGTCAGCAGCCGGCTGCGGACGCGCGGCATGTGCAGCTTGAGGATGTCCACCTGGGCCTGGTCGGTCACCTGCAGCGTGATATCCGCTTGCAGATAGCTCTCGCCGCCCTGCAGGTTCACGGTGAACGTGTCGAGGGGCAGGAAAACCGGCGCCTTGGGCGGTTCTGCCTTCGCCTCCTTGTGCGCGTCGCCGGGCGACATGAAATACCATGCCGCGCCGCCGCCTCCGCCCAGCACAACCAGAACAAGGGCGAGCAGCACGATCAGTTTCTTCTTCGATTTGCCGGCGGGCTTGGCTTCGCCGGTGTCGTCGACTTCGACTGGGGGCGCTTCAGGTTTGGCCATCGATGCGGTTCCTGTGGGTTAAGAATTCGGTTCTGGTAGGGGAATTATCGAAGCCCGCAAGCGGTTTCGATGTCGGAAAAAGAGGGGGAAAAGGGACGCATATCGGTTTTATTGCCGGCAGCGGGCGCGCCAGTCCGGCGTGTGGCCCCGGTTTTATTGTGGGTCATGACCCGCCTCTCGGCCCGCCGATGGACGTGCGGCAAGACGCCCGTCAGGCGAAGGTGTCGACCAGTCCGCGGGACGGCCGGATGGGCAACTGGCCGGTCTGCATGGCGCCCAGCGCGTCGTCGCCCCCCGGGAGCAGGCGGGCGATCCCCTGGGCCTGGCGTGCGTCGCGCTCGTTCTGCTGCGGCGTTTCGCTGCTGACCGTTGCCTGCCCCAGCTCGATGCCGGCCTCGTTCATCATTTCGCGCAGGCGCGGGAAGGCGGCTTCGATCGCCTGGCGGACTTCGGGCTGGGCGGAAAAGAAACTGGCCGTGGCCTGGTCGTTCGACAGGTTGATCACCACCTGCAAGGGCCCCATGTTGGGCGGATTGAGCGTGAGCGTGGCGCTCTGCTGGGCGGCGCCCGCCATCCACACGATTTTTTCGCCCAGCGCCTGGTTCCAGGCCGGGGTGCCCACCTGGGGCGCGAGTTTGGGCGCCGCCGCTTCGTGCAGCGCCGCCAGCGTTTCAAACGCGGCGTGCGGCGCGGCGCGCAGCGTGGCGCCGGAGAGGTCCGGTGCGGCTTCGCCGGCATTCGGGGCGCTGATCTTGCGGCTGCTTGCCAGCTGTTCCGAGAAGGCGGCGCCGGCCGCCAGTTTCGCGCCGCTGGCCTGGGCATCGGCCTTGATGGATATCGCCAAATCCTCTTTCCGGGCCCCGGCTTCGATTTTCTCGGCGGTCTGCCCGGACGGAATGGCCAACGGCGCACGGTCCTTGCGACCGGGCGGAAAAGGCTGCCCGTTGCCGGCGGCCATGGTGGAGAGGATGTCCGCGTCCGTTTCTTCCGCTGTGGTGACCGCTGCAGCTGCATCAAGCTGGCCCGGTGCGATCAGCGGCACCGGCAGGCCGGCGGGCACGGCCACCACGGCCGGATCGGCCGTCAGGAGGTCGGGCGCGAGCAGTTCAACCGCAATGGGCGTGGTTTCGGGCTTGGCCTCGGGCGCGGCGTCTGCCGGCTGCGTGGAGGTGCCCGCCGGTGCGGGGGTGTCGGATCTGGACTCGGCTTGGGCCGACCGGGCCTCGCCCGGCTGCGTGGCCGCATCGTCCTTGCGGCTGTTCGCCATTTCGCCGGACAGCACTTCGCTGAAAGGCGGTCCCGACGGGTCGGACGAGGCGCGGTCTGCCTGCTTTCCGGACGGGCTCGGGGGCTGCACGGGGTTGAGGTTCATGGCGTGTGCGTTCATGGGGTCGGTCCGGGCTCAGGAAGGGGTGGGCTTGTGTTGCGCGCTGCGGGTGGCGAATTCGTCGTTCTGCTTCTGCTCGCGCCACGCCTCGCGGCGCTGGGTTTCCTTGTCGGCGCGGCTGGCCAGCGTGACGAAGGACATTTTCTTCTGCTCGCAGGTCTGCCAGGCTGCGCGCGCCAACGCGACCCGCTGCTCGGCATCGCTGACGACCTTCTGCTGGCCGACGATCGCGTGGTCGAGCTTCTGCATGAAAACCTGGAAATTGTTGAAATGCGTGGTGCTGATGCCGCTGGCCAGGTTGGACTGGCAGCGTGCGGCGTAATCGTCGCGATACTGCCTCAGCAGATCGAGCTTCTGCTTCGCATCCTCGCCCGCGCGCAGCGCGATGCCGAGCAGACGGGCGGCCTCGTCGGCATCCTTGTTGGCGAGTTCGATCAGGGTATGCAGTGCAGTGATATGGGCCATGGGGTACGCGATCGGTTATGCGGGGGAGCGGAACAGGGCTTCGAGTTCGGCCAGGCTGGCGCCGACATCGGAGCGTTCCGAAATGTTCTGCTGCAGGAAGGCCTCGAGTGCCGTCTGCAGGCGGATGGCTTCGTCCAGCAGCGGGTCGGAGCCGGCGGCATAGGCGCCGACATTGATCAGGTCGCGGCTGCGTGCATAGCGCGAATAGAGCATTTTCAGGCGCCGTGCCAGATGCTGATGAGACGGGCTGGTGATGGTTTGCATCACGCGGCTGATCGACTGCTCGATGTTGATCGCGGGATAGTGGCCGCTTTCGGCGAGCGTGCGGTCGAGCACGATGTGGCCGTCGAGAATCGCGCGCGCGGCGTCGGCGATCGGGTCCTGCGGGTCGTCGCCTTCGGTCAGCACCGTATAGAAGGCCGTGATCGAGCCGCCGCCCGCTTTGCCGTTGCCGGCGCGCTCGACCAGCGACGGCAGCTTGGCGAACACCGACGGCGGATAGCCCTTGGTGGCGGGGGGCTCGCCGATCGCCAGCGCGATTTCGCGCTGTGCCATCGCGTAGCGGGTGAGCGAGTCCATGATCAGCAGCACGTTCTTGCCCTGGTCGCGAAAATGCTCGGCGATGGTGGTGGCATAGGCGGCGCCCTGCATCCGCATCAGCGGCGGCGTGTCGGCCGGGGCGGCGACCACCACGGCGCGGGCCAGGCCTTCGTCGCCGAGAATCTGCTCGATGAATTCCTTGACCTCGCGGCCGCGTTCGCCGATCAGGCCGACCACGATGACGTCGGCGCTGGTGTAGCGCGCCATCATGCCGAGCAGCACGCTCTTGCCGACGCCGGAGCCGGCGAACAGGCCCATGCGCTGGCCGCGCCCCACCGTCAGCATGCTGTTGATCGCGCGCACGCCGACGTCGAGGATTTCGGTGATCGGCGCGCGCCCGAGCGGGTTGGCGGCGCGCCGGTTGAGCGGCGCGGTGGCCACGGTCTGCAACGGGCCGAGCTCGTCGAGCGGGCGGCCGTTGCTGTCGAGCACGCGGCCGAGCAGGGCGTCGCCGACCGGCAGGTGGCGGGTGCGGTCGCTGGGGCGGCGGCGCGGATGGTTCACCTGGCCGATGCCGGGCAGGGTGGCGGTCACTTCCACCGGAAACACGCGCGCGCCGGGAACGATGCCCTCGATGTCGCTTTGCGGCATCAGAAACAGATGGTCGCCTGAGAAGCCGACCACTTCGGCCTCGATCTGCGAGCCGTTCGGCAGCGGCACGGTGCAGGCGCTGCCCACCGGCAGCTTCAGGCCCACCGCTTCCATGACCAGCCCGGCCATGCGGGTAACGCGACCCGACACCTGCATCGGCTCGGCGATCGCCAGCAGTTCGCCGCAGTCGTGCAGGTAGGCTTTCCAGCGGTCGCTATGGGTGTGCGGGTTCATTTTGAGTGTCAGACAATCAGCCAGTCGGAGTTCTTGCTCAGCGCGGCGGTCAACCGTTGCCAGCGGGTCGGCAGGGTGGCGTCGATCTGGTTGCTTCCGGTCTCCACGCGGCAGCCGCCCCGCACCATCTGGGTGTCGCCCGCCACCTGCCAGCCCATTTTCTCGAGTTCGTCGCCGATCTGTTTCTTGACCAGCAGCGCATCGTCCGGATGCAGGAACAGCAGGGCGGGCTGCTTCAGGACGGGCAGGTAGCGCACCGCTTCCTTGACAATGGGGATGACCAGCTCGGGCTGGATCGCAAGCGCAGAGCGCAGCAGCGCCCTGGAGAAATCCATCGACAGATCAAGTATTTGCTGGGAAACGATTTCGTCGGCCTGGCGCAGTTCTGCGGTGAACGCGTCGGCCAGTTCGCGCAGCCGCGCGGCTTCGAGGGCCGCTTCCGCGCGCCCGGCGGCCAGCCCTTCGGCATGGCCCCCGGCGTAGCCTTCCTGGCGGGCCTGTTCCTGGATCGCGGTGATCTGTTCGATCGTCGGGAGCTTGACGCCGGGGCCGCCGCCATGCCGGGCAGGGTGCGGGTCGGCATCGAAGCTGGTCATTTCCCACGGCTGGGCAGCATGGTCCGTGCTGGAAATCACACAATTAGACATATTGCTCCTCGCCCTTCGCGCCCAGCGAGATCTGGCCCTCGTCGGCCAGACGGCGGACGATCATCAGGATTTCCTTCTGCTGCGCCTCGACTTCGGACAAGCGGACCGGACCTTTCGATTCCAGGTCCTCACGCATCATTTCAGCGGCACGTTGCGACATGTTCTTGAAGATTTTTTCGCGCATTTCTTCCGATGCACCCTTCAGCGCGATGATCAGCGAGTCGGACTGCACCTCGCGCAGCAGGAGCTGGATGCCGCGATCCTCGATGTCCATGATGTTTTCGAACACGAACATCTCGTCCATGATCTTCTGCGCCATCTCGGGATCGTAGTTTTTCAGGTATTCCATGGCGGTGGATTCGTTTTCGCCGCTCATGAAGTTGAGGATGTCCGCTGCCGCGCGGGTGCCGCCCATCGGCTGCTTTTTCAGCACGTCGCTGCCGGACAGCAGCTTGGTCAGCACGTCGTTGAGCTCGCGCAGCGCCGCCGGCTGCACGCCGGACAGGGTGGCGATGCGCAGCAGCACGTCGTTGCGCAGGCGCTCGGTGAAGCAGTTGAGCACTTCGCAGGCCTGGTCGCGTTCCAGGTGCACGAGGATGGTCGCAATGGTTTGCGGATGTTCGCTGTGGATGAGATCGGCCACCGATTCGGCGTCCATCCACTTCAGGCTTTC
>DAHWJK010000068.1:0-14603 GCA_027344185.1 Thiobacillus sp.
CTGCTGCCTGGTGTTCGAGGATGCCGACGTCGCATCGATCGCCCCGCGCCTGGCGGCGGCGGCGACCATCATCTCCGGCCAGCAGTGCACCGCGGCGCGGCGAGTGCTGGTGCACGAATCCCTCGCGCCGGCGATGCGAGAACATCTGGTGCGAGCGCTGAATTCGCTCACCGTCGGTCCGGGCGATGCGCCCGGAGTCGATATGGGGCCGCTGATCGACCAGGCTTCGCGCGATTTCGTGCAACAGCGCATCGAACTGGCCTGTGCGCAGGCCGATCGTGTCCTGCTGCATGGCGGCCGCGGCGCCGGTGCGCTGGCCCGCGGGGCATTTCTTGCTCCCACGCTCGTCGAGCACAGCGACAGCGGCGCGTTCTTCTGTCAGGAGGAAATCTTCGGACCCTTCCTGGTCCTCGAGACCTTCACCTCCGAGCAGGAAGCCGTCGCCAAGGCGAACCACACCGTCTTCGGACTGTCCGCCAGCGTATGGACCCACGATGGCGCGCGAGCGATGCGCGTGGCCAGAGCACTTCGCAACGGCACCGTCTGGATCAACGACCACAACCGACTGTTCGCCGAAGCCGAGACCGGCGGCTACCGGCAGAGCGGACTCGGCCGGCTGCACGGCTATGACGCGCTCGCCGACTTCACCGAACTCAAGCACATCTGCCTCAACGCCGGCGTCCTGCACGAATAGATATGTCGGCCTGGGACGGTCACCGCGAGGCCGCGGCGTCTGCGCTCTGCTTTCCGGAGCGCGCGCCCTCGGTGGACGAGTCGTCGCCGAACATCCTGCGCCGGTCCTCGCTCTTCATCGCCGCATGAGACATGCCGTTGAACAAGGTTCCGAACAGCCCCTTGTCGAGGTCGCTGGTGCCGAACAGGGCATCGCAGATCGGGAAGGTCAGGTTGAAGTTTCTCGTGCCCATGAGCTCCGGGTGATGGTGGATGACGTGCATGCGACGCACCGTGTTGACCAGTGGCAAGGCGTCCAGCAAGGGGCTGTCGACGACGTGGGACAACGTGTGCAGTCCCTCGTACATCAGGTAGTAGCCCGCCATGGCCAGAACGACGATGTAGCCGGCGTTGCGCGACCAGAAATGCCCGAGCAGCAAGGCCGGCAGGAGCGCCGTGCCGACGAACAGCACGGGCGCGAACGGGGGGAACAGCAATGCGCGCCAATGCTTGTGCCCACGGTATTCGAGAGTATTGTGGGCGAAGAACAGATGGTGAACCCCGACGTGCCGCTTGTAGACGGCCTTGAACCAGCGCGTCGGCCGATGCAGCAGGTAGCGATGCGCGGCCCATTCCGCCCAGTTTCCGAACAGCAGCATCGGCACGATCGCAAGCCACTCGGCGAGCGTGGGATGGTCCAGCCGCCAGATGCAATAGGCGAGGACACCTCCGGTAAAGATCAGCGTGAACGCCAAGTGGAGTTCCCCGCGGTACCAGCGCGGAGTGGCGGCCACATACTCGTCGCGAAACGCGCGGCTGCGCTGCTCGATGTGCAAGTCCTTGTCCATGTTTGAGTCTCCTCCTGCTGGGGTTGCGCATGGGCGAGACATTAGCCTCGGAGCCCCCCCGCGTCCTTGGGTTGGCGTACGGTGATTTACCTGGGCGTCTGAATTTTTGGAGCAACCCGCATGGGCACGACCCGTGCACGGAGCCAGCAATGCCTCAGGCAATCTGCGAATACCGTGGCGACTTCGGTCGCATCGCGCTGCTCGACGTCGACCGCCCGCTGGTCATGCACGCCCACCCCCAGTGCCACTTGCTGCTCAAGGCATGCGGCATGGATGCGCACTTCTCGGTGCGCGGCGCAGTGCAGCCTCTGCGCGACGACACGGCGGTCCTGGTCAACGCCTGGGAGCCCCATTCATACGTGCAGGTTGGCGAACAGGCACCCGACACGGTCTTCCTGGCGCTCTATGTCGACCCGGCATGGTTGCGTGAAATCGATCCACGCCTGCTGGGCGCGGCGAGCCCGCGCTTCTTCATGCACCCGGTCACGCGGTTTGGGCGCGAGGTGCGCCGCAGGATCGACAAGCTGGTCGAAGCGATGAGTTGCGCCCAGGGAATTCTTCACGATTCGCTCGAAGGCGAAATCGAGTCAATCGTGATGGATATCGTTGCCGCCGCGCACGGCCCGGGATCAGCGTTGCCGGATGCGCTTCGCAGCGCGCCCGACCGCCGGGTTCGACGGGCGCTGGACCTGCTGCAGACCTGCGCAGGCGGTGATCGCGAAATCGTTGACCTGGCTTGCGCGGTGGGGCTTTCACGTGCGCACTTTTTCAAGCTGTTCCGTGAAGCCACCGGGCTGACGCCACACCTGTACGTCAACACGCTGCGCATGGAGTCGGCCCTTCGCACGCTGGCCTGCACCGATGTCACGCTGGCCCGCCTGTCGACCGACCTGGGCTTCAGCGCGCAAGGCCACTTCACACGCTTCTTCGAACAGCGCATCGGAACTGTACCGAGCCAATATCGCCGCGTCGTGAGCGTGCTTGCACACGCGCCATGTCAGGAGCCTGAAAACTCGACTTCCGGGCGGTACTGAAACAGGAGCAGGGCCAAGCAAGCACCGCAGTGCGACTGGCATTGATCCGCCGCTACGCCTGCCCGCTGCGGCGCCGCCACGGCGGGCACCAGCGGTCCACCCGTAAGTGCCTTCTTAGACTCGCTCAACACTCGAGGCCACCCAATCTTTGACTGGATAGGCGGCGAGATCGACTTTGCCAGCATCCTTGCCCAACCATCATCCCTTGAAAACTTTTGGCTCCGCGAAGTCGAAAGGGGACGCATGCCCCGGTGCTGGGTGCGCTGGGCCACTGAGACTCTTCAGCAGCACCATAAGGTGAGCGATGGGACACCCTGCGATGCGCAGTTGGGGACCTACCTTATCGATGCTGACCGCTTTCTTTCTGCTGACAAGGTCTTTGTAAATATTGCGAACCGTTGCCGCGCCGAGTCACCGGTCGACATGGCCCTAGCAGAACTAATTCCAGGTGGGGAGGCTGCCGTTAGGGCTGTCCTGCTGAGGCTCAATCAATCCGTGTTTTAGGCGACATGACTCTGCCAATGACCACCGACCGGAAGATTGAAGTCGGCGCCGGGAGCTTGCTCCAATGCCCACTTTTGGATCATGGCGGTCGGTCAGCGCTCTTGCCTAAGGGCCAGATCGACCGCATTTCGGTCATCTGCGAGCCAGCACCTTTTTGCCCCTGACCCGCAGGCTCGGCATCGCCGCGATGGCAGCCAGAGGGATTGGCTGAACTGAAGTCGGATCAATGACTCGGACCGGAAACCCGGGCCGAACCGAGACAGGTCTTATCTGCGCGGGACAGCCTTTAACTGGAGGAGCAGTTGCGCCCTAATCTCGGCGTGTTGGCGCAGCCCTTAGGCCGCGGCCAAGCTGGACCGTCATCGCTGCGCGGTGCCCGCCACCGCCAGACTGCCGCGTCGAACCGGATATGCGTTGCGCCAATCGCCCGCAGAACCAAGTCGTTTTCGACTCTATTGTCGTGTTTTCGACTTTAATGGCCTATTTTCGACTATTTTTGTCGAGATCAAACCTGACTTCGCAAAATAGAGTCTGCCGGGGGTCGCGCCTCCAAGTTGTTGATTTTGTTTGCATGGGCCCGCGACGGATAGTCTGTCGGGGCCGCGCACTGGCGCCCTATTCCACCTATCGCCCGGAATTATGTCCGTCGAACGGGGCGGATCATGCTGGCCATCCATCCCTATGGCCGCACGACTTATCTAGGCGCCGGCATCTACCTGAGTGCCTTGGCAACCGCATGGAGACCCTTATGCGATGCTGCGCCGCGCCAGCTTCACCCGATACATCGCGCGGTCGGCCTCTCGCAATGCCGAATCCACGTCCTGTTCGTTCGGGTCCAGACTCACCGCACCCACGCTCGCTCCGGAATAGTCCAGCACGACATCGCCGAGCATGAACCTGCCGCTGCACGCCGACGTAATCCGCGCGCGCATGGCCTCGGCGGCCTCAGTCGATCGATCGTCGATGGACGGCCCCTCGCCAGCGACGACGAATTCATCCCCGCCAAGTCGCGCCAGGAGATCGCCCGCGCGCAATGCCGCCTGCAGTCTCCGCGCCACAGCCTGGAGGAGTTGGTCTCCTATCTCGTGCCCGAACGCGTCGTTGATCGCCTTGAACCTGTCGAGGTCGATCAAGCAGATCAGCACAACGTGCCGCCTGCGACGCCCTTGAGCGAGGAGCCTCGCCAAGTCGTCGCTGAGCGCGCGGCGGTTGGAAATTCCAGTGAGCCAGTCCGTCAACGCCATGCCGCTCAGTTGCGCGTTGAGCTGCCGCAGGTCCTGTACTAGGCGATCACGTTCCACGAATTGTGCGATGAGCATCGAAAACACCTCGAACGCACTCGCAGCCTCCTCGCTCAGAGGCCGCCCCTCCGCACTCGCTGCGCACAGGGTTCCGAAGAGCGTGCCGTCGGCCGTGCGCACCGGCACACTTGCGTAGGTTCTGATTCCCAGCCGTCGCGCAGCCGTCGAGTCCCCCCAACGCTCCAGTACGTCATCCGCATAGCGCTGATTGTCCTCGAGCGCCCGCTTGCACAGCGTGTCCTCCCAATCGACCTGGAGCCCTTCGGGGATGGTCAATCGTTTGCTATTGCGCGCGAATTGCACATGCTGGACGCCCTGGATCAGATCGATCTTCGTCAGATAGGTCGACTCCAGTCCGGACACGTCGCCGAGAAGTCCGAGCAGCGGACGGGTAAGGTCCTCCAGGGTCCTGGCGTTCGAGAGCGAGCGGGCGATTCGAGCAAGTAGTGCATCCATGTGATTCAGCGGCTGTGGAGGTTTGGCTGAAAGAGGTCTGGTCGATGGCTATGGCTCCGGCCCATGCGACGCAAGCGTCCGACACGCGGACCAGGTGTTCCTCCGCCAACCAATCGACGCAGCGAAAGATGTGGCGCCGCCCTGAACTCCGACACAAACGCTGCCTCCGGGAACGTGAACAGCAGCACGCGAATAGACGTCGATGGCTCCTTCTTTAGCTGATCAGCATCGCGGCGCAACATCGTCACAGGACCCCAGTTCGACCGGGGAGGCGCGATTACATCTCAATCTTAAGATGTTAAGTGGCGTGACTGCTCAGCTTGGCCAAGTGTCTTCCGGCTCGCGGCCATGAACCCCAAAGATCGCGCAAGTCGCTTCGACAGACTTCACGCCATGTGCGGACCTCAGCGACTGAGCGGCCTCTCAAGGTCCTGACGCTTGGCTCCGCGGGCTGCCGGCCGCGCAGAGCTCTGAAGCGGATAAAGCATGTGCAGCGCAGGCCCTCTGATGCGCAGGAACAACACCTACGGCCACTTGGAGCCCTCCTGCTGCAGGGTGGCGCGCGACTGTCGTCTGAGAGCGGGCATGGCAACACATCAAATAAGCACCATGTCCCCAATATATAAGCGTAGACTGATAATCGATGGGGCGTCGCAAGGGAAGCCTCGCTTCGCATCTGCGTGCTGTGCGCCGGGATGTGCTGCGCTGGCAAGGCGACGTTGTTCGATTCGATGGCTGCTGTTACCTCCTCGTAGCACGAGGGCTCGAAGCCCCTCGCTGCTGCCCTGTGTATACCCACGTGAAGCGCTCTGGACTCTTCGATGTGCCAGGGGCTAGCGAAGATGTGCCCAAGGACTGATGAGCCGCGGCTTCAACGGTGAATGGCGATGAGTTCCGTGGGTTCATGTGAGTTGCATGTGTCAGCCTGTGGCGTGATCGAGAATGCGAGCGCCGGGGCTCAACGGGTGCTGGGTCTGAATGCAGAGGGGCTACACGGTCAGCTGTTGCTGAGTCGTTTTGATGCCTCGTCGCGGGCGCGCTGGCGAGACCTCTGGTTGAAGTGGCCTCGCGAGGCGGATGAGCGCAGCGTCGCGCGGCTGCCAGAGGTGGCGCTGGTGCGAACGGATGGCAGTTGGATACCGACTTGCGCCGATGTGAGGCGCAGTGACCCTGGTGAGGCCGGCTATGCCGTTGTGACCCTCAGAGCCCTGGCCGTCACGCCGCTGCGAGGTGCACTGCTGGAGGGTGAGGCCCTGCACGATTCCCTCACCGGACTTCCCAACCGGCGTGGAGCACGTGAAGTCATCGAGGCGGCGGTGGCAGTTGGTGCATGCATGCACGACACCATCTCGGTGGCGTGCGTCGACCTAGACAACTTCCGCAGCATCAACGAAGGCTATGGCCATGATGTTGCGGAGAGCGTTCTTCAACAGGTTGCCGAGCGTCTGGGAAAATGTACGCAAGGGTTTGCGCGCGTGTGCCGAACGGCGGGCGACGAGTTTCTTCTCATCCGCCGCGGCCCGTGCAGCGCGGAAGAATTGTGCCAATTCATGCCAGGGTTGATAAGCAATTTGCGCGCGCCCATCGCCATCCATGGCGATAGTCTGATAGTCACTGCGTCGGCGGGTGTTGCAAGCCACGCATGCCAGGGGCTTCAGTTCGACGCTCTGATGCAGCGCGCGAGCTATGCGATGAGTCGAGCGAAACGTTTGGGGCGCAACACATGGCACGTCGCACCGGAAGAAGTCGTTGCTCTCTCGCAGCATCACGCCATCAAGACCCGCCTGTACCAAGCGCTCCATCATGGCGACCTGATGCTGCATTACCAGCCTATCGTGGATTTGCGTACAGGCCAGACACGATCGCTAGAGGCTCTTATGCGTTGGAGTGATGAGCACCTTGGGCCAGTCAGTCCATCTGTGTTCATCCCGATAGCCGAGGGGTCTGGCTTGATGGCCGAACTCGGGGCGTGGACCCTGCGCAACGCGTGCGACCAGGTTGCGCTGTGGTGTCGGGCATCCTTGGAGTGCCCGCCGATTGCAGTCAATGTTTCGGCTCTGCAGCTGCAGCGAAGGGAATTCGAAACTGACTTGCGGCAATTTATTGAAGCCGCGGGCATCGAACCGCGCTGCATCGAGCTAGAGGTGACGGAGTCGGCGCTGATAGACGATGCTGCGCATCTGACAGACATGAGCCGTCGTCTCCGCAGACTGGGCATTGGTATCGCCATCGATGACTTCGGAACCGGCTACTCAAACCTGCTGTACCTCAAACACTTCCACCCATCCAAAATCAAGATCGACCGCAGCTTCGTGCAAGCCCTGGTCAGCACCGACGAAGACCGCGCCATCGTGCGCGCAGTCATCGATATGGCGCACGCAATCGGAGCGCGTGTCGTCGCCGAGGGCGTAGAGAGCGCCGAGGTCTGCCAGGCACTGCAAGCGCTCGGGTGCGACGAGGCGCAGGGGTATTACTTCGCGCGTCCAGCCGCAGCGCATGAGCTAGGGCCTTGGCTACGGCGGCACGTAATGTTCGATCGGCAGCCTTTCGCGGCGTAACGCGCCAACTCTCGGACCTGCCACGGGCCGCTTTACCAATAGAGCACATCTGATTGTGCACCCGGCCCCTTTGGCTCCGCCCATCGCCCACACGCCGGAACAAGAGCGCCCGGCTTTCGCCGTCGCCCGGACACGAGGCGAAACCCACGGCAACCAAGCGATGCCACATGGTGCACGGTCCGTCGCCCTTCCCGCACTCCCCACCACTCACGCGAGACAGGCAGAAGGTGATCGGTGGCGTCTAATCCTCGCGCAAATACACCGGCTCTACAACAGCGTTCGTTCCCCGAAGGGCTTGCAGGCGCAGCACGTTCGCCTCGGCCAGCACTGTGCCCTTGGTTAGCAGCACCAGCCCGGCTACGCTCATCAGGTCCCGCGACAGGCAGTGTCCCGACCGCAGTTCCGAGAGCGACAGCGGCACCTCTCCGTCGAGTGGCCTGCGTTCCTCCTCGTGCGGGGACGACTCCTCGACGATGCCCAGAAACATGTCCAGCACGCGGGGATCGAACTTTCGCCCGCGATGCTGGCGCAGGTGCTCGAGCACCTCGATCTCGGTGAACTGCAGCGGAGCATCGGCCGGCTTGTTGAGCATCTCATCGTAGGTATCGCACACCGCTAGGATGCGCGCACCAATCGGGATGTCCTCGCCCGTCAGGCGCCTTGGGAACCCGGAACCGTCCCAATGCTCGTGATGCGCGGCGACTGCGGCCGCCGAGGCCTCGTACCAGGGAAGTGCGCGCAGATGCGATGCACCGATGTCCGAGTGCGCCAGAATCAGGCTGCGATCGGTCTCCGTCAGTTCGCCCCACGGCGTAAACAATACCGTGCGCTGCACGCCGAGCATCCCGATGTCATGGAAAAGCGCGGCATAGCGCAGCGCCTGGTGCGCCGGGTAGGAGACCTTGAAGCGCACCGCCAGCAGGTCCACCAGGCGCGCCACGCGTCGGCCGTGACCGCCCAGATGCGGGTTGAAGGAGTCGACCAGGCCGCACAGCATGGTCTCCACGCCAGCCCGATTGGCCGTGACCTGCGCTTGAAGGTTCTCGCGGTCACCCGCCAAGGTGCGTACGTCGCGCGCCAGCCGGTTGGCCATTCCGATCACGCCTCCCCCGGGAGGCGGATTTGGGGTCAGGGGCACAGGGACTCCGATCGTCGATCAAGCAGAAGGGGTTGCTGTCCGAGGGCCCTCGGATTCTGAACGCGTGCGCCGCACCAGCCAGTCCAGCCAGCCGCCGGCATGCTCCGTATCTAGGCTGCCGCTAGAGACCAGGCTCGAATACCACTGCGCCAGATCGCTTTGTGCCATGTCCCGCTCCGCAAGGAAGCATTGCACCGAGTCGTCGTCGTAGCTGGCCGGCAATGCCGATGGCAGGGGTTGGCGCAGGTTGGCGCAGCGCGCGAGCATACCCAGGTAGGTCGTGATCCGGCCGGGGCTTCCCCGCAGCCGGAAGTCGCGCAGCCATTCCGGGAACATCGATGCCGGCATGGGCCGCGCGATGCCATAGCCCTGGCCGTAACGCGCGCCGCACTCCAGCGCGGCCTCAATCACCCCCTGATCCTCGACGCCCTCGACCACTAGGGCGCGACCAAGTTCCGAGGCCAAGCGCACGATGGAGCGCATCAGGCTCAGCGTCTGCAGAGGATCCTTGCGTATGTTGAGAGAAATGCTCTGGTCCAGCTTGATCACGTCGAAGGGTAGCTGGGCCAGGCGCTGCAGGCTGCTGTAGCCAGCGCCAAGATCGTCCATCGCTAGGCGCACGCCAAGGGCCTTGAGGGCTTGCAGCGCCGAACTCTGCACCTGGAAATCGATGTCCTGGGTTTCCAACAATTCCAGTGTCACGCGCTGCGGGTCAATGCCATGGCGCGAAAGCGTGGACTCGACCCACCCTGGGCACTGCGCATCCAGCAGCGACGACGGAGGCAGGTTGATGCTCGCCTCGACCCTCAGACCAGACTCGTCCCATGCCTGCAACTGCCGACACACCTGTTCCAGGCCCCGACGGAAAAGCTGGTCGAGTTCAGCCTCGCCCAGCACGGGCAGGAACAGCCCCGGTGGCACCATGCGCCCATCCGGCAGTTGCAGTCGCGCCAGCGCTTCGACTTTCATGCATTCGCCCGTGTACATATCGACCACCGGCTGTAGGTGCATGTGCAGCCCGCCGTCGAACAGGCGTTCGCGGTAGGTCTGCGCCTGGTCGCGCGACACCATTAGCGCCGCCGACGGCGCGCGCGCACCACTCCAGGCATGGCTGGCGCGCGATTGCAGGCCTCGGATGAACTCGCGCATCCACGGTGATTCGAACTGCGCGGGGTGGCGACCGAGCAGAACAATCACCATCGCGCAACGGCCAGGGGTCGGCACCACCGGAATGGCCACCGCGCTTCGCGCACCCACGATACGCGCCACACCATGCCACCGCGTCAGCCGAGCGTCGCGCTGCATGTCGGCCGTGGTCTGCACCTGATGCGTAAGCCAAGCCGGGAGAACCAGGCCCTGATCCTCGGAGCTTTCGCGATACAGCGGCAGCGAGAGGTTTCCCGAGCGCGACAGCGACACCAGCGCATCCGCCGCCGGTCCGGCCGAGGCCTCGACCTCGAACGTCTCACACGCATTGGGCCGCAGCACCGAGCACGCGACAATGCCCGGCAGCGCGCCGACCGGCTCGATGAGCGCACGCAATACATCGCGCCATGGCATGCCGGGCTCGGGCGATCGATGCAGGGTCAAGGAACCGAAGTAGGCGCCTAGAGTTCGACTCGCCGCGCGCAGCTGCGCCTGCAGGTCGTCTTCCAGCCGTTCTTCAAGCAGGCGCAGCAGCCGGTAGCGGGTGCGTGAGGTCACGCGCGAGGCCAGCGCGTATTCCATGGCCGTGCGCCGCAACCGGGCCATCGGCGGAATCAACTCGGCCGCATCAATTCCAACCAAGGCCTGCAGTTGCCCCAACGGCTCGGCGCGTTCCCGCACGGCCTGCGCCGTCAGCCCATTCGAGACGATGAACTCCAGATGCTCTGCGTACTTGCGCGACAACCTCGCCAGTTCGCCATCGTGCAGGCGGCCTAGCAGACTGGCCCAGGCGCCGTTGCTAAGGCACTCATCAGTCAGGCTCTTCTGGAATTGCTCGACGAAACGAGACACCGCCTCGAGCAGGATTCCGCCGTGCGCGCGCAACAGCGCGTCCGCGTCCACCCCATAGGCCTTTAACCCCGGAGGCTCGGCCTCGTCCGCGTCCTCGTCACGCGCGCTGAGCTGCCACCAGTTGGGGCGATCGAGCTTGCGCGCCTTGAGCTGGCACAGGGCGGCGTCGGCCTGGCGCAGCAGCGAATCAACGTCGCGTCCGTCGTGCGGCCAGGCGGCCAGCCCGAGCGTCATGCCCACACGGGCCGGCTGCCCGCCCCCTAGATCGAACGGTACCTCGACCGCCTGGTGCAGACGCGCGAGAATCGATTCCAGTTGCGCGTGCAGCTCGCGCTCATCCAGATTCTCCAGCACTACCACGAACTCGTCACCGCCCAGGCGACCCAGGATGTCGGTGTCGCGCATGAGCCCGCTCAGGCGCTGAGCGAAGCGGCGTAGCAATTCGTCGCCGGCTTTGTGCCCCAGAATGTCATTGACAGGCTTGAAATCGTCTAGATCAATCAATCCGACCGCCACCACCTTGCCAGCTCGGCGCGCACGCGCCAAGGCCCTTGGCAGGTGCTCCTCCAGGGCGCGGCGGTTAGGCAGGCCGCTCAACGCGTCATGCAGCGCATCGTGCCGCAGTTCACGTTGCAGGCGAGCGCGTTCGGTAACGTCAACGAAGGTCCAGACCATGGTGCCGGGCGCACCCTTGCGCACCATGCCGGCGGCAACGTCGCACAGCAGCTCGCCACCATCGCGGCGGCGCAGTCGCACGTCCATCGCCCGCATCACGCCGCACCGCGCCAGTTCGTCGTGCAGTCCGGTCACGCGCGCGTACTCGCCATCATCGGGGTAAAGAATGCGTGAGGGTTTGCCCTCCAGTTCTTGGGGATCGTCATAACCGAGCATTGCGGCGAAGCGCCTGTTCAGGCTGATGATGTGCCGCCCGCGCTTGATCAGGATGCCAGACAGCGTGTGGTCCAGCAGCGTGCCCTGCAACTCCAGCAGTTCCTGCTCGCGCCGCCGCGCGTCGATCCAGTCCAGACCCTGCGACAGGTTCAGCGCCAGCTCAATGAGGATCTCACGAACCTCTGCGTCAAGCGCGTCTTGCTCACCCAGATGTGCCGTCAGCGTCGCCCATACCTTGCCGCTGCGCCGTACAGCAACCGTGGCCGTGGACTTGACGCCGAAGCGCATCGCCCGCTCCCGCCAGGGCGCGAGCTCCGGAGCGCTGGCGATGCTGGCGGCGAAATATGGCTGCCCGGTGCGCCACACCCGCGATACCGGGCTGCTCCCCAGCGCAGTGTCGGGCTTCACGTACAACTCCAACCCGTCCAGGTAGGCGGCATTGCCGGCAGTGGCGACAAACGCGAAGCGTCCGCTGGTGTCGGGTCGGGACACGAAAGCGAGACGGATGCCGCCATGCTGCACGGCCGTGTCGCAGATGGCCTGCAGCATCGGCTCTTCCTGCTCGGCCGTGGCAATAATCTGGCTGGCACGCGCGTGCATGGCGTTGAAGGCCACACGGCGCTCAAGTTTCTCGCGTGCCGCCTGCAGATGTTGCGTAGCCCTGCGCGCCTCCAGCGCCGCCACCACTTGGCGCCCTAGGCGCAGCAGGGAATCGCGCTGCGCGTGTTCGAGCCGGTGCGGTTCATAAGCGAAGACAGCCAGGGCACCAACGTTTTGACCGTCCGACAGCTTCAGCGGCACGCCGGCGTAAAAGCGTGCGATACGCCCGCCGGGAAGCGTGATCGCGTCCGGGTTCACGCCCTCCTGCAGCGTGTCCTCGATGTGCAGAAACTTGTCCTGGGTGACTACGCGTGCGCACAGCGAGCCGCTGCGAGGAATCTGCTCCAGGGGAATGCCATGCGAACTCTTGAACCAAAGGCGGTCGTGGTCGACCAGCGAGATTACCGCCGCTGGCGTGCCGCACCACTGCGCGGCCAGTGCGGTGAGATCGTCGAACACGCCTTCGCGTGGGCTATCCAGCACACCCAAGCGTTGCAGTGCGGCGATGCGCTCAGCTTCCGCGGCCTCACCGGGAAAGGTCGCAGGCAACTGTAAGGCCTCGGGCTGGGTTGATGCGTTCATGGTCGGCGTGGCGAATAGGCAAGGGTTTGCGGCTCGGCCACGCTCGGCGCCTGGATTCGGCCTCTCGCGGGGGGAGCGAGCGCGCTCTCATGGAGTCGCACGACGCATCTGCTTGAACACAAGGGCGGGTGGACAGATCTCCCAAACTTGGTTGAATTGTCGGATTTTCTCCCAAAGCTTGATGTTGAAAATATCACGCAAAAGTCATATTCCGCCGCGCACGCTCGTTTGTCTGCTCGGGGAACCGTGCTCGAAAGAGGAGACATCGATGCCGCTGCGAGACTGCGCCCACTGTGGCCAGACTTTCACGCCCTTCCTCAGGTTCCCCACCAGACCTACTGCTCCTCGGACCCCTGCCAACGCGCCCGCCGAAAGCTTTGGCTTCAGGATCGGCTTCGAGATGATCCAGACTATCGCGACAACCGATCTCGAGGTCAGCGCGCCTGGCTCGATCGCAACCCGGACTACTGGCAGCGCGATCGCGAAAAGCGTGCAAAGGAGTCCGCGCTCGGTGCCACAAGGGTCTAGACTCTTTCCGGATACCCTCGGTCGAAGCACGCCGCGCCGGCCGCGAAGTGGAAGCATTGCAAGAGGAGCGACGACCTTGGTCCATGCCCGCACCGCACGACGCCCAGCCCGGCTCCGGGGAGTCCTGGCGCCGGTGCTGACGCCGTTCACGCGCGACCTGCGCCCGGACGTGCGGCGATTCGTCGAGCATGCGCGCTGGCTGCTCGACAGCGGCGCTGGGCTAGCGATCTTCGGGACCAACTCGGAGGCCGCTTCGCTGACGGTCGACGAACGCATCGAACTCACCGACGCGCTGCTGGCCGCCGGCGTCCCGGCGGCCAGGATGATCCCGGGAACCGGCTGCTGCGCGATCGCCGATACCGTCCGGCTCAGCGCCCACGCCGTCGGCGCGGGCGCGGCCGGCGTGCTGATGCTCCCGCCCTTCTACTACAAGGGCGTGGGCGACGAGGGGCTGTTCGCCTATTACTCCGAGGTCATCGAACGCGTGGCCGACGAGCGCCTGGCGCTGTACCTGTACCACATCCCCGCGATGTCGGGAGTGTCGATCTCGATGCAACTGATCGAGCGCCTGCTGAAGCGCTATCCGGGAGTCG
This sequence comes from Thiobacillus sp., assembly GCA_027344185.1. Taxonomy (GTDB): domain Bacteria; phylum Pseudomonadota; class Gammaproteobacteria; order Burkholderiales; family Thiobacillaceae; genus Thiobacillus. The sequence continues at coordinate 13,704 of DAHWJK010000068.1, forward strand.
TCGCCGGGGCGAAGGACTCGTCGGGCGACTGGGACAACACCCGACGGATGATCCTGGGCTTCGCGAGTTCGGGCTTCGACGTGTTCCCCGCCAGCGAGATGCTGCTCTCACGCGCGCTGCCGATCGGAGCGGCGGGCTGCATCAGCGCCACCGTGAACATCAACCCGGCCGCGATCCACGCCGTCTACGCAGCCGACGCGGCGCGCCGCGAGCCGCTGCAGGCGGATATCGACGCGGTTCGCCGCATCGTGCAGGCCCGACCGATGATTCCGGCGATGAAGCACGTGCTGGCACGGTTCGGCGGCCACGCGGACTGGGCCGTCGTGCGCCCGCCCCTCGAGGCGTTCGGCGCCGACCCCGGGCGCGAGCTCGTGCAGCAATTGCTGGACGTCGGCTTCGGCATGCCCGGGTTGCCCGCTGTGCCGGGCGCGCGCGAAGCCGCTGCGACCTGATGCGCCGCGCGCATTCACGGCATCATCAGGGTCTGCGAGTCGAGATTCCGCAACAGTCCCTGCAGCAGCAGGCGGAGGACCGGCGTGCACAGGATCCACACGGCGAAGTCGCAGCCCATGCAAGACCGCGAGGTGAACCGATGACTTCTCCCATTCTGGCGCTCCCTGGCATCGGGTACTCCGGCCCTGACCACTGGCTGACGCTGTGGGAGACGGGCAACAGGTCGATGAAGCGCGTCAACGCCAGGGATTGGAATCGTGTGACATGCTCCGACTGGGTGAGGGCGCTGGAGGCGGCGGTGAGCGTCAGCGGTTCGCAGGCCGTACTGGTCGCGCACAGTCTCGGCTGCCTGCAGGTCGCCCATTGGGCTTCGAGCACATCCCTGCCCATTCATGGCGCGCTGCTGGTGGCGGTGCCGGACCCATCTTGCCGCTCATTCCCGGCCGG
>DAHWJK010000069.1:0-8499 GCA_027344185.1 Thiobacillus sp.
ATGCAGTGCGCCCTTGGCCGCCGCGTAATTGACTTGCCCGCGATTGCCGGTGAGGCCGGCGATCGAGGTGATGTTGACGATGCGCCCCCAGCGGCTGCGCAGCATCGGCAGCGTCAGCGGCTGGGTGACGTTGAAGAAGCCGGTGAGCGACACATCCAGCACACCGTGCCACTGCGCCGCGCTCATGCCGGGGAAAACGGCATCGTCGTGGATGCCGGCGTTGTTCACCAGCACCTGGATCGGGGTGTCGGCGACCAGCGCCTCCAGTGCCGCGCGGCTGGCCTCGGCGTCGGTGACGTCGAAGGCGATGGCCTCGGCCTGCCCGCCGCCCGCCCTGATTTCATCGGCCAGCGCCTGCGCCTGCGCCAGATTGCGGTTGGCGTGGATGTAAACGAAACAGCCGTCGGCGGCGAGGCGGCGGCAGATCGCCGAGCCGATGCCGCCGCTGCCGCCGGTGACGAGTGCGCGTTTCATGTCGGACCTCCTGGTTTTTGGGTGTCCAGCACCGCTGCGTCCAAAATCACGGCGGCGCGGCCGCTGAGCAATTCGCGGCCGGCGGCGCAGACACGAAAGCCGTACAGAATGGTATTGCCGTCGCCGGACAGTCGCTCCGCCTCGATCTCGAGGTCGGCGGCGATGTCGTCCAGCCGCGCGACCTGCAGATCGACGCCGCGCACGCTGGCCAGGTAGCCCACACGCGGCGCGTCATCGGCCGCCGCCAGCAGCGCGCCGTGGGCGGCCATCGCCTGTGCGGCGTACTCGATGCCGCAGGGCGCACCCAGCCGGTCGTGCGCGCGCAGCGGGTTGCCGGCGTGGCGGTGGCTGCTCGCGGTGCAGCGAATGTGCTGGTCATCCCAGTCGGTGACGGCATCGAGCAGGCACATGCTGCCCTGGTGCGGCAGGTGGGCGAGCAGCCAGGCGTGGTCTAGCGGCATGGCTCGATCTCCACCGCCAGGCATAGCGGCGCCAGGTAATCCAGAACGACCCGACCACCCTCCCCGCGCGCCACGGCCTGCAGCAAAGGCAGACCCCGCGCACAGGGAATGGCGCGACGCAGCGCTTCGAGTTCAGGCTCGGTCAGCGTATTGGGCGCGGCATCGGCGAAGCTGAGCTCGATCCGCGCCAGCGATTGCGGGCTGCGTTCGGGCATCAGCGCCAGCGCGATGCCGAATGCGGAAGGCAGCGGTCGCTTGGCGTGCAAGGGGTCCGGATAGGGCATGTCGTAGGCGATCAGCAGTGTGCCGCAGCGGTCGATCGCGACCTGGGTCATGGCCTCCAGCAGGCCGGCCCCGAAGCTGCCGTCATGGGCGCACAGCACCGTGGCCGGCGCCATGGCGCCGGAGGCGATGCCCCAGTAGCCAGCCGGGGCGTTGTGTACCGAGTTGTGGAAACGGGTGGGCGAAATATGGCGATCCTCGGAAGCCAGTGCCTTGCAGATCGCGTCGCAGTTGTCGTTGTCGGCACCGGAGGAGGAAAACACCGCCGCCAGTTGTCGGCCATCGAGTTGCCCGTTGGCGCAGGCCTCCTGCCCTACCGCGAGCGCGACCTTGATCGCGAGGCCGGTGCGGCGGCGCTCGGCCGGCGGCAGCGACTGCGGCGCGGCCACGGCGAGGGGGCGAGATGCATAGGGAAGGGCCCCCGCGAAGATGGGCCGCGCTGCGGACCAGTTGTCGAGCCCCGGGCCGACCAGGCCGATGCCGTCGAGGTAGGCGGTGAGCTTCACGGTCTTGCTCATGCTGCGCGCCCCAGGATCAGGCTGCAGTTGGTGCCCCCAAAACCGAAGGAATTGCTCAGCACCCGGCGCGGTGCAGCTTCGCGGTTCGCTGTCAGATACTGGATGGGAATGCCCGGGTCGACGCGGTGCGTGTTGACCCCGCCCGGCAAAAAGCGGTGCTGCAGCGCCAGCGCGCTGATGACGGCTTCCACACCACCGGCCGCGCCCAGGGTGTGGCCGGTGGCGCCCTTGGTGGAACTGCACGGAACGGCGTTGCCAAACAGCGCGGCCACGGCATGGCCTTCGGCCGCGTCGTTGCTCGGCGTCGCGGTGCCGTGCAGGTTGATGTAGTCGATGTCGGTCGGCTGCAGACCGGCTGCTTCGAGTGCGGCTTCCATCGCCATGCGCGCACCGAGGCCCTCCGGATGCGGCGACGACATGTGATGGGCGTCGCTCGATTCGCCCGCGCCCAACAGCAGCACAGCATCGGCGTCGAGGCTGTCGGCCGGACGCTCAAGCAAAATGAAGGCGGCGGCCTCGCCGATCGAGAGGCCGTTGCGCGCCGCGTCGTAGGGCCGGCAGGGTTCGGCCGACAGCAGCTCGAGCGAGTTGAAACCGTACAGCGTGGTCAGGCACAGCGAGTCGACGCCGCCGACAATGGCGGCGTCGATCAGGTCGGCCGCAATCATCCGCGCCGCTGCGGCGAACACCTTGGCGCTCGACGAGCAGGCGGTGGAAACCACCCCGGCCGGACCTTCCAGATTGAACGCGGTACGCACGAAATCGGCCACCGAATAAGTGTTGTGGGTGGTGCGATAGTGGAAGCCGTCCGGCAGAGCGCCCGTCACCGGATCGCGGCGGCGAAACGCCTGCTCCGTCTCCAGGATGCCGGAGGTGCTGGTGCCGAGCAACACGCCAATGCGTCGGCGGCCGTAGCGCGCGGCCGCCGCGCCGACCGCGGCATTGAAGCCATCCTGCTGCAGCCCCAGATAGGCGAGGCGGTTGTTGCGGCACGCGTACTCGGCCAGGCTCGCCGGCAAAGGCGCTTCGTCGACGCCCGCCACTTCACCGATGTAGGTTGGCAGGTCAGTCACCGTCTCGAAGGCGCAAGGCGTCAGCCCGCTGCGCTGGCGACGCAGTGCGTCGTGAGTGGGCTCAAGGCCGCGACCGATGGCGCTGGTTGCGGTGAAGTGGGAAAGCCAGATCGAATTCAACAGGTCAGCCCATCCAAATGTCGTGCGTGATTAATCAATGACGCCGCCGGTTCTTTCACATGCGGCCGGGGGCGACGGCGCAGCACAGGCACGGCTGCCCAATGACAGCCAGGCCGCCACGCCGCCCAGCATCAGGCCGCCCCACACATCCACCGCCACATGCTGGCGGGTGGCAAGGGTGGAATATACGATGCCGGTACACCAGATCGCGTTGAATAGCCGACTCCACGTCGGCGCACCGAACCTGCGCAGCAGGTGATCCAGCCAGAGTCCCGAAAAAAAGGCCGTTGCGACATGCAGCGAAGGAAAGGCATTGCCTGCGGCATCGACGTTTTTCAGAAAAGCCACTTCAGGATAGCGGGCCCAGTCGATATCAAATGCGGGGACCACTGTGGGCCAGAAGTAAAACGCGATCAGCCCCGCCATGCAGGTTGCGGCCATCGCCGTCCCGTAACGATAGAGTTCGCGCCGCGTCGCGAGCAATGCCGGGGGCAAGGACACATACACCCACAATGAGACATACAGCGACATCGTCCACGGCTGAAAAGGGACCATCCGATCCAGCCAGGTAAAGGACATTACCGTGGCCGGATAAGCCGGGACTTTGAGCACATAGAAATACGCACCAAAAAAGAGGGCGATAAAAAGCGGCGTGCCGATCCCTTTCAAAACCGCATGCTGGAGGATGACCCTTGCAATCTGCCGGTACCAGGGCGTGGGCTGACTGTGGTTCAAGGCGTGCTCCCCAGCGGGCGCCCGCGCCGACGCAATCGTGTGGCGGTCATGAAAGGGCATCCCGCAAGCGGACACAACGCAGCCCGGCCGCCGCCGCCGACTCCAGCACCGCCGGCAGCACTTCGAGAATAATCGGCATGCCCCGGGGGGAGCGTGCCGCATTGCCATCGTGCAACAGCAAAATAGCGCCCGCCCGCAGCTCACGCAACAAGGCGTTTCTTACACGCGCGGGGTCACCGATCCGGGTGTCGAAGCCCCGCGCCGACCAGCTGGCGAGCGTCAGGTCAAGCCGCGCCAGCACGGGGTCGAGAAAAGGATTGCGCAACCCGGCAGGTGCGCGAAAAAACATGGGGCGCTGGCCGGTAATCCGGCCGAGGGTGCTTTGTGCGGCCTGCAGTTCGCGCAGGCAACCGCGCGGGCCCAGCAGGGAAAAAGTGTGGCGGTGGTGCTGGCTATGGTTTTCCACGGCATGGCCACGGCGGACGATCTCCCGGCATACATCGGGATAATGTTCAGCTTTTTCGCCGACGCAGAAAAAGGTGGCGTGTGCGGCATGGCGATCCAGCATATCCAGCACCTGCGGGGTGACGAGGGGGTCGGGACCATCGTCGATGGTCAGGGCGATTTCCTGTCTGGCCGCAGCGGCGGCGGGCAGCCGCGTCCAGTTCGGTCCCAACCAGTTGCTGCGCGGCCACAGACCGACCGCGGTCAGCCCCAGGTGGTTGATGACCACAGCACCCAATGCCCAGTGCAAGTGCGCAGGTTCGGCGATCGCGGCCACCAAGGCCAGGCCATGAAGCGCGATGGATGCACGGATCAACAGGGTGGGTTGCCAATCACGCATGGCCGGATTCCGCATCGTCTTGCCTGGCAAAAATCGCCGCATACATCAACGCCAGGATGACGCCCGGTGCGACGGTCACGCCCAGCGCCTGCAGGACAGACACATTGGAAAACGCCAGCAGGCCAAACCCGACGACGGTGGTGAGGCTGGCAAACAGCATCGAGGCCAGCGTGCGCGGCAGGATCGGCGTGTGCGGATCGGGCCGATCGAAAAACAGGGCGTAGTTGGAGCCCACTGCGGCCACCAGCAGCAAACCCACCAGATGCAGAATGATCATCTGCTGGCCAAACAGGCTCAACCCTGCGGTGACGGTGATGACCGCCGCGACCAGCGGCGCGATGATGCGCAGCACGCGCATGGGCGAGCGAAAAACGACGAGCAGCAGCGCAACGATGGCAACCAGGCCGCCGAGCGACAGCACGATGGCTTCATGCAGGTAGCCGGAATACAGGCGATCCGACTCGGCTTTCATGTCCACGAACAGTGCATCGGGGATTGCGCTCAATGCAGCGCGAACAGGCTCGGCGTCGATGCTGCCCTTCTCGGGCGCGGTCAGCGGCATCAGGGCGCGCCATTGTCCGTGTTGCTGGATCAGCAAGGCATCGACCGCCATCGCCATCGAAGTCTGCTGCAGGTCGGCCGCCTGCAGCAAGGGCTGGCTGCGCGCCGCATCGGCGTCGTCGAGGAACGGCGTGAACAGGGGGGCGCGCACCGGCAAACCCTGGACGGCTTGCGCCAAGCGTGTTTCCAGCAGGGGGCGCGGGGGCAGGCTTTCCTGGCGTGCGCGTTGCGTTGCCGTGCTGGGAAGGTAGCGGCTGGGACTTTCGAAGCCAGCGAGTTCGCCTTGCTCGATCAGGGTTTGCAGCAGCGTGGAAACGCGCTCGGCGGCGCGCAATACGGATTCCTGATCCGCCCCGGAGACGACGACCAGGTAGCGCACATCTGGCGCGCCCATGTCGGCGCGCAAGCGGGTATCGAGTTCCACCTCGGCTTGCGACACCGGACTGAGCGACGCGATGGTGTCGTTCCACACACTGGCGCGGTTGACGACCACAATGACGCAAGCCGCCAGCACCACGATCGCCGCAGGCCAGCGTAGCGCTGCCGCGCGCTGCACCACGCGGGACAGGGTGCGGCCGACAGCCGATAAATCGTGAATGCGGAAGTGGGCAGGCAAGAGCGAAGGCAAAACGAAGCGCGTCACCATTGCGGCTACGATCAGCCCGGCAATGGCATACAGACCGAGTTGCGCCAGGCCCGGAAAGCCGGACAGCAGCAGCGAAGCAAAGCCGGCGATCGACGTCAGCACCCCGAGGCGAATGGTGGGCCAGAAGCGCTTGATCCAGGTTTGATGATCCGCACGGTTCTGTTCCGATTGCACAAACAGGTAGATTGAATAATCCACGGCTTCGCCGATCAGGGCGGTGCCAAATCCCAGGGTGATGCCATGCACCGCGCCAAAGCCCAGGCTGACCGCCGCAATGCCGGCCAGCACACCGCTGATCACGGGCAACAAGCCCAATGCCAGGGCGCTGAAGGAACGGTAAACGAGCAGGAGCAGCGTGACGATGAGCGCAAAGCTGATGAGGGAGAGGCGGGTGACCTGGCGCTTGATGGTGTCGCGCGAGGTCACCGAAAACACGCCGGGGCCGGTCATCGCCAGTTGGGCGGCGGGGCTCGCGCCTGGGACTTGGTCCACCGCCTGCTCGAACGCCTGCCGAATCGTGGCCACGGCATGTTGCTGGGCATCGATGTCGCTGCCCGCGGCGCGCGTTTGCACCAGCATCAAGGCGCGCGTGCCGTCGCGGGATGCCCAGGCGCCCTCCACCCGCTGCGGGTGGCTGCCGCTGTCAAGCTGCTCGAGCAAGTGCAGCATTTCCCCGGTCGGGTCGCGCGGCAGCAGGGATTTGACCAGCAATCCGGCAGGCGAGGCCAGGAGGTCGATGCTGTCGCTCAGGCCGGCATGCAGGCCGTCTGCACTAAAGCGTTCAGGCGTCACCCCGGGGCTCAACAGGTAACGGTTGTCGAACAGGAAAGCCCGGTCGCGCTCGCTGTTGACGGGCTCGCCATTGTTGACGCTGACAAATGCAGGGTCGGCGCGCAGGCGTTGGGCGATTTGCCGGGAAAGGCGGGCGCGGGTGGGCGCGTCGGCCCCTTCGATGCCCACCAGAATCAGGCGCGAGGCGAGGCCGTCGCGGAGTTGATCCAACAGCAGCTGCTGCTCGGGCGTAGGGCTGCGCGGCAAAAATGCCGACAGGTCGGTGGTGAAGTGGGTGCGGCTGATGATGGCGGCACCGGCCAGCAAAAAAATCAGCCACAGCACGATGGCGACGATGCCACGACGGCGCGGGTGGATCATCAAGGCGTCGCCCGCTGTTCGATGGTCATCAGGGAACGGTCGCCATCCGCCTGGAGAATCTCGACGCTGCGCACCACGTCCTTTGACCCCTCCATCCGGATGCGTGCGATGACGGCGGCGAGCTTGGGGTCGAGCGGAGTGAGCACCAGGGTCCAGCGTTCATGTTCGCCGTCCAGGGCCAGCTGGTAGATCCGTTCCAGAGCCTGACGGTCGCCGGCCAGGGTAGCGCGAATGCTCTCGATCATGCCGGCCACCTCCGGGTAGTCCCTGAGCTGCAGCACGTGTTTGCGGCGACTGCGCTCCACAGTGAGGGTGTCGCCGTCGAGCACCAGGGTCTCGGGCTTCGGTTTCAGGGTGCGCTTTTCCAGGCGGGCCGGCGCGACGAACAGCAGTTCGCCGGAAGACTCGACCGGCCGGTCGAGGATGGCGATGACCTTTTTCTCGGTGAAAGTGGCCGCGCCTTGCGGGTGCTTCGCCAGACCGGCCATGAGCTGGGCGATGCTCAGCGGTGCAGCCTGAACGATGGGGCTGAGCAGCAGCGCCAGCCAGACCAGGGCACACCGTCGAAAGCGGAATCGCGTGAATCGGGTCATGGTTTAGCCGGCATCCTTGGGGCGCCAGAAATCGAAGAAGTTGAACCAGTTGTAGGGTGCAGCGCGGCAGTGGCGTTCCAGGCAGGCGGCATAGGCCGCCACGGCAACCTCGACGGCGGCATCGCGGCCGGCCCGTTCGACGTTGCTGAAATCGGCCAGCCGCTCGAAGTGGATGGCGTAGCGATTGCCGCCGAGGTAAAGCCCGCTCATGAACAGCACCGGACGCTTCAGCATCGCCGCCAGGCGCATGGGGCCGAGCGGGAACCCGGCGTCCGCACCGAGGAAGGGAAGGCGCAGCGTCGGATCGCTGCCGAGGGTGCGGTCGCCCAGCACGCCGAGCACCATGCCCTCGTCGAGGCAGGCCTGCACCCGCAGCATCGAGTCGAGCTGCCCCAGCGGGATGATGTCCTGCACCGCCGCCGGGTTGATGGCGGCCAGCGCGGCATTGAGCTTGCGCGCGTTTTCTTCGTACATGACCATTGCCACCCGAAGGCCGGGCTGGCGGCGGCCGATCGCGCGCACCACCTCGAAGCTGCCCATGTGACCCCCCATCAGGAAGGCGCCTTGCCCGGCGGCCAGCATCGCCTTGATCACGTCTTCGCCGTGCACCTCCACCTGGAACAGGTCGAAGCGCGCGTTGAGCAGAAAAATCCGGTCATGGATGGTGGTGGCAAAGCTGTGGAAGTGCCGGAACAGGTCGCCGAACGTCGGCGCCCGGTCCAGTGCCCGGCGCAGGTAGGCGCGCGAGGCCGCTTTGGCGGCGGGCGCGAACAGCAGGAAGTACAGGCTTGTGCCGGCCAGTACAAACCGGGCGGGCGCACGACCCAGCTGCAGGGACATCCAGGTCATCAGTCGCAGCAGCGCCTGGTTGCTGCGCTCCGGACGCTGAGCCCATTCCGCTTGCGGCGAAGGCGGCTGGGCCGTCTCCGGGGCGGTCATGCCGGACCCGCCGGTGAAAAAACCACGCTACCGCTTGCCACGCTGCGCTCGCCACCCCGGAAATCAATACAGCGGATCTCGAAGCGAACGCCGCCGGCCGG
>DAHWJK010000078.1:0-8809 GCA_027344185.1 Thiobacillus sp.
CCAGCCAGGGCAGTACGAAGCACAGCAGCATCTGCAGCAGCAGCATGGTTGCGGCGATGCGGCGACTCGATGCGGCACGGGGCGACGTGGCGGCGGTCATTGCGGTGGGGGCGGGGGAGCTGCGTTCCATGCTCGCTCGGCTGAATGACGCGTGCGTGACATTGCGACGCCCGGGCGCTGCCGCTCCCTCGGTGCCGGTGGTCGTGCGCAGCGGCGCCGGTGCTCACACCCGCATGCTCGATCGCCGCCCGACCGCCGCGCCGTCCTCGCGCATCCAGCGCTGCGCCTGCTCGCGCCCCTGGTCGAACAGTCGCTGGAAGTAGCCCGGATGAACAACCAGGCGACTGTATCCGTCGAGTTCGCGCAGGGATTCGGCGGCATCGATGCAGTGCAGTCTGGCGCGCGCCAAGCTGCGCGGCAGTCGCCCGAAGTTCCAGAGTCCGCCGGCGAGCTGCCGCCGCGCCTCCTGCAGCAGCTGGAGCTCTCGAACCAGCGGTCCGCCGAACGCCAGTTCGAGCATGCGCGAGCGTATGCCGTCGGCGCTGCGCGGCGCGGCGCCCAGGTCCAGCGGGCCGAGCAACACGAGCACGGTATCGGCGCAAGGTTCGTCGAAGACCAGCGGCAGCAGCGGCGGGTTGGCGGCCAGGCCGCCGTCCCAGTAAGGCTCTGCGTCGATTTCGACGGTGTGATGCACACCGGGCAGGCATGTCGATGCCAGCAGCGCCTCCAGGCTCAATTCCCGATTGCGGAACAATCTCAGGCGCCCGCTCCCGGCGTGCGTGGCACCGATGTACAGGCGCGGCGCGATGGGGTGGCGAAGGCGATCGAAGTCGACGATTTCCGCGAGCAGGGCGCGCAGCGGATTCAAGCCCAGTGGGTTCAGCACATAGGGCGACAGCGCCTGCGCCCACTGCAGCGCCATGCGCATCGGTGGGGTCAGCCCGCCATCATCGCCGGCGGGCGCGACCATCGATGCCGGCATGGAGGCCGCCAGTCGCATCCAGAAGCGCCGCAGGAGTTCACGCGCCGCTTCGGCACCGCCTTGCTGCATGCCCTGTGCCAACAGGACCGCATTGAGCGCGCCGGCGCTGCTTCCGCTGACGGCGCGAATGTCCCAACGACCGTGCTCCAGCAGTGCGTCGAGCACTCCCCAGGTCACCGCGCCGTGCGCGCCTCCACCCTGCAGGGCAAGGTTCAAGGGTACTCCGTCGCGTCCTGACCATTGGCCGAGCTTCATCCGTTCCATCCCGTCGTCGGTGCCCGGCCGGCGTCAGCGCTGTCGGACCGGGGCGTGGTGCCGCTACAGCGCGTCACGCAGCCTCTCGTAGCCGCCGCGGCTGACCGGAATCCGCTTGCCGGACCGCAGTCGAGCCGCGTGACCGCCGCCTTCGGTGCGCTCGACGGCCAGCAGCGCGCCGAGATTGAGCAGGAAACTGCGGTGTACCCGCACGAACTGTTTCGGATCGACCTGCGCCTGCAGCTCGGACATGCTTTGTGCCTTCAGGTGCTCGCGCCCGGCATGGTGAAACGCCACGTAGTCGCCCTGCGCCTCGATGTAGTCGACCTCGGCCAGCGGCAGGATTCGAAGCTCGGCGCCGTCACGGATCAACACCCGGTGCAACGGGCGCGACGCCAGCAGGCGCTCGACGCCCGGCATCTGCCCGCGCAGAAGCTTCTCGGCGCGCTGCATCGCCGCATCGAAGCGCTCCTGGCTGAAGGGCTTGAGCAGATAGTCGACGGCGTGCAGGTCGAAGGCCGCCAGGGCATGCTGGTCGTAGGCCGTGGTGAAAACGACTCCGCTGCGCAATCGGGTGAGCTGCAGGACTTCCAGTCCATCGAGCCGGGGCATCTGGATGTCCAGGAACACCAGGTCCGGCGCCTGCTCCTGGATGCCTTGCACGGCCTCCAGTCCGTTGGCGGCCTCGGCGATCACCTCGACGTGCGGATGCGCCAGCAGGTACTCGCGCAGCAGCGCGCGGGCCAGCGGCTCGTCGTCGGCGATCAAGGCGCGCAGGGTCATGGCTGCCACGGCAACGCGAGATGCACGCTGAAGCGTTGCGCCGAGTGCTCGATGGCGACGCGCTCCGCTCCCGGACACTGGGCCTGCAGGCGTGCTCGCAGATGGCGCAGGCCTTGCCCCAGGCCGGAGGCGTCACGCCTCGCCGAGGCATCGACGGGATTGCTCACGCGAAGCTCCAGGCGATCGCGCACGTGCCGCGCGACGATCTCGATGCACCCGCCCTGGTCGAGCGCCCGGATGCCGTGCTTGACCGCGTTCTCCACCAGCGGTTGCAGCAGCAGCGGAGGCAGCCAGGCCGCGCCGCAGGGCGGCTCGACATCCAGGCGCAGCTGCAACTTGTCGCCCATGCGTCGCTGCTCGATGGCCACGTAGCGGGCAATGAGCGCGAGTTCGTCGTCCAGCTGGATACGCTCGCGCTCCCCGACGTCCAGGGTCTGCCGGAAGTACTGGGCCAGGTCGATCGTCATGGCGCGCGCCGCGCCCGGGTCGAGCTGCGTGAGCGCGCTGATGGAATTCAGGCAGTTGAACAGGAAATGCGGGTCGACCTGATGGCGCAGCGCCCGGATTTCCATTTCCCGTGCGAACAGCCTTGACTGCGCCTCGGTCGCCGCGGCGGCCTGCGCCGCCTGATGCGCCAGCAGCGCGTCGTGCACCAGCGCCGACGCCAGCAGGACCATCAGCGTGATGACGACGATGCCCGCCCAGACCGCGGGTGCCAGATCCAGCAGCACGGGCCCGCCGAACAGCCTTGCGGACAGATTCCACAGCGCGGTCGTTGCGGCCACGAACACGCTCAGCAGGACCGCGGCGGCGAATCGGCGCCCGAGGGCGCCCATCCAGCGGGCCGGGCGCAGCGCGAAGCCCCGGCAGACGTGGAACATCGCCAGCGCGCTCACCCCCAGCAGCAGCGCCGGCGGCAGCGCGAATACCAGCGCCCGTAGCAGTTCCGCCGGGCGCTGCGCGCTCCATGCCACGGCCATGACGGCGCCTGCCAGCAACCAGGCCAGCAGGTAGGCCGCCAGGGCGCGCGGACGCTGCAGCAGAGGGTGCATCGCGGTCGCTCAGTTCTTGATCTCCACGCCCCCGAACACGGTCTCGCCGCGCAGCACCAGGCGATGTTCGGGGACCATCGGCGGAGTCGTCTTGTCGTCCACCCCGCCCAGCGTGGCGCCCAGCTGCACGACGACCTGCCAGTCGCGGGGAACACGCAGTTCGATGCCGCTGAACATTCCGCGGATCTGGAGCACGACTTCGGGAGCCGCCATGACCGCTTCCCGAAGATCCACCTCGACGCCGCCGAAGCTGCAGTCGATCTGGCCGCCCTTGAAGTTGCGGGAGACGTTGCGCAGCTTGAGGCCGCTGAAACTCGCTTCGACGTGGATCTCGTCGACCTGCTCCACGGTCGCGTTCTCGAAGCGCCCGCGACCCCTGCGGTGCGAGCGCGGAAACAGGCCTCGCAGCGCGATGGCCGCGCCCACCAGAATGATGAACACCGGCCACCAGCGATGCAGGGACAGGCGCTCATGCATCACGCCTTGCGCGGTCATCAACCCGCCGAGCAGGATCAGCACGACACCGAATACGCGCCCGCCCGGATGCCACGACCAGAGCAGGCGGGACAGTCCCCAGACCACGAACACGAGCGGCCAGTACGTGCTCAGCAGTTGCCCTCCGAACATGTGGAGGTTGTCGAGCAGCGCCAGCGTGCCCAGACCGATCACGGAAACGCCGATCAACGCGCGCCGGGCGCGATGGCGGGTGGTGTTGAAACACATTCCTCGATTCGTGTTCATCGCGGGGTCCTTCGAAGCGTTGTCTGGATTAGACCCGCGGCAAGTCGAGCCCGCCACGCGCAATCGTTGAATCGACCGGGATGCCCGACGAATCGACACCGGGGGGCGGGGAACGGGCTCAGAACCGATCGTGGTCGAGCGGATGTCGAGATCCACGGTGGCGAAACGCAGCCCCGGATCGCTCGCCACCTTGCCGTGATTTCGTCAAGTCTGCACCGACTCCGGCCCACGCGGCATGCGCGCGACGAACCAATCCAGAAACTCCGCGCCGGACTCGCGACTGTGCCCCATCAGGTGCAATCGCTCGTGCAACTGCCGTACCTGCCGCGCGTCACGCCCCTGTCGCAGCAGGAAAGCAGTCAGCGGGCACTCGCGCAACGCGGCCTCGCCATGCGCGGTGCCGTGACGCACGTGGTTCCAGGCGCTGGCCAGCGCCCCCATCGGCGTGGCGATTTCCTCGCTCCGCGAGGTCGTGGAGTGCTCGCCCATCCAGCCCGGCAGCCGGCCCGGCTCCATCGGTCTGCCCAGCCCCCAGCCCTGGCCGAAGCTGGCGCCGAGCAAGCCGGCCACCTCGATCATTCCCGGGTCCTCCAGGCCCTCGACCACCACCTCGCAGTCGTAGTCGCGCCCGAGATGGATGAGCGAACCCACCAGGTTCAAGGTGTTGAGCGGGGCGGTGTAGATATGTCTGAACAGCGCCTGATCGATCTTTATCAGGTCGAAACGCGAGCTCGCCAGGCGCTTGAGGCTCGAGTAGCCCGCGCCCAGATCGTCCATGGCCATCAGCACGCCCAGGCGCGACATCGCCTCGGTGGCGCGCTGCTGCAGCTCGGAGTCAAGATGCTGGGTCTCCAGGATCTCCAGAGTCAGACGCCGCGCCGGCAGACCGTGCCGGCGCAACGCCCCGTCGACCCAGGTCAGGCAACGCGCATCGACCAGCGCCGACGGCGGCAGGTTCAGCGACACGTCCACGGCCAGCCCCGCGGAATCCCAGCGGCGTATCCACGACAGCGACTGCTCCAGACCCTCGCGAAACAGCCAGTGCAGCTCGGTCTCGCCCAGCAGCGGCAGGAAAGCGCCCGGCGACACCACGCTGCCGTCCTCGCAGCGCAGGCGCGCGAGGGCCTCCACCTTGCCCACGCGGCCGTCGCGCAGGTGGACGATCGGTTGCATGAACATTTCCAGGCCGCCCGCGAACAGGCGCTCGCGCCAGCTGCGCGCCTGCTCCTCGCGTACCAGCTGCAGCGGACGCAGGCTGTTGCTCTGTTCCCATACGGTGCCCAGGCGGCGCTGCAGGCCCTCCACGAACACGCGCATGGCGGCGGAGGCGAACTGGTTCGTGGCGCGTCCGTAGACCAGCAGCAGGGTCACCGTATGCCTGGCGCGATCGAGCACGGGGATGGCCGCCACGCTGCTCACCTCCACGCGCGAGCGCGCACGCTCCCAGGCAGCGCGCCGGGCGCTGCAGCGGGGGTCGCTGGCGTAGCTGCCGGCGATCTCGATGCTTCCGTTGCGCCAGGCCGGGACGGACAGCCCCAGGCTGCGCCGCGCATGGGTTTCCAGTCGCGGCGGCGAGTCGCCGTCGCCGTCGAGGAAGACGCGCATCGCCTCGTGGCCGGCGAAGGACTCGATGCGGAACACCCCGTCGGCGTCCGGGCGAATCATCGCGCAGGCGACGATGCCGGGCAGTTGCACCAGCCGGAACAACTGCGCGTCGATGCATTCCGACCAGGGCGTGGCGGCGCGGGGAAGCGCTGCCATCGCTTCCTGCTGGTAGGCGCGCACCACCTTCGTGAGCCCGGCGATGCGCGCGTTCATGTCGTCGAGCAGGCGCCAGAGCAGCGCCCGCTCGAGCTCGGCTCGCTGCGATGGCGGCTGCAGGGTCGACGCGGCCTGCGCGATGAATTCGTCCATGCAGGCCATGCAGGCGTCGGCGAGCAGCGCGCTGTCGAGCCCGGCCAGGGCGTCGTCCAGACCCATCCGTTCGCCCGCCGCGAGCACCTCCGCGCGGCCGACGCCGGGGTCCAGCACGGCCAGTACATGGCGCCGATGCCGCTCGAGGCGCTCCTGCAGTTCGGACTCGGGCAGGGCCGCGATCCGCAGCGCGGCATCGCCGGCGTCGATGCGCGCGAACATGGCGTGCACGTAGTTCGCCACCATGTCCGGCAGGCCGGGCAGCACGGCCGCAAGCATCGCGGTGGCCGCCGCGCCATAGGCCCGATGCGACGTCCGTGCGCCGTCCGCGCGGCTCCCGGCGAGATCCTGCCTCAAGTTGGCTCCCCCCTGCATGTGCGACCCCGCGTCGGCGGGGACCGACATCTCCAGGTTAGTGTTGCATCGCCATGCGCGCGGCGTCAATGCGGCGTCTCCCGCGCTCGATTCCGTCGAGACGGAAGCCTCGTTCCCGCGAGAGATCCATGCCCGAGCGGCGATGGATCCGGTATCCGTCGGGACTTCCAGGCTGTGGGTCGGGGTCGCTCAGCGAGCCGGTGAGGGCGACGACCACTGCCTGGTCCGTTGCCGCCGCCGCCCACGTCGTCAGTGCGAGAGGCTGCCCCTCCCGGAGCGCCTACCGCGAAAGCGGTTTAGTCCTTGGCCGATCAACGGCCAGTGAGGGCAACTTGATCAATTTCGGCTCTTGGACGGATGAACCGACGAGGCGGCCGGTTGCCCGCCGCGATCTGGTCCTGCGCAGAAACTGGCCGGCAGGTCGCGCGCTTGGCGCCGAGGTCTTGAACGTCCCCGTCACTCCGCGGAAAGGTATGGCAGCAGTTCGCGCTGCCCTGTCACTGTCACGGCAACAGATCGGTCCTCCGTGCGGCGCAGCCATCCCTTCTCGATGCAGTGCTGGAAGATCTGGTCGGCGAGTTGGCCGGCCAGATGATCCCGGCGCTCGGACCAGTCCAGACAGCGATAGGCGAAGCGGCGACGCGTGGTGGGTGGACCAACACGTAGGCCGAATTCACCCAGCCAGCGTTCCCCCGTCGGTGTCAGCCTGAATCCTTCCGACACCGGCGCCAAGCATCCGCGCGTCTGCATCGTGTCGAAAAGTTGGATGGAGAGGTGTCCTGCCAGATGCCCGTAGCAGCATCTGGCGAAGCGCAGCGCGCGTCGCTTGGGATGCTCCCAAGTGTGATCATGGACCTGCCGTTCGGCAACCAGTGCAAGCGCTTCCAGCGCGTGCGCGACATCCTCGTTGGCCAATCGGTAATAGCGATGTCGCCCACGCGGCTCACAGCACACCAGACCGGCATCCAGCAATTTGACCAGGTGGCCACTTGCGGTCGCAGCGGTCACCGACGCGGTGCGGGCCAGTTCACCTGCACTGGCATATTCCCCCGACAGCAGGTAGGCCAGCATCCGCGATCGTGCGGGATCACCGATCAACGTGGCAACGCTGGCCAGGCGGGGCTCATATGCAGCGATCATGAGTTCAGCTTAGCGCGTTCAGCGAGTCAGTCGGGGTTTGCACCCGGTCACGCATCCCGTAGTCGCTGACCAACGTGGCCACGCGAAGCCTGTAGTCCTTGAACACATTGCGGCGTCCTTCACGCTGTGCCGTAGCGCCCCGGTCGGGACAGGCCCTCGTAACGGATGAAACAGGTGATAGGTATGTTGGCTGCAAGACAAAGGAGGAGACCAGTCTAGGTGCGCAGAGGGGATGGATGATTCGATCTGGAACGAAACAACACGATGAGGCGAACTGGGACACTCGATGGCATCCAGACTCCTGGCGCAGCCATCATGCGATCCGAAGGCGTGAAACCCACCGAGCTAGTCCTTTTACTCGTCCTCGCGACGTTGTGGGGCGCGTCCTACACCTTCATCAAGATCGGGGTGGAGACGATTGCTCCAATCACTTTGATCGCTGCGCGGACCCTGATCGCTGCGGCGGTCCTCATGGGCGTGATGCACATGCGCGGCAAAGCGCTGCCGCGCGATGCAGCGACCTGGCGTCAGTTCGCCGTTCAATCCCTGCTCAACAGTGTTGTTCCATTCACCCTCATTGCCTATGCAGAGCGCTCAGTCGATGCGGGTCTTGCAGTCATTCTGAACGCAGGTACGCCCATCATGGCGTTCCTCGGCACGTGGCTCATCACCCGGCACGAGTCGCTGACACCACGCAAAGCCATTGGGGTGATCTTTGGTTTGGCTGGAACCTGCTGGGTGGTCGGGACCCAGGCGCTGCAGGACATCGGTGGACAACTCATGGCACAGCTGGCGATCGTGCTGGCCACCGCCTGCTACGGAGCGGCGGCCATCTATGGCAGGCAGTTCAAGGAGATGGATCCGATGGCGCCCGCAGCGGGGTCGTTGATCTGCGCTGCTGCGTGCATGGTGCCGGCCAGCGCCCTCATGGATCATCCCTGGACGCTCGCGCCTTCGAGCGCATCTTTGATGGCCTTACTGGCACTGTCTGCGCTGTCCACCGCGCTAGCGTTGGTGATTTACTTCCGGCTAGTCGGATCCCTGGGATCCCTCGGTACAACCGCCCAAGCTTATTTGCGGGTCCCGATCGGGGTGCTCATCGCTATGGCGTTCCTTCATGAGCGTCTGGCGCCGACCACCTGGCTTGGGTTGGCATGCACCGTCGTGGGCGTGGCGGCGATGGTCACACCCGCGTCAAAACCCTCGATTTCAAGATAGTTGCGAGGAGCAAGGCTGCGCGGCATCGGCAGCCACGCGAATGACGCAATCGAGGTCGGAAGTCTGCAACCGGGCGGACCCAGTCTCGCAACTTGGCTGCGTGAGTGGCCGCAAAAGCCGAAAACGGCCGTCCGCCCGTCGAACTCAGCCCAGCTCCCAAGTACTCCGCAGAACCGCTTCACTCACCCGCTTGCAGGCGGGGCCGAAGGCCCGTTCCCATCACGTCGCGTCGCGCCAATGTGCGCGCAGCAGATCCAGCACCTTGCGGCGGGATTCCCGGTACAGCCGGGTGTGGGCGCCGTTCATCGCGATCGCGCGGTTGTGCTTGTGCGCATGATCGAGCGCTCCG
>DAHWJK010000080.1:0-4893 GCA_027344185.1 Thiobacillus sp.
TTGCGCGGCTGCGCCGCCTGCAGTTCGCCGCCCGCTCGGAAAAGATGGATCCGACCCAACGGGCCTTGTTCGAGGAGACGCTGGCCGAGGAGATCGGGGCTGCGGAATCGGCCCTTGCCGCGCATGAGGCCGCAAACGCGCCCGAAGCGGCCCCTTCGAGGACGAAGAGCGCGGTTCCTTCGCGCCCACGCCGCGAACTACCGGCGAATCTCAAGCGCGTGGAAACCCGCCACGAGCCGACCACGTGTACCTGCGACCAGTGCGGCGGCCATCTGGTGCATATCGGTGACCACGTCAGCGAGAAGCTCGCGTGCAAGCCGCTTGAGTTCTTCGTCCGCCGCGACGTGTACCCGCAGTATGCCTGCCGTAGCTGCGAGACGATCGTGGCCGAACCGGTGGCGCCGGCGATCATCGATCGTGGCATCGCCACACCGGAGCTCTTGGCCCAGGTGATCGTGGCCAAGCACGTCGATCATCTGCCGCTGTACCGGCAGAGCGCGATCTACGCCCGCAGCGGCATTGAGCTGTCGCGCACGACGCTGGCCGAGTGGATCGGTGCCTGCGGGGTGGCCCTGCAACCCCTGGCTGATCGCCTGCAGGCCAAACTCAAGGAAGCGCCTGTGCTGCATGCGGACGAGACCCCGGTGGGGATGCTCGATCCAGGCAACGGCCAGACCCGGCGGGCCTACCTGTTTGCCTACCGTACGGCGGTCGGGCCGCCGATCGTGCTGTTCGACTTTGCCACCAGCCGCAGCGGCGAGCATGCGCGTCAGTATCTGGACGGCTGGCGCGGCCATCTGATGGTGGATGACTACGGTGGCTACAAGAAGCTGTTCGGCCAGGGGGTGACCGAGCTGGGCTGCTGGGCGCATGCGCGTCGAAAGTTCTTTGAGCAGCATGAGGCCAGCGGCAGCCCGATAGCCGCCGAAGCGTTGGCGCGCATTGCCGCCCTCTATGGGGTGGAGAAGGCGGCCAAGGAGATGGACGCCGAGGCCCGGTGCGCCTGGCGTCGGCAGCAGGCGCGGCCACTGCTCATTGCCTTCAAAGCGTGGCTCGATGCGCAGCGTCTGACCACGCTGGGCAACAGCGGCACGGCCAAGGCGATGGACTACACCCTCAAGCGCTGGCCGGCCTTGGTCCGCTACGTGGACGATGGCCACTACCCGATCGACAACAACCCGATCGAGAACGCCATACGGCCGATTGCGCTGGGGCGGAAGAATTGGATGTTCGTTGGCGCCGAACGCGCCGGCCACCGGGCGGCGGCGATCATGGGCTTGCTGGCTACCGCCAAGGCCAATGGGCTGGAGCCGCAAGCATGGCTCACCGATGTGCTCACGCGTTTGCCGACCACGAAGGCTCGTGACATCGATACCTTGCTGCCGCTGCGGGAAGACTGATGGACTACAGCGCCATCCTCTCTGCGCTTTCCAAGGCGTCTGCGTTTGACCTCTATCGGCTGCGCTGTGCGATTGACCGACAGCTGGCTGATCCGGCTTGGGTGATGGCGGTGCGCCTGCGTATGAATGTGGGTATGCGTATCGCCTTCTTCGACTCGCGCGACAACGTCATGCGCGAGGGTGTCATCATCGAGTTCCGGCGCAAACATATCGTCGTGGAGGTCGCACCTCGGCAGCATTGGCTGGTCGACTACGCCGCTATCAATCTCGATGGTGCCGATGCCGATATCCGCGAGCGCCCGCAACAAGGGCTGGGACGCCATGAAGTCCATGTCGGCGATGTGGTGGGCTTCCAGGATCGTTATGGGCGCTCTCACCGGGGTGAGATCAGCAAGCTCAATGACAAAACAGTCACCATCATGGAAGGTCATACGCGCTGGCGGGTCGGTTACAACTTGCTGCACCGCCTGATCGAAGGCTGAGCGCTTCGTCAACGTGTCGCAACCAAACGCTTACCACGGTCGCGTCTCGCCAGCTCAGTTGGTGATCGTGGTCTGGCTCGATGCCGGATATGGACAACTAGCTGGCGACACTGGTCAGCGCAGCTGGCGGCCGTGGCCAGTTTCGTTGCCGCCGCCGGTCAGTTGCTGTGGCGACGGCGGGCAGGTGCCTGGCGTTTTGCACGTGGCCGACGTGACCCAGGCCGGGTCACCGATGCATGACGATGGCTCGCCCCAAATTTGTCACGGTAGCAATTTTGGTGCGTGTGGCCAGGCGGCGAAGCGGTCAGCGGCTGCGATCGAGGTCGACGTCCCAGTAACCGGTGATGTCCTCGCCATCGTCACGTAGCTGGCTAGCCATGCTGCGTTGCGGCCTGCGACGGCTGGCCACCGCTGCCTGCTCGGCTGCCCGGTGCGTCGTGTATCCCTGATCCCGGTCGACCGTGACCTGGTGGCGATTGACGAGGGTCCAGGCACAGGTGGCGTCGGGTTGTTGTGTGATCCGCGTCAGGAAGTGCATGGGCGTGCGGCTTTGGCCGGCCTGGCCAGCACCGCCTGAATCGCCGCGTCGTCGTGGCGCGACAGCGCCTCAGTCCGGACTTGCGCATCGAAGTAGGCTTGACGCAGTTGTGCGACCTCTTCTTTGCTGCCGTTGCTGTGCTTGGCTGCCCAGTAGCGCCGGAAAATCTCGCCTGCGTCGTGGTGCAGGCGTTCCAGCGCCCGCTCGAAATCCACCCCGTAGTTGATGTCGACGTCGTTGCGCATGGCTGTTCTCCGTGTCGGTGAGTGAGCTTGCTTCGGCATCTTGCCAGCATCGTGTCGCACCGCTTGCAACGGTGCTTGCGTCGACCTACTGGCCAGCGTTGCCGTCGGTCTTTCCCGATCGCTTCCAAACCACTGTGGGTTTGTTATGCCGCTCGCTGTGCGACCGGGCTAACAGCCTACGCCGATTTTCCGCGGGGGTATCGCGTCGCCTGCGCTCTGCTCAGTGAGGTAGCGCTTCCAATACCTGAGTCACCCAAGATGGGCCGACGATGGGACCGCCGACCTCAAAGCGACATCGATATACATGACTCCGGTTCGCGTCGGCTAGCAAGCGTTCGGGCCACTCAGTCAGATACGCTTCCAGTGCCGCCAATGCGCGCATCCGCATCGTCAATCGCCAATACTCAAACGGAACGGTCGGACGCGGCTCATCTGGCCACCGGAGCGAGCGCGTGATGGATCCATCGGTTACGCCGTTGAGGAACTTCCTGCCGTACAGTCCTCGAAGGAGGATCCGCGCACCCTCAAAGAAGGCCGGGGTGGGAACACGTAATTCACCGAGCTGGATGAAACCCCGCCGGAGCACGGCATGACAGCGGTGCTCAAAAGCATAAGCAAGAACGGAAAGGGGTTGGTGCGGCGCCGAGGCGAGATTGGCACCGCATGTCGGACAGGGGAAACGTCCATGCCTGGATAGGGGTACGCGGGCAAATGCGATGGGTGCATCGCAATGTGGACAGCCATCCCGAAGGACACTCATGTGCTTCAGGCAGGCTACCTCGTACGCCACACGCCCTGCGATTTGCACCGGCCGCCCTTCGTTCAAGCAGCGCGGGCAGTAAGCGTGCCCATGGTGCCGCTGGATGCGGTGATACACGCCCACCGGCGTGATCCATGGGAGCCATCCTCCCGTCGTGAGGCACGGTAACAGCGTGCCCTCATAGTGCCGAAGCGGCGACGCCTCGAGCCGCGCCTGGCTGACGCCCAGATCCAGTAACCGTTCGAGGAGGGGCGCGGTCAGACCGAAGCGATCAACATCCCGCGGCCAAAACGCCCGAGAGCCGAATATCGCGTGGGCGAAGGTGTGGTTGCTGACTGCGTTGGCCCAGGCGAAACGGTGCAACCACCAGGATAAGGCCTCTCCCGAGGCCAGCTGCGGGTGCGCACACCACTGCAGCGGACCGGTACCCATGGTTAAGCGCGGGCAGGGATCTGGCGGCGCCGACGATCGCCAGGCGGTGTCCACGCAAGGCTGCGCAGAAGTTCCTGGGTGATCGACTCCTGGCCGCGGTGCAGCGCTTCGGCAACGGCCATGCAGAGCAGGTCTCGCATTTCACCGAGAAGTCCTTCGCTGAGGCCAAGGATGAGCGCCGCGGTGTCGCGCTGCTGCAGGTTTGAAGGGTTGCGCAACGGCAGTGTCGCTTCAAAGCTCGCAAGCAGCCTGCGGTATTCAGTGTCCATGCGCCACGTCGGCATCCACAAAGGCGTGAGTCGATTGGCTAGCTGCTCGTCTTTACTGACCGCGACCTGCGCTTCTGTCGTTCCCAGGACGACCACAGACAACCGCAGGATATTACCCATGTGCTTGACCACGTCCATCACCACGCGGCGACGGTCATTGCGGGGGCCCAGGACATGCTGAAACTCGTCGAGCATCAGGACGCGACAGCCCACACCATCGAGCAGCGCGCGTACCTGGCGCGCTTTTTCAGTCACAGGATCCCGGGCGCGGAATGGCTGGCGTAGCGCGAGGAAGATCTCATCGTAGAGGCGGCTCTCGTCGGGGTTAGGCGGTACTTCTATGCGGACAACAGGGATGATCGCCGAATCTCCATCGGGGTTCGCATCCATCGGATGGCGGGCGAGGAATTCCAGGCCGACTGCGGTTTTTCCGCTGTTGGAATCGCCCAAGATTTGCAGGCCGGGCATGCGATGCGATGGCGGATAGGTGAGCAGATCCTCGAGGCGCCCAAGGATGTCGTCTGCAGCGGCATAGCTAAACCATTTTGGCCGGCGCATGAAGGTGAGCCGCTCTTTTGCCGACATGGCAAGGATGGGCCGGACGCTTTCGTCAACGTGGTCCATATCAGTTCACCACGCGAATAGTGAACGGCTTGGCAGGTGATTCATCATCCCAGTCATCTTCGGCGGCGGCGGGTAGCTGCCGCAGTGGGGCGCCCACCTGTGCCTCCTCAGCCTCACGGCGGCTGACCCGATCACGTTTTTTT
>DAHWJK010000106.1:0-22245 GCA_027344185.1 Thiobacillus sp.
GCCCACTGCGGCACGCTGCCGGTGCACGACCTGCTCGACCGCATCTATTTCGAGGGCGACCTCGAAGCACGCTACGCCGCCGCCGTGCCGGAGGCGATGCGCCCGCAGGTGGCCGCCAACCTGCGCGCCTTCATGCAGTTGGCGCTGACACAGGACGCCGGCCGCTACCCGACGCTGGCCGGCTTCGTGCGCCAACTGGCCAGCCTCGTCGACGACGCCGACGCCGCGCCCGGCGAGGGGCTGGCGGCCGACGGCGAGAACGCGGTGCGGCTGCTGACCATCCACGGTTCCAAGGGGCTGGAAGCGCCGATCGTCTGGCTGCTCGGCGGCAGCGACCACCCGAAAGGGGAAAGCTACGCGGTGCTGGCGCCATGGCCGCCCGAGGCGCCGCGGCCGGTGCACTTTTCGCTGTTCGGCCGGCAGGACGACCGGGGCGTCGCGCGGGGAGACTGGTTCAAGGAAGAAGCCGATCTCGCGCAACGCGAATCCGACAACCTGCTGTATGTGGCGCTGACCCGCCCGCGACAGGCGCTGATCGTCAGCGGCGACGCCCACAAGAACGCCTGGCTGGCGCGCGTCGACGCGGCCTGGAAAGACCGCGCGCTGCCCGTCGATCTGCCGATCGCGGCGGCCGCAGCCGCCGTCTGCGCCCCGCCGACGATCCGCATCGACGCGCCGGCGGTGGGGCAGCGCAGCGCGCCGCCCGCAGCCAACCCGGCGGCATCGATGGGCGAGCTCTTCCATGCCTGTCTGGAACACCATGCGCCGCCCGGGGCACCGCGCGACCTGCCGGCGTTGGCCGCACGCCTGGGGCTGGAGGCGCAACTCGACCGCACCGAAGCGGCCGCCCGCGCGCTCTTGGCGCAGCCGCATCTGGTGCGCTTTTTCGACCCCGCGCACTACCGCTGCGCCCACAACGAATGGTCGCTGCTGGACGGCAGCGGCCGGCTGCAGCGGCTCGACCGCGTGGTGGAATTCGATGATGCGATCTGGCTGATCGACTACAAGACCGGCGACGACTGCCGCGGCGTCAGCGACGCGCAGCTGGTTGAGCGCCATCGCACGCAGCTGGCCGGCTACCGGTCGCTGCTGACCGAACTCCACGCCGGCAAGCCGGTCCATTCCGCGCTGCTGCTGGCCGACGGCAGGCTGATTCATATGGAAAATCAAGCATGAACGACAAGCCCTTCTCCGAATCCTGCGTGCAGAACCGCGAGCCGATCCTGGCGGTGCTGCGCGTCTGGTTTGCCGACCGCCGCCACGTGCTGGAAATCGGCAGCGGCACCGGCCAGCACGCGGTGTATTTCGCGCCCGAACTGCCGCATCTGGAGTGGCAGACCGCCGACGTGCCGCCGCATCACGCCGGCATCCGCGCCTGGCTCGACGCCGCCGCGCTGCCCAACGTGCGGCCGCCACTGGCGCTCGACGCCAACGACACGGCCTGGCACGGCGGCCGCTACGACGCGGTGTTTTCGGCCAACACGCTGCACATCATGAGCTGGCCCGAGGTGGAACGCTGCTTTGCCGGCATCGGCAAAGTGCTGGAGTCCAGCGGCGTCCTGGTCATCTATGGTCCGTTCAACTACAACGGCGCCTACACCTCGGAGAGCAATGCCCGCTTCGACGCCTGGCTGAAGGGGCGCGATCCCGCCTCCGGGGTACGCGACTTCGAGGCGGTGGACGCGCTGGCGCGCGCGCAGGGCCTGGTTCTGCAGCAGGACATCGCGATGCCGGCCAACAACCGTACACTTGTCTGGCGCATGGAATAGGATGAATTTACCTCGGTAACCGTGCTTGCCTCACTGGGGGCTTTGCTATAACGAAACCATCGTGAGATTGAGGAACGTTCATGCGCATCGCCGAACTGATCCAGCGCTGGAGCAAGGAGGGCCACGCACGCGCCGACGTGCGCGCCTATACCGTGCATTTGCCGCTGCGGGACGCCGCGCGCGTCGAAGCCCTGCACCTGATGTACCCGGGCCGCAGCGATTCCCAGTTGATGGCCGACCTGATCCGGGCCGCGCTCGACGAGCTGGAAGTCGCCATGCCCTACATTCCGGGCAATCGCATCATTGCCGAGGACGACTACGGCGACCCGATTTACGAAGACCTCGGTCCGACGCCGCGATTTTATTCGCTGTCGCACGAGATCCTGCGCAAGCTGGCATCGCTGCCGGCGGAAAAGTAACTGTCGGATTAATTTACAACGCCGTAGCGGCGGGGCCGGATTCGCCGCACATGCTGCTGTTTTAAATAGGGTTTTGTTTCTGGCACAGGCATTGCTCGCACGCTCGTATAAAACAACAACGCGAGTAACGACCATCATGTATCTCGGACCGGCCTTCCTTTTCGCGGCCTTTGCCAGCCTGTTCTATATCCCGGGCTTTCTGGACATTCCTTTCGGCCTGCTCACGCCGCGCCAGCTCGTTTCGCAGCTGCTGTTCTCGGTGTTCGGCCTGATTGCGCTGGCGGCGCTGGCGCGCTCGATCGAACTCGACCCGGTGTGGCCCTGGCGTCCGGGTTTTCGCCGCACGCTCGACTGGCTGCTGGGGCGCACGCAATAAGCACGCGGGCAGAATAAAATAGCGGCTTTCCTCCCGGTCTGCCGCCATGCCCGTCAACCTCGCCGCTCCCGATTCCGCCTCCCTGCTGCCGATTGCCGGCGTCCGCCTTGGCATCGCCTCCGCCGGTATCAAGAAGCCGGGGCGGCGCGACATCACGCTGATCGAGCTGGCGCCGGGCTCGCAGGTGGCCGGCGTATTCACGCAAAATCGTTTCTGCGCCGCTCCGGTCACGGTCTGCAGGCAGCACCTGGTCAGCGATGACATCCGCGCCCTGCTGATCAACACCGGTAATGCCAACGCCGGCACCGGCGAGGAAGGCCTCAATCGCGCGCGCCGGAGCTGCGAGGCAGTGGCCGATCTCTTCGGCATCAAGCCCGAACAGGTGCTGCCGTTTTCCACCGGCGTGATCCTCGAGCCGCTGCCGATCGACAAGATCCTGCCCGCGTTGCCCGCAGCCCAAGCCGATCTCGCTGCCAACCACTGGAGCGAAGCCGCCCACGCGATCATGACCACCGACATCGTCGCCAAGGGCGCCAGCCGCCAGGCGCAGGTCGGCGGCAAAACCGTGACGGTGACCGGTGTCGCCAAGGGCTCCGGCATGATTCATCCCAATATGGCGACCATGCTCGGCTATGTGGCCACCGACGCGGCGATTGCGCCGGGCCTGATGCAGCGGATGGTCAAGGAGGTCGCCGACGTCTCGTTCAACTGCGTCACCGTCGACGGCGACACGTCCACGAATGACAGCTTCATCCTGATCGCCACCGGCCAGGCCGGCAACGCTGAAGTCGCCGATGCCGCGAGCGCCGACTATGCTGCGCTGAAAGCCGCCCTGAGCGACGTCGCGATCCAGCTCGCGCAGGCGATGGCGCGCGACGGCGAGGGCGCGACCAAGTTCATGACGATCAATGTCGAGGGTGGCCGCGACCACGCCGAATGCAAGCAGATCGCCTACGCGATTGCGCGCTCCCCGCTGGTCAAGACCGCGTTTTTCGCCAGCGACCCCAACCTCGGCCGCATCCTCGCCGCGATCGGCTACGCAGGGGTGATGGACCTCGATGTGAATACCTTGAAGGTGTATCTGGGCGACGTGCTGGTCGCCGAAAACGGCGGCCGCGCCGCAAGCTACACCGAAGCGCAGGGCGCAGCGGTGATGAAGGAATCCGAGATCACCGTGCGTGTGGTGCTCAATCGCGGCAGCGTGAACGCCACGGTGTGGACCTGCGATTTTTCCTACGACTACGTGAAGATCAACGCGGAATACCGCACCTGATTTTTTATCTCTGGGCTTCGCCCAGCACCTGCCGCATCGCCCGGAAACGTTTACGGTACTGCGCCGGCGTCAGCATCACGCTGCGCCGGAACAGCCGGGCGAAGAAAGCCGCGTCCTCGTATCCCACTTCGTTGGCGATCGCCCCGATCGGCGCATCGCCGGCTTCGAGCATCTGCTTGGCTTCTTCGATGCGAAGCGTGTGCACATAGTCGAGCGGCGACATGCCGGTGGCCGCGGCGAAGCGGCGCTTGAACGAGCGCTCGGGCAGGCCGGACTCGCGCACCATCGCGGCGACCGGCGCAGGGTCCATGTAGTGGTCGGCGATCCATGCCTGGCAGCGCGCGATGAGAGCGTCTTCGACCTGGCGCGTGCGCGCCAGCCGGGCGTAAGGCTGCTGGCCGACCTGGTGCCAGTCGATGAGGTTGAGCCGCGCGACCTGCATCGCTGCCTCGCTGCCCGCGACGCGCGCGATCAGATAGAGCGCGAGATCGAGCCAGCTGGTGCCGCCGCCGGCCATGACCAGACGTCCGCCTTCGCCGGTGACGACCAGCGCGCGCTGCGCATGCACCGTGACGCCGGGGTAGTCGCGCGCAAGCACGTCGCACCAGGCCCAGTGGGTGGTGGCGTCGCAGCCTTCGAGCAGGCCGGCCTCAGCCAGCAGCAGCGCACCCGAACAGGCGGTGGCAAGCGTGGCGCCGCGCGCGTGGCAGTCGCGCAGCCATGCGATCTCTTCGTGAAAGCGCTCGGGGAGCGGCGTACCGGGCGGCAGGTTCACTTCGGGCACGCACACGATTTCGGCCGGCGGACAGTCGGCGAGGCGGGCTTCGACCGCGACCGGCACGTCGTTGCCGACGACGACGCTACCCGCCGTGCGCCCCACCAGCACCGGCCGGATCAGCTGCGGCCCGGACGCGCCGTCGACGATGAGCGGCCAGTCGCGTCCCGCGCTGGCAAAGAGATCGAGCATGCCGTAGACAACCGAGGCCGAGGTCTCGGGAAAGACGAGCATCGCGACGGTGTGGGGCGCGGGGGCAGTCATGGCCGAATCGTCAGCTTCCTTGCCGGAATGGCTTGAGCCCCGGGGGGCAGACGGGATTATTGTGCGGCCATCGACCCCCGCAGGAAAGTCCTGCTCTTACAAGGAGACGCATCATGAGCCCGTATCGCACCGATCTGCCGCAGCTTGGCGAGCGCCTGTTCATTGCCGACAGCGGCATGGAAACCACGCTGATCTTTCACGACGGCATCGACCTGCCGTATTTCGCGTCCTTCGTGCTGCTGGATGATGCCGCCGGCCGCGCACGGCTGCGCGACTATTTCGCACGCCACATCGGGATCGCCCGCGCCGCCGGCACCGGCATCGTGCTGGAAACGCCGACCTGGCGCGCCAATCCCGATTGGGGCGCGAAGCTCGGTTACGATGCCGCGCGGCTTGCCGCCGTCAACCGTGCGGCCGTCGCACAGCTCGCCGAATTGCGCGAACAGCTCGAAACGCCGATGACGCCCATCGTCATCAGCGGCAACCTCGGCCCGCGCGGCGACGGCTACGTGGCCGACTGCGCGATGGACGCCGATGCCGCGCAGGCCTACCACGCGCCGCAGATCGAGACCTTCGCAGGCACCGCCGCCGACCTGATATCGGTCTTCACCATAACCTACGTCGAGGAAGCGATCGGCGTCGTGCGCGCAGCCGCGGCCGCCGCCATGCCGGTCGTCGTCTCGTTCACGGTCGAGACCGACGGCCGCCTGCCGTCGGGCCTGCCGCTCGCCGAGGCAATCGAGGCGACCGACGCCGCCACCAGCGCGTATCCGGTGTACTACATGATCAACTGCGCCCACCCCACCCATTTCGCGCAGGTGCTCGAACGCGGGGGCGCCTGGCGCGAACGCGTGCGCGGTGTGCGCGCCAACGCGTCGAAGCGCAGTCACGCCGAGCTCGACGAAGCGACCGAGCTCGACCCCGGCGACCCGGCCGAGCTCGCAAGCGACTACCGCGCACTGCGCGCGCTGCTGCCGAAGCTCGCGGTGGTCGGCGGCTGCTGCGGCACCGACCACAGACACATCGACGCGGTGTGCCGGGGGCTGGTCGCGAAGGCTGCCTGAGGCGGCGAATCGGGCGCTAGAATGCCGGCTTTCAGGAGTCCGCCATGGCCGCTTCGCCGATCCTCACGCCGGAACACGCCGCCTTTCTCCAAGGCCCGCTGTCGATGAACGTCGGCGCGGTGGGGCGCGACGGCTGGCCGTGCGTGACCCGCGCGCAGGGCATCGTGGTGGCGCGCGATCGCCGCACGCTGACGGTATTGCTGTCCGTTGCGCGCAGCCGCGCGGTGCTCGACGCACTGGACGCCGGCAGCGCGATCACGCTGGTGGCAAGCCGGCCGGCGACGCATGCGACGCTGCAGCTGAAGGCAACGCGTGCCGAACGGGTCGCGACAACCGCCGCACACCGCGCCGCGAGCGCGCGCTGCGTGGCCGGATTCGGCGCCGAACTGGCCACGCTCGGCTACGGCGACGACCTGGCTACGGCGCTCGCGGCGCTGCTACCGACCGCCGACCTGACCGGCCTGCGCTTCGTGCCCGAGGTCGTGTTCGACCAGACACCCGGGCCGCAGGCGGGCCGCGTACTGGCGCGCGCATGAAGATCCCGCTCGATTCGCTGCGGGGCTGCCTCGACGGCGCGGTGCCGGCGGTGGTGGCGACCTGCTCGGCCGACGGCATGCCGAACGTGGCCTACGCCTCGCAGGTGCATTACGTCGACGCCGGACACGTGGCGCTGTCGTTCCAGTTTTTCAGCAAAACGCGCGAGAACGTGCTGGCGCATCCCTACGCGCAGGTGCAGGTGATCGAACCCGGCAGCTTCCGCCACTTCCGCCTGCGCGTGCGCTACCTGCGCACCGAAACCGCGGGACCGCTGTTCGAATACATGAAGGCGCAGTTGGCCGGCATCGCGGCGCAGACCGGCATGGACAAGGTGTTCGTGCTGCGCGGCGCCGACGTCTACCAGGTACTCGACATCGAGAACGTCGACCCGCTCCTGCCGCCGGCGCCGACGCGGCCGGATGCCCTGCTGGGGCTGCGGCGCGCGCTCGCTCGACTGGGGGCGTGCGACGACCTGGCGATGCTGGCCGACCGCGCGCTGCCGGCGCTCACGCACGGCTTCGGCATCCGCCACGCGCAGCTGGCGATGCTCGACGAGACCGGCAACGCACTCTACACGCTGGCGAGCCTGGGCTACCCGGCCTCGGGCGTCGGCGCCGAGGTCGCACTGGGCGAGGGGCTGATCGGCGTCGCCGCGCGCGAGCGCATTCCCGTCCGGATCAATCACCGCACCGGCGACTACACCTATCACGCGGCGCTGCGCGTGGCCGATCCGGCGACGCCGCGCATCGCGCTGCCGGTGCTGACCGATGCGCACAGCCAGATCGCCGTGCCGGTCGTCGACGGCGAGCGCCTGCTTGGCGTGCTCTACGCCGAAAGCGAGCACGATGCCTTTTTCGGGCACGCCGACGAGGATGCGCTGCAGGTCTACGGCCGCCATCTCGGTGCGCTCGTCGGCCGGATCGCGGCGCTGCCCGACGACGAGACCGCGGCGCTCCCGCTGCCGCGTGCGCAGCCCCATGGCGCGCCCCTCGCGGTGCGCTACTTCGCCCACGATCACAGCGTGTTCGTCGACAACGGCTACCTGATCAAGGGGGTGGCGGGCAGCATCCTGTGGACGCTGCTGAACGAACACCTGGCGAGCGGGCGGCGCGATTTCTGCAACCGCGAGCTGCGTCGCGACCCGCGCCTGCCGCTGCCGGACTTCGCCGACAATCTGGAAACGCGGCTCATCCTGCTGCAACGGCGGCTGGCCGAACGCTGCCCGCAGATTGCGCTGGAAAAAACCGGGCGCGGGCGCTTCCGCCTCAACGTCGATCGGCCGCTGGCCCTGCAATCGGGCTGAAGCCGCCTACTTCGTCGCCACCGGCGGCAGGTTCTTCGGCGTCAGGTCGAGGTAGGGTGTCGCCACCTTGCCGCCGGGCGGGACGTAGGCCGGCGCGGCCGGGCCCTTGAGCGGCAGGCTCTTCACATAGCGATAGATCGCCTTCAGGTCGGCGTCGGTCATCGCGCGCAGGCTGGGCGAGGGCATCGGTGGCCGCATCGGCTGCCGCGCACGGGCCAGCCACTGCGCTTCGGTCAGGCTGTGCGCCAGCCGCCGGAGGTTGGCGGGATACGTGGTGCCCCACGGCCCCTGCCAGCCCATCGCGTCGCCGGTCAGCCATTCGCTTTCGGGCACGTGGCCGTCCTTCTGCATGTAGCCGGGCGTGTGGCAGTCGTTGCAGCCGGAAGTCTGGATCAGATAGCGGCCGTGGCGGATGTCGTCCGCCGGACCGGCCGCGGCCAGGCCGGCCGATCCCGCGAGCAGGCATGCCGCAAGCGTCTGGATTGCATTCATTGTTCGTCTCCTCTGGTCAGCGGGCGCACCCCGCACCCGAAGCCGGGAGCATAGGCCGTAGGCGGCCGGCGCGTTGCTAAGTCTTTGCTAGCGGGAGCCTAAATTTTTCCTAAGTGCGGCGGCGTGAGGCGTACCCGCACCATCCGCTAGAATCACGGCATGACCGATCTTGCTTCCCTGCTGCCCCGCATCGAGCGCCTGCTCGACCGCCTCGACGCTCCTGCCGCCGCGCACGGCCTCGACTGGAAGACCGTGCGCGCCGCGCGCTGGTCGGTACAAACCGGCGGCTTGAAGCCCATCCTGCATCCGCAACGCGTGGCGCTCAAGGATCTGCTCGCGATCGACGAGCAGAAACAGCGGGTCGATGCCAACACGCGCCAGTTCGTCGCCGGCAAGCCCGCCAACAACGTGCTGCTGACTGGCGCGCGCGGCGGCGGCAAGTCTTCCCTGGTGAAGGCGGTACACGCCAAATATGCGCCGAAAGGGCTGCGCCTGATCGAGGTCGACAAGGCCGGCCTGCCCCATCTGCCCGACCTGTTCGATCTGCTGGCCGACGCCGACTACCGCTTCATCGTTTTCATCGACGACCTCTCCTTCGGCGAGCACGAACCGGGCTACGCCAGTCTCAAGGCCGCGCTCGACGGCTCGCTCGCCGGGCCGTCCGACAACGTGCTGATCTACGCCACCAGCAACCGCCGCCACCTGATGCCGGAATACATGGCGGAAAACCTGGAAACGAAACACCTGGGCGGCGAGGTGCATCCGGGCGAGGCGACCGAGGAAAAGATTTCGCTGTCCGACCGCTTCGGGCTGTGGGTATCGTTCCACGTCATGGACCAGGACACCTACCTCGACATCGCGCGCCATTGGGCGGCTGCACTAGGCGCGCCTGCGGATGGCCGCTTCGAACGCGCCGCGCTGCAATGGTCGCTCGGCCGCGGCGCGCGCAACGGACGGGTGGCGTGGCAGTTCGCACGCGACTGGGCAGGGCGCCAATGAATCGGGCTACAACGACCGAGGTGGTCGCGGCAGTGCTGACCCAGCCCGACGGCCGCGTGCTGCTCGCGCAGCGCCCGCCGGGCAAGGTCTATGCGGGCTACTGGGAATTTCCCGGCGGCAAGGTGGAGCCGGACGAAGCACTGGAGGCCGCACTCGCCCGCGAGCTGCACGAAGAACTCGGCATCGTGATCAGCCGCCCCTGCCGCTGGATCACACGGGTGTTCGACTACCCACACGCAACGGTGCGGCTGAACTTCTTCCGCGTCTTCGAGTGGCAGGGCGAACCGCACCCACACGAGGGGCAGGTCTTTTCCTGGCAGCTGCCCGACGCGGTCGAGGTCACGCCGCTCCTGCCCGCCAATTTCCCGATTCTGAAGGCGCTGTCGCTGCCGCCCGTGCTGGGAATTTCGCACGCCGAATCGCTCGGCGTGGACAGCTTCCTCGCGCGGCTGGATGTGGCGCTCGCCAACGGCCTGCGGCTGATCCAGCTGCGCGACAAGACGTTGCCCGAGGACGTGCGGCTGACGCTGGCACGCGAGACGGTGCGGCGCGCCCATCTGCACGGCGCACGCGTGCTGGTCAACGGCAGCGCGGCGCTGGCGCTGGCCGCGGGGGCCGACGGTGTCCATCTCGACAGCTCGGCAGCCGCCAGGCTGACCGCGCGCCCGGAGGCCGAATGGGTCGGCGTGTCCTGCCACGACGGCGCCGAACTGGCGCATGCCGCCGACATCGGTGCCGATTTCGCGCTGCTGTCGCCGGTGCTGCCCACGCTCACGCACCCGGGTGCGGCCACCCTGGGCTGGGAGACGTTTTCCGCACTTGTCGCGGCCAGCCCGATCCCGGTCTACGGCCTGGGCGGTCTGGGACGCGACGATGTGGCGCTGGCGCAATCGCACGGCGCGCACGGGGTGGCGTTGCTGCGCGGAGCGTGGACGTGAAATGGGTGGCCGTACCCCTGCTGCTGGCAGCGGCGCTGATCGCGATCGCGCTGGCCGGCTGGTGGCTGAAACGCCCGGCCGTCGCGGTGGCCGTGCGTTGCGCCGATCCGCTGGCCGGCTGCGCGTTCAGTCACCGCGGCGCGGCCGTGGACGTGCGTTTTCTGTCGCAGCCGACGCCGCTGGAAGCGTTCGGCCTGCGCGTTTCGGCACCCGGTGTCCGCCGCATCAGCGCGGAATTCCAGATGACGGGGATGGACATGGGCTTCAACCGGTACGACCTGCGGCCCGCCGGCGACGGGACGTTCGCCGCGAGCGTAACGCTGCCGGTCTGCATCGGCGGGCGGCACGACTGGACGCTGTTTCTAGATGTCGACGGGATCCGCTACGCCCTGCCCTTCAAGTCGCGCTGAAAACGGCCGTACACCAAATCATCACAGACGGCGCATATAATCGGACGATATTTCTTGAGAGATCACCGCCATGCCGACAGAACATACCTATAAGCAGTTCGACGCCGAACTGGAAGCCGTGCGCGCCAGCGTGCTGAAAATGGGTGGTCTGGTCGAGGAGCAGATCACCAATGCGATCGAAGCCCTGATCTCGGGCAACATGGACCTGGCCGAGCGCGTGGACACCAACGACCACCACGTCAATGCGCTGGAAGTGGCGATCGACGAAGACTGCACCCACATCATCGCGCGCCGGCAACCGACCGCATCCGACCTGCGGATGGTGATGATGGTGGTGAAGACCATCACCGACCTCGAGCGCATCGGCGACGAGGCCGCCAAGATCGCGCGCATGGCGAAGCTGATCCACCAGGCCGAGCGCATCAGTCTGCCGCGCTTCTCCGAAGTGAAATACATGGCCGACCTGGTGCTCGACATGCTGCGAAAGGCGCTCGACGGCTTTGCCCGACTGGACGCCACCAAGGCGGTCGAAATCGCGCGCCAGGACCAGTCGGTGGACGAGGAATTCCGCCTCAACCTGCGCCACCTGATCACCTTCATGATGGAAGACCCGCGCACGATTTCGGTCTTCATCGACATCCTGTTCGTCACCAAGGCGATCGAGCGGATGGGCGACCACGCCAAGAACATGTCGGAATACGTGGTCTACATGGTCAAGGGCAAGGACGTGCGCCACACCTCGCTGGAAGAAATCGAAAAAGAAGTGATGTGATCGTCCAGCACGGCAAATGAAAACGGGCTCCTGCGGGAGCCCGTTTTCTTGGTGCCGATGCCGGATTTACCCCCAAGGGGTCCGCCGTGGCTATAAAGCCGCTGATGCGTCAACAACCACGCACGTCTTACTTGGCGGGCGGAACGTAGCCCGCTGCGGCGTCGACATTGCCGCCGCCGAAGAAATAGCGTTCCATCTGTTCCATCAGATAGCTGCGTGCCTGCGGATCGGCCAGGTTGAGGCGGTTTTCGTTGATCAGCATGGTCTGGTGGCGTTGCCAGCCGCCCCAGGCCTCCTTCGACACATTCTCGAAAATCTTCTTGCCCAGTTCGCCCGGCACCGGCTGGAAGGCCAGGCCTTCGGCTTCGCGCCCGAGCTTCACACAATTCACCATCCGCGTCATTTGCTGCTCCCTCAAAAATCAATCGCCCGATTCTAACCCAAGCTGTTTCATGATGCGGCGGGCAAATACCCCCATTTCCTTTGCAGCCTGCTTGTCGCCGCGCGCCTCGGCCACGGCGATGCCCTGCCGGTAGGCGGCCAGCGCGTCCTGCCAGGATTCGGCGTCGGTCAAGGCCTTGCCGAGCAGTTTCCAGGCGGCGGAATACTTGGGATCGTGCTCGACCGCGCGGCGTAGGTGTGCGGCGGCTCGTGCCGCATCGCCTGCTTTCAGGTATTCGTTGCCGAGCGAAAAACGCAGCAGTGCATTATCGCGGCCGGCGGCGAGCATGGCTTCGAAATCGGCGATCGACGGCATCGGATTTCCCTTTATTTTCTCCAGAACACCGGGGTCAGCACAACCAGGAGGGTAAAGAACTCCAGCCGCCCGAGCAGCATGGCAAAGCTGCAGACCCAGGTCTGGAAGTCATTCAGGATGGCGTAGGTGCTGGCGGGGCCGACCTGGCCGAGGCCAGGGCCGGTGTTGTTGACCATCGCGACCACGGCAGTGAAGGCGGTGAAGATGTCCAGCCCCGACGCCGACAGCACGAACGACAGCACCACGATCGAGGCGACATAGATGAACAGGAAGGCCAGCACCGCGTAGGTGATCTTGTTGGGCACCGGCTGCTTGCCGAGCTTGGTGTGCACCGTTGCGCTGGGATGCACCAGCTTGATCATCTCGCGATAGACCTGCTTGTAGAGCAGGATCGCGCGCAGCATCTTGATGCCGCCGCCGGTGGAACCGGAGCCGGCGATGAAACTCGACAGGAACAGCATCCACAACGGCGCGAAATAGGGCCACACGTTGAAGTCGGTGGTGGAGAACCCGAGCGTGGTGGCGATGGAAATGGTATTGAAAGCCGCATAGCGCAGCGCCTCGGGAAAATCCAGATAAAAGCCCTTGTACAGCAGGTAGAAGGTCAGCCCGAGGATGCTGGCGCTCAACACGAAAAAAACCCAGCGAATTTCCGTGTCGAAACGGTAGGCCGACAGGTTCTTCATCCGCAGCGCCATGAAGTGCGTGGAAAAGCTGATCGCGGCAATCAGCGCAAACACCATGACGATGAGCTCGAGCACCACGGAATCGAAATAGCCCATGCTGGCGTCGTGCGAAGACATGCCACCGAGGCTCATCACGCTGAAGGCATGCACCAGCGCGTCCACCCAGCTCATGCCGCCGAACCACAGCGCCAGAATGCAGAACACGGTAATGATCGCGTACACCAGCCACAGCCCCTTGGCGGTTTCCGCCATGCGCGGGGTGAGCTTGCTGTCCTTCATCGGCGTCGGCGTCTCGGCCCTGAATAGCTGGCGGCCGCCGACTCCCAGCATCGGCAGCACCGCGACGACCAGCACGATCACGCCCATGCCTCCGATCCAGTGCATTTCGGTACGCCACACATTGATCGACGGGGGCAGGGCATCCAGACCCGACAGCACCGTCGCGCCGGTGGCGGTCAGGCCCGAGACCGCCTCGAAATAGGCATCGGTATAGCTCAGGTCGGGCATGTAGGCCAGCAGCGGGATGGCGGAGTAGAGCGGCAGGATCGTCCAGATCATCACCACCAGCAGAAAGCCATCGCGCGTTTGCAGTTCGCGCTTGCCGCGGCGGGAAAAAATCCACAGCACCAGTCCGGACAGGAAGGTGAGGACGATCGCCCAGTCGTACGCCTGGTGCGCGCCGTCCGCCAGAACGAGCGAGACCGCCAGCGGCAGCAGGAAGGCTGCCGAAAACAGCATCAGCACTTTCGACAGGATGTGAACGACGGGCAGTATTTGCGACATATGCCGTTTGGGGTGGCGTTTCCCATCCCCGCCGCATGCGGCGGGGATGGGGTGGGCTTCGATTAAGGCGATGTTACCAGCGCCGGCGCCTAGCCGCGCCAGAAGGCGCGGGTGAACAGCACGAATACGGTGAACAGTTCGAGCCGCCCGAGCAGCATGGTGACGCTGCATACCCAGGTCTGAAAATCGTTCAGCACTGAAAAATTGCTCGCCGGCCCAACTTCGCCGAGCCCGGGGCCGGCGTTGTTAATGCAGGCGATGACCGCGGAAAACGCGCTGACGAAATCGAGCCCGCTGGCCAGCAACACCAGCGTCATGGTCACGATGGTGGCGATATACATCATGACGAAGGCCTGGATTGCAAACACGATCTGGTTCGGCACGGCGTGGCCGCCGATCTTGACCGGCAGGCGCGCCGCAGGATGCAGCTGGTGCTCAAGCTCGCGCACGCCCTGGCGGAACATCAGCACCGCGCGAATCATCTTCAGGCCGCCGCCGGTCGAGCCCGCACTCGCTGTGATGCAGGACAGGAACAGCATCCACATCGGCGCGAACATCGGCCAGGTATTGAAATCGGTGCTGACGAAGCCGCAGTCGGTGGCAAGCGAAACCAGATTGAAACTGACATGGCGCAACGCCGTCAGGAACTCCGGATAGACGCCGGCCTGCCATACATAGAGGCTGATGCCGAGGCAGCTGGCGATCACTACGCCCAGTACGCCACGCACCTCGGGATCGTGCCGGTACGCCGCCAGACTCTTCTGGCGGAAGGCGAGTAAATGGGTGACGAAGTTGAGCGCGGCCAGCAGCATGAAAACGATCAGCACGGCTTCGATCAACGGCGAGTCGAAATAGCCGACGCTGGCGTCGTGAGTCGAGAAGCCGCCCAGGCTCAGTGCGGCGAAGGCGTGGCAGACGGCGTCGAACCAGCTCATGCCGGCCCACTTGAGCGCCAGCGCGCACGCCACGGTCAGCGCGGCATACGTCGCCCACAACAGCTTGGCCGTGTCGGCGATGCGCGGGGTGAGCTTGGTGTCCTTGATCGGTCCCGGCAATTCGGCTTTCAGCAGCTGGCGCCCACCGACGCCCAACAACGGCAAAATCGCCACCGCCAGCACGATGATGCCCATGCCGCCCAGCCAGTTGAGCAGGTGGCGCCACAGGTTGAGCGAAGGCGGCAGGGTGTCGAGCCCGCTCATCACGGTGGCGCCGGTGGTGGTGAGTCCCGACATGGTCTCGAAATAGGCGTCGGTGAAACCCATCGCCGGCGTATGGATCAGGAAGGGCAGGGTGGCGAAGGCCGGCAGGCCCGTCCACACCAGCATCACCAGCAGGAAACCATCGCGCACCTTGAGCTCGCGGCGCCAGCGCCGCGCGCCCAGCCACAGCGCAAAGCCGGCAACGAGCGTCACGGCAAAGGATTCGTCGAACGCGAACTGGGCGCTATCGTGCCCGACCAGGGCCGTGACAAGCGGCACCAGCATGGTGAAGGAAAAAATCAGGATCACCAGCCCGAACACATGCAGAACCGGTGCAAAGCGGGAGATCGGCCGGCGTATCCGGCTTGAACTCACTCGCAGGCGAGACGCGGGCTCATTCATTTTGCGTCGTGGGGCACGATCCGGCAATCGGGCGTACGTGAGTCTGCAGGCCGGATCAGAAGAAGCCGAAACCGACCTGGAACAGCTTTTCGACCTTGGGAATGATGCGCTTGTTGAGCGCAAACACGATCAGGTGATCCTCGGCCTTGATCAGGGTGTCGTGGTGGGCGATCAGCACTTCCTCGCCGCGGATGATGGCGGCAATCGAAGCGCCATCCGGCAGCGCCACGTCGCCAATGCGCTTGCCCACCACCTTGGACGTCTTCGTGTCGCCGTGGACGACGATTTCCAGCACCTCGGCGGCGCCACGCCGCAGGCTGTGCACCGCCGCCATGTCGCCGCGGCGGATCTTGGACAGCAGCGGGCCGACCGTGGCCTGCGCCGGCGAGATCGCAATGTCGATCTCGCCACCCTGCACCAGGTTGACGTAGGCCGAGCGGTTGATCAGCGCGATCACCCGCTGCGCGCCCATGCGCTTGGCCAGCAGCGCGGACATGATGTTGTCCTCGTCGTCGTTGGTCAGCGCGCAGAAGACGTCGATGGCCTCGATGTTTTCCTGCTCGAACAGGTCCTCGTCGGTAGCGTCGCCCTGCAGCACCAGCGTGCGGTGCAGCTGTTCGGCCAGCTGCGCGCAGGTGGCCTTGTTGTGGTCGATCAGCTTGACTTCGTAACTGCGTTCGAGCGACGCCGCCAAGCGGCGTCCGATGTTGCCGCCGCCGGCGATCATGACCCGCTTGACCGGTCGCTCCATGCGACGCAGCTCGCGCATGACGACCGGAATGTCCTGCTTGCGGGCGAGGAAGAAGACCTCGTCACCCGGCTCGATGACGGTGATGCCGGTGGGCACGATGCCGCGGTCGCGCCGGTAGATCGCCGCCACCCGCGCGTCGATGTCCGGCATGTGGCGACGCAGATCCTGCAGTTCGTGGCCGATCAGCGGGCCGCCATGGTAGGCGCGCACCGCGACCAGACGCACCTTGCCGCCGGCAAAGTCCAGCACCTGCAAGGCTTCGGGGTGCTCGATCAGCCGGCGCAGGGTGTCGGTGACTTCCTGCTCGGGGCTGATGATGTGGTCGACGCCGAAGTGCTCGGACAGGAATTCGCCTTCGGATTCCAGAAAGTCGTTCGAGCGGATGCGCGCGATGCGGGTGGGAATGTTGAACAGCGTGGCGGCCAGCCGGCAGGCCACCAGATTGGTTTCGTCGCTCTGCGTCACCGCCACCAGCATGTCGGCGTCGCCGGCGCCGGCCACCTTCAGCGTCGACGGGTGGGCGGCGTGGCCGCGCACGGTTCGCAGATCGAAGCGATCCTGCAATTCGGAGAGACGGGCGGCGTCGAGGTCGACCACGGTGATGTCGTTATTCTCGGCGACCAGGCTGGCGGCCAGATTGGCGCCGACCTGGCCGGCACCGAGGATGATGATCTTCATGATGAGATGCGAGGCAAGAGTGGAGGGGGGAGCGCCAGAGGCCGCGTATTCCTCACGCCTGGCGCTTCACCCGTATCACAGGTCTTCGTCAAGTCGACGGCCATGCTTGATGTTGAGCTGCTTGAGCTTGCGATACAGGTGGGTGCGTTCCAGCCCCGACTTGTCGGCCACCCGCGTCATGCTGCCGCCTTCCTTCTGGATCAGGTGTTCGAAGTACATGCGCTCGAACGCGTCGCGCGCCTCGCGCAGCGGGATGTCGAGCGGGATGCCGTGGGCCACCGCGGGCGAGGCCTGCTTCATCGGCGCCAGCACGCGGTTGACGTCGATGGCGTCGATTTCGCCCGCCAGTGCGGTGACCGCCAGCGTGCGCACCACGTTGTTGAGCTGCGGCAGGTTGCCCGGCCAGTCGAAATTGCGCAGCTGGTTCAGCGCCGGCGTGGTGAGCCGGCGCACCGGGCAGACGCCCGCTTCGATCAGCTGCGCCAGCATGAAGTTGGCGACCTCGGGAATGTCCTCGCGGTGCTCGCGCAAGGGCGGGACCTGGATCGCCAGGCTGGACAGACGGTAGAACAGCCGGCTGTCGAATTCGCCCGCCGCCACCATGGCGTCGAGGCTGCGGCTGGAGGCGCACACCAGACGCGCGCCGGTGCCTTCGATGCGGTCGAGCAGAAGACCCAGGCCTTTTTGCTCCAGCCGCGCGAGTTCGCACGCATCCGACAGGAACAGGGTGCCGTTGCCCAGCGATTCGACAAAGCTCAGCGGGTCGGACACCAGGCGCGCGCGGTCCTTGATCTCGACCCAGGGCGTGCCGGTTTGATGCAGGAAGTGAGCGCATACCTCGAAGCCGCTGCCGGGTTCGCCCTGCAGCATCACCGGCGCCGTATTGCCGGCAATCTGGCTAAGGCGTTTTTTCAGATCGAGGATCAGCGGGCTGCGGCCGAGCGCCGACAGGTCCATGCTGGGGGCGCGCCGCGGCAGGGCGACGCCGCGCTTGATCGCCTTGCTGACGGTGTCGATCAGCTTGGCCAGCGTCACCGGCTTTTCCAGAAAGTCGGCCGCGCCGAGCTTGGTGGCCTCGACCGCGGTATCGATGGTGCCGTGGCCGGACATCATCACCACCGGCATGGTGAGCTGGCCGCCGCCCGCCCATTCCTTCAGCAGGGTCACGCCGTCGGTGTCGGGCATCCAGATGTCGAGCAGGACCAGGTCGGGCCGGCGCAGTGCGCGGAAGGCGCGCGCGGCCTCGGCGTTTTCCGCCAGGTGCACGTCGTAGCCTTCGTCGGTGAGAATCTCCGACAATAATTCACGAATGCCCACTTCGTCGTCGACGACGAGAATATGCCCGCTCACGTGTGTTCTCCGGCTGCCGAAAAAACAGGCAGCGCGATGCGTATCGCCGCGCCGCCCGATTTGATGTTCTCGATCTGGATTTTGCCCTGGTGCTCTTCCACGATTTTTTTGACGATGGCCAGCCCCAGACCCGTCCCTTTGGCCTTGGTCGTTGCATAGGGCTCGAACAGCCGCGTCATCAGGTGCTCCGGAAAGCCGGCTCCATTGTCGGTTACGGTCAGGCAAACGGCCTGGTTGTTGAGATGCGTGCCGATCTCGACTTTTGGCGAGGCATGGCCCGCCAGCGCATCCTGCGCATTTTGCAACAGATTATGGATCACCTGTCGCAATAATGTGGAGTCTCCCGCAACGCGCGGCAGACCGGCGTCGAGATGCAGCTGCAGTCCGAGCGCCCGCGCGTCGTACAGCGCGAGCACTTCGTGCACCAGCGCATTGAGGTCGAGCGCCTCGAGCTTGGCGCGCGGCATCCGCGCATAGCCGGCAAACGCGTCGACCATGCTCTTCATCGCGGCGACCTGGTTGACGATGGTCTGCGTGGCGCGCGACAGAAACTCGGCATCCGCCACTTCGAGGCGGCCGTCGAGTTTCCTCGCGATGCGCTCGGCCGAGAGCTGGATCGGGGTGAGCGGATTCTTGATCTCGTGCGCCAGCCGCCGCGCCACTTCGCTCCAGGCGGCGTTGCGCTCGGCGTCGATCAGCTTGGTGACGTCGTCGAACACCAGCACGTAGCCGCGCTCGACGCCGGGCGGCAGCCGGGTACCGCGCAGCAGCAGCGTCTGGCTGCCGCCGGGGCCGGCATAATCGATCTGCTCCTGCCATTCGCCCGCATATTGGCCGAAGCGCGCGACCACCCGCGTGCCAAACTCGTTCAGCACCTCGCCCGGCAATCCCAGCCCGGCAAGCGGCCGCGCGTCGAGCACGGACGCGTCGACACCCAGAATCTGCGCCGCCGCGCTGTTGATGGTGCGGACCTTCAGCGCCTCGTCGAGCACCACCACGCCGGACGACAGGTTGGCCAGCACGCGCTCGAGAAAAGCCTTGGCCTGCTCGGTCTGCTGGTGGGTCTGCGCCACCTGCTCGCGCGCCTCCGACAGCTGGCGCGTCATGCGGTTGAACGACTGGATCAGCACGCCGAGTTCGTCGCGGCTTTTCACCGTCGGCATCTGCGAAAAATCGCCCTTGGCCACTGCGCGGGTGCCGCGCGCCAGCGAACGCAGCGGGGCACCGAGCCGTTCCGACAGCAGGTAGGCGATGACCAGGGTCATCAGCAACGCGAGCATCAGCGTGAGCGTCAGCGCCACGCCATAGAGGCGCTTCAGTCCCAGCCGCGACACCGCGATCTGCTGGTATTCCTGGTAGGCCCGCTGCACCGCCTGCGCATCGCGCGCGAGGCTGGCCGGCACCGGCTGCACCAGTTGCAGCACGCGGGTATCGCTGGTCAGCGCGCTGGTGTAGACCGGCACGATGACGTGCATGATGAGTCCGCGCTCGGGCACCTCCTCGATGCGGCTGTAGGGCTGCTGCTGCCGCGCCTGCCACAGCGCGCTGCGTTCGGGCAGCACCGGCAGCAGGGTGCCGCTTTCGCCGCTGACGTGCGCGATCACGCCGCCGCGT
Source organism: Thiobacillus sp. (assembly GCA_027344185.1). Classification (GTDB taxonomy): domain Bacteria; phylum Pseudomonadota; class Gammaproteobacteria; order Burkholderiales; family Thiobacillaceae; genus Thiobacillus. Next base: position 19,612 of record DAHWJK010000106.1, read on the forward strand.
TCGTCGAACAGCGTGAGTTCCTGCACCGCGCTCTGCTCGCGCAGGGTGGACAGGCTGGTGATGATCGAGCCCATGCCTTCGTCCGACAGCGACAGCGCCATGCGCTGGGCTTTTTTGTCGAGCTCGCGCAGCAGGTCGTCGAGCGCGGCCTGGCCGAGGTTGACGCCGGAGGCCAGCGCATTGTCGACGCGCACGTCGAACCAGGTTTCGATCGATCGATTGAGGAAGAATACCGAGGCGCCGTACACCACCAGCCCGGGCAGCAGGGCGACGACGCCGAACATCGCCAGCAGCTTGAGCGTGAGCTTGGCGCCGAAGACGCCGCGGCGGATGCGTTTTTGCAGCCACCACAAGCGCCAGCCCAGCAGCAGCAGCATCGCCACGCCGAGCACGCCGCCGACGACGAACAGGGTGGGCAGAGAGTCGGAGAACACGGCGCTGTCGCCGCTGGCGTAGAACAGCAAACCCAGCAAGGCGATGCCCATGACGAGGGCGGCGGCAATCAGACGGCGCATCAGGGCATGGGCGATTTGACGAGGGGTGCTTCGAACGACCAGTTGTACCAGGGTGTCACCAGTTCCCATTTGTCGCTGGTCACCGCGCCGATGGACAGCGGTTTGGGCAGCTGCGCGGTGTCGAGACGCAGTCGCAGGCGGGCGTCGTAACGCTGGCCGGTCGTGAGCACGCCGCGGTCCAGGATATGCCAGTTCTCGACCTGCCCCAGCAGCGTGAGCGCCTCGTCGAGGGTGGCGGCCGTGCGGGTGGTATACCCGGTTTCGACGACATAGCGACGCAACAGCAGGTGGTAATAAATTTTCAGCTTGCGCACCGGCTCGATGATGTCTTCGTCAAACCACCAGCTGCGCGGGCGGCTCAATTCCAGCTCCAGCAGGAAATGCAGGTGGATGCCCTTGGCGAGCGCGTCTTCCAGGGTGGAATTGAGCGCGATGTCGATCAACGCATCCAGCACATAGCCCTGCGGGGTGGCCTCGATGGCGGCCTGTCGCACTGCGCTTTTATCGTTGGCCAGCGCGCTGCCGGCAAACGCCAGCCAGCCTGCCAGCCATAGCATGGCCAGCCTGCGTAGCAGGGAGTCAGATCTTGCGCAGCAGGGCATAATAAAAACCGTCATGTTCGGCGTCGGGCAGCAAGGATCCGTCGGACAAAGGTTCTGGAAGCGGGCAGCGTTCGGCATCCCCGGCATGGCGCGCCAGGAACGCCTGCACCTGCCCAGCGTTTTCTTCATGGAATATCGAGCAGGTGGCGTAAAGCAATGTACCACCGGGGGCCAGCAGTCGCCACAGCGTTTCCAACATAACGGCCTGCTGGGCGGCAAATTGAGCGATGTCTTCGGGGCGGCGCAGCCACTTGATGTCGGGGTTGCGGCGCACCACGCCGGAGGCGCTACACGGCACGTCGGCCAGAATGCGATCGAACGGCCGGCCGTCCCACCATGCGTCGGGCTGCGCGGCGTCGCCGGCAACGAGCGTGGCCGTCAGCTGCAAGCGGTCGAGATTGTCCTGCACCCGCGCCAGCCGCGCCGCGTCGACGTCGAGCGCGACGAGATCGACTTCACTTCGCTCGAGGAGATGGCCGGTCTTCCCGCCCGGCGCGGCGCATGCATCGAGCACCCGCTCGCCGGCTTGTGGATCGAGCAGGCGCGCCGCCCACTGCGCGCCGGCGTCCTGCACCGACACGTGGCCTTCGTCGAAGCCGGGCAAGCTGTGCACCGGCACCGCGCGGTCGAGCGTAACCGCATCGGGGCCGGTTTGATGGGCCGGCAGGCCGGCGTCGTTGAGGCGCCGCAGATACGCCGCGACATCGCCATAGCGGCAATTGATGCGCAGCGTGAAAGGCGGGTGCAGCAGGCTGGCCTCGAGGATCGCCTGCCAGTGCGCCGGGTGCTCGCTTTGCAGTTTGGCGATCCACCAGTCGGGATGCGACCAGCGCGCGGACGGCTGTTCGTCGGCGCGTTTTTCCAGTTCGGCGCGGCGGCGCTGGAAGTTGCGCAGCACCGCGTTGGCCAGACCGCGGCGCCAGCCTTCGCCCGCCGCGCTGACGGCGTTGTGCACCACGGCATGCGCGGGCGCCCGCGTGTAGGCCAGCTGGTAGAGCGCCACGCGCAGCAGCCAGCCGAGTTCGGGGTCGGTCAGCGGACGCTCCAGCAAGGCCGCCAGCCAGGCATCCAGGCGCCCCAGCTGGCGCAGGCTGCCGTACACGATGTCCTGCAGCGCGCCGCGTTCGCCCGGCGTTTGCAGCTGCTGCAGGCGCCGCGGCAACACCTGGTGCAGCGCCGCGCCGGCGAGCACTTCGTCGAGCGCGCCCGCGGCCAGTTTTTGCAGATTACGCATCGGGAAACACGCTCGGGTTCATTGCCTGATTCATGGGATTGCGGCCGCTGCGACAAGCGGCGGATGATATCAGGACGGGCATCGCGTTGAGCGGGGTTCAGCGACCGAAACTGATGCCGGGCGCGAGCGGCCGGCCGGCGAGAAATGCCGCCGCCGGCATCCGCTTGCTGCCCGCGGGCTGCACCTCATGCAGGGCCAGTGCATCCCTGCCGCAGGCGACGACCAGCAGCCCGGCTTCAGCGCGCAGGACCTCGCCCGGCTGGCCTGCGCCGGCAACGGCCTC
>DAHWJK010000113.1:0-2756 GCA_027344185.1 Thiobacillus sp.
CGCGGCCGGTAGCCCGCCGCTGCGCGGCGAGTACAAGCTCGGCCTGTGGTACGACACGCGCAATTTCGCCGACCAGGAACTCGCCAGCAACGGGGTGTCGCTGGCAAGTCCGGCGAGCTCCGGCACGGCCTTGCAGCATCGCGGCGACTGGGCCTGGTACGGCGTGGCCGACCAGATGCTCTGGCGCGATCCCCGCGACGCCGCGCATGCCGTCAGCGTCTTCGCCAGGCTGATGGGAACGCCCTGGAAAAACCGCAACCTGATCGACTTTGCGCTGAACGCCGGGCTCACGCTGCGCGAGCCCTTCGCCGGGCGCGTGGCCGATACCTTCGGCATCGGCCTGGGCTACACCCATGTCAGTGCGCGCGTGGCCGCGCTGGATCGCGATCTGGCTCGCCTTACCGGCGCCTACGTACCGGCGCAGGACGGAGAGACCTTCATCGAGCTCACCTACGCGTACCAGGCCGCGCGGTGGCTGCAGTTGCAGCCGGACGTGCAGTACGTGAGCAACCCGGGCGGGGGGCTGGCGGATCCGGCGGCCCCGGGCACGCGCATCGGCAACGAGTGGGTCGCCGGGCTGCGCGCCAACGTGTATTTCTGATGCGCGGAATCCGCGTCCCCGCGACTTGCGCGCGATGCGCGCGTGCCGCATCCGAAACCCTGTTCTGCGTTCTGCTGGAAACGACAATATGCTGATCAAGTGGCGTCTGACCCTTTCGCTGGCATCGTCCGTTGCCATCACCGTCGCGGTGGGAGTGTTCGCGATCACCCGCATCCACATGCTGGTGGGGGGCATCCAGGGACTCGGCGACACCTGGGTTCCCGGGCTCACCGCCGACAGCAACCTCAATGCCGATCTGATGGATGCGCGTCGCACCGAGTTCCGCCTGCTGGCCAATGCGAGCGCCAGCCCCGCCGCGCTGAACTACTCCATCCACAAGGTGCATCACAAGGAGCGCCTGGTCCACCAGGACTTCGTGCAGATGTACAAGTACGCCACCACGCCGGGAACGCGTTCCGTGGTGGACAAGCTGCACCAGGCCTGGCTGGCCTATCGCCAGGCGCTGGACCAGCAGGTCGCGCGCGTGCAGCAGGGACAGCTGGCGCAGGCCCTCGCGGCGGCCGACGGCACGAATCATCGGCTGTTCCAGGACTACAACTCCGATACCGACGCCATGGTCGACTACATCGCCAGGCAGTCGTCGACGCTGGCGGTGCGCGAGCAGGCGGATTCGTCGCGGGCGATCCTGGTCACGCTGATCGCCATCGCGGTCGCGGCGCTGGGATCGGCGCTGGTGGGGACCTTTCTCATCCGCTCCATCACCCGGCCCCTCGGCGAGGCCGTCAATGTGGCCGACAAGGTGGCTTCCGGCGACCTGAGCCTGCAGGTTCCGGGCGGCGCACGCGACGAGATCGGCGTCCTGATGGGGTCGATGCGCAACATGGTCGCCCGCATGAACACGACCCTGGGGGCGATACGCGCGGCGGCGCAGGCGATCGCCACGGCCTCCCGGGAGGTCGCGTCGACCTCGCAGTCCATCTCCGACGGCGCCTCGACACAGGCGGCGTCGATCGAGCAGACTTCGGCCACGCTGGAGGAGTTCGGGTCCACGGCCAGGCTCAACGCCGACAACTCCCGGCAGACCGCGCGCATGGCCCAGGATGCAGCGTCGCGTGCCCGCGACGGCGGCGAGGCGGTGCGCAAGACGGTGGCGGACATGCAGGCGATCGCCGAGCAGATCGGCATCATCGACGACATCGCCTACCAGACCAACATGCTGGCGCTCAACGCGGCCATCGAGGCCGCGCGCGCCGGCGAGCATGGCAAGGGCTTCGCCGTGGTGGCTTCCGAGGTGCGCAAGCTGGCCGAGCGTGCGCAGGCTTCAGCCAAGGAGATCGGGGAACTGTCGCGCGGCTCCGTGCAGCAGGCGCAGGCCGCGGGAACTCTGCTCGAGGAGATCGTGTCCGCCATCGGCAAGACCGCCGAACTGGTCGGCGAGATCGATGCCGCCAGCGGCGAGCAGGCCGGCGGCATCGATCAGGTCAATGCCGCGATCGGGCAGATCAATGGGGCCACGCAGCAAAATGCGTCGGCCTCGGAGCAACTGGCGGCAACCGCCGAGGAGATGAACTCGCAGGCCCAGGAACTGGAGCACGGAGTCGCGCAATTCCGCCTGGCCGACGCCGCGCCGCCAGCCGCGGCGCGCCGCGCCAGTCAGGCGCCGGCGGCCCCGGCGGGTGGGTGGGCAGCAGCGCGAGAGGCCGGCGTGCCGGCCGAAGTCGGCGACTTCGTCAAGTTCTGAGGAACCGGGCCGACCATGCACATCCATGCGGATCAGGAGCCGAGTACCGCTGCGTCGATCGGAAGCTGGGGGTCGCGCGACCATTCGTTCCAGGAGCCGAAGTAGATGCGCACCTTGTCGAAGCCGGCCTGCTTGAGCGCGAGGTAGGTGTTCGACGCGCGCGCGCCCTTGAAGCAGTAGAGGTAGATGTCGTCGTCGGCGCGGATGTCCGCGGTGGCGCATTCCGCGCGGACCTCGGCGGGCGACTTGATGACCGGGCCGTGCGGGCCCGGCTTCATGAAGCGGTACCACTCGATCCAGCGTGCCCCGGGCAGGCGACCCTTGCGCGGCGCGAAGTCCTTGCCGTAGGGCGAGGAGCTTTCCCCGATCCACTCGTCGATGTCGCGCACGTCGAGCAGCACCTTTTCGGTGCCCAGCGCGGCTTGCACATCCTCCTTGGTCAGCATCACGTCG
>DAHWJK010000123.1:0-11779 GCA_027344185.1 Thiobacillus sp.
TTGCTGGGAATGGACCAGGCCCTGGGCCATCTCGCGAGTTGGGATGCGCGCGGAACGAGGCTTGGGATTGCGGTGAACCTGCCTCCAAGCACGCTGCTGGACGCTGGCTGCGTCGAATCCGTGGATCGGAGCCTGCGCCGACACGCCATTGCGCCGGAGCGCCTGACGCTCGAGATTCTCGAGAGCCAGACCATCGAGACTCGGGAGCAGGACCTCGCGATTGAACAGTTGCGCCGGCTCGGGGTGAAACTGGCGATGGACGATCTGGGCTCGGGCTACAGCAGCCTTCGCCGCCTGTCGGTGCTGCCGTTCGATGCCATCAAGATCGACCAGAGCCTGCTCCTGCAAATTCGCAGCGCTCCCGTGCAGACACTCAGCCTGGTCAGCACGATTGTTCAGATGGGACGCGACTTCGAGCGCCAAGTGATTGCCGAAGGGCTGGAGGACGATGCCGTGATCGAAGCGGTGACGATCCTTGGCGTGGGCTACGGGCAGGGCTACGGGCTGGGCCGACCTATGCCCGCCCACGATCTTTTGAACTGGGAGGCGTCCCGCCCGCGCACGGCCCCCGGCGCGCGCATCGAGCACTTCCTCGGCGCCTTGGCGTACCACTGGCAGTACATGCACGGTGTGGGGCTTCCCGACCCCGGCGCAGTCCAAGCGTGCCCGCTGAGCGTTTTTCTCGCCAATCGGGGCTTGGAACGCTCCGAAGCCGCCACGTGGCATGCCCAGATCCACTCAGGCCAGGACCTTGTGGAAGCCTCAGCGCAACTATTGCGCTGGCTCATCGCGCAGGTGCGCCAGGAATCGGCTCCGCCGAGGGGCTTGGGGCCCTAGTCGCTGGCCATTTCGTTGCTCGGCGCGCGTGAAGCGGCAAGAGAAGATCTCTGGTGCTGCGCTTGAACAAAACACGCAAAGCCAGTCATCAGGGCCGTTGCCAACGCACCCACCGTGCACTCCGCATTGAGGCGTCGTGGACGCCGTACTCAAGCGCACCTGCTCGAGCCCGAGCACGCCCCATGCATGCGCGAGGCACGGACCAGGTGCCGCTCGGGGAGCCGTCGGCAACACACGCGCATGCCTGCGGGCCCGATCCGCACCAAGAAATCGCGAGGACGTTCTGTTTGAGATTGGCCGACTGGCGCGTAGAGCGGGCGCTTGCGCGGGACCCCAGGCGGCGAGGTCAGAGTCGTGTCAGGCGGGACATCTATGGTCGGGTCTGTGGCGCCGATCCGGAACCGGCGGGCAGGCGCGCGCCGCGCCGTGACGACGAGATCACGAAGGAGACAGGCATGGCCGACTACCGTGAGTACCACCGGCGTTCCGTGGAGCAACCGCAGGAGTTCTGGGCCGGCAAGGCCGCGCTGATCGACTGGCATCGCCCCTTCGGGCAGGTGCTGGACGACAGTCGCAAGCCCTTCGCGGCGTGGTTTCGTGGCGGACTCACCAACCTCTGCCACAACGCGGTCGACCGCCACCTGGCGCTGCGAGCCGGGCAGCCGGCACTGGTGTGGGAGTCGACCGAGGTCGAGCGCAGCCGCAGCTACACCTATGCCGAACTGCACCGCGAGGTGCAGCGCATGGCGGCCATCCTGCGGCGCCACGGCGTGCAGCGCGGCGACCGTGTGCTGCTGTACATGCCGATGATTCCCGAGGCGGTGTTCGGCATGCTGGCCTGCGTGCGCATCGGGGCGATTCACTCGGTGGTGTTCGGGGGCTTCGCGGCGCTGAGCCTGGCCACCCGCATCGACGACGCGGCGCCCAGGCTGATCATCAGCAGCGATGCCGGCTCCCGCGCGGGACGGGTGGTGCCCTACAAGCCCTTGCTCGACGAGGCGATCGAGCGCGCGGCGCACAAGCCCGAGAAGGTGCTGATGGTCGACCGCGGCCTGCAGGCCTTCGACGCGGTCGCCGGGCGCGACCTGGACTACGCCGCGGAGCGCGACGCGGTGGGCGACGCCAGCGTGCCCTGCGAGTGGGTCGATTCGACCCACCCCAGCTACATCCTCTATACCTCGGGCACCACGGGGCGCCCAAAAGGGGTGCAGCGCGACACCGGGGGCTACGCGGTGGCGCTGGCGACCTCGATGCAGGATGTGTTCTGCGGCCGCCCCGGTGGCACCTACTTCTGCACCAGCGACATCGGCTGGGTGGTCGGGCACAGCTACATCGTCTACGGGCCCCTGATCCAGGGCATGACCACGCTGCTGTACGAGGGCACGCCGGTGCGCCCCGACGCGGGGATCTTCTGGCGCCTGGCCGAGAGGCATCGTGCGCAGGTGATGTTCTCGTCGCCGACCGCGGTGCGGGTGCTGAAGAAATTCGACCCCGCCTTCATGCGCGACCGCGACCTGTCGTCGCTGGAGCGGCTGTTCCTGGCCGGGGAGCCGCTGGACGAGCCGACCTCGAGCTGGATTTCGGGAATGCTGGGCAAGCCGGTGGTCGACAACTACTGGCAGACCGAGACCGGCTGGCCGATCCTGGGCATCGCCGCCGGGGTCGAGGCGCTGCCGGCCAAGCCCGGCTCGCCCGGCGTGGCCATGCCGGGCTACAAGGTCGCCATCCTGGACGAGTCCAGCGGCGAGCCGGCCGCGCCCGGGCACAAGGGCGTGGTGGCGATCGACTGGCCGCTGCCTCCCGGCTGCATGCAGACGGTGTGGGGGGACGACGAGCGTTTCGTGCACACCTACTGGTCCAATTTCCCGTCGCGCCAGGTGTACTCCACCTTCGACTGGGGCATCGCCGACGAGGACGGCTACGTGACCATCCTCGGGCGCACCGACGACGTCATCAACGTGGCCGGGCATCGCCTGGGGACGCGCGAGATCGAGGAAAGCATCTCCAGCCATGCCGCCGTCGCCGAGGTCGCGGTGGTGGGCGCGGCCGACGCCGTGAAGGGGCAGCAGGCGGTGGCCTTCGTGGTCGCCCGCGACGCCTCGCGCACCGGCGATGCGAGATCGCGCGAGGCGTTGGCCGCCGAGATCATGCAGACCGTGCAGGCGCAACTCGGCGCAGTGGCGCGTCCGGCGCGCGTGCTGTTCGTGTCGATGCTGCCGAAGACGCGCTCGGGCAAGTTGTTGCGCCGTTCCATCCAGGCCCTGTGCGAACAACGCGCGCCGGGGGACCTGACGACCCTGGAGGACCCGGCTGCGCTGGAGCAGATCCGCAGCGCGCTGGCCGGGCAGCCATGAACCCGGTGCGCCCCCCTCTTCTTCCGAGCAACGCGGCAGCCGGCGACGCGCGCCGCGAGTTGCTAGCGCAGCATGCGGACATCCTGGAGCGCGTGACCGAGGCGCGCGCCGCACTGTTGCAGGGCGAAATCGATACCGCGCGCGAAGGTCTGCGGCAACTCGAGGCCCTGTTACTGGCACATGCAGCGTGCGAGGAGGCTGAGTGGATTCCCCGACTTGACGCGACGGCGCGCTGGCCGGCGCGCGTCTACTTGGCCGAGCATCGCCAGATCGCATCCATGCTCGCCAATCTGCAAAAGTGGGTGGCCACGTTGCCGGCGCGGCTGCACTCCCCCGCCAAGCGCCTGCGCATAGTGGATTCCACGTTGCCGTTCCTGCATGTCCTCGAGCACCATTTTGAACGCGAGGAACAGGGACTGTTCGATGACGAGCCGGACCAGGTGCCTGCCACGCCGTGGCCGTCCGAGCCATGAATGCGGCCGCTTCGTTGCGCCCGCCGATGGCCGCCTGGGCTGGTGGCTACCCATCCTGGGTGGACGACGCCACAAGAGACTCGAGATGCGGCGGCACCTCGTCGCGAGGCTTGCGGGGGAACAGATTCACCGCGAGCCGCAAGCTCGCTGCCAGCCACATCGAGCATGAGCCGGGCATGGTTGACCTCGTCAAACGCATCGAACATCGGCTGGGGCTGTCGTGAGTCCCGAGCAACGTCGCTGGGCCATTGAGCAGGCCATTGCCTCGTGCCGCACCGAGGGCTTCGAGCCATCGTCGGCGTTCATGGCCGACGTCGATCGAGTGATCCGCGACGAGATGAGCTTCGAGCAGATGCGCGAACGATCACGCGCTCGGGCACAGGCCCCGACATGCAACATGGATGGTTCGATCGAACGAGATCGCGCAAGCGGATCGACGCGGCCCGGCCACCCTGCGGCACCGCTTCCCACCGTCGCCAGCTTGGCGCTTCTGGCCGAGGCGCTGACGACCCCGCGTTTGGAATCTCTTCAGGAGGACGGCGGTTCTTGCGGCAACGAGGCGCGACAGATCGTCGGACTCGGTCGCCTGCGCAGGCTTCTGAGACGGTATAGAGATCTTGAACGCCCCTGAAGTCAAGGCCCGCAGTGTTCTTCGGATAGTCGTGTGTTTGAATCCGAGCGGGAGTGTTCCTACCGACGATGTGCCTTTGTGGGCGCCTCGAAATGGAGCGCCAGTCCAAGCATATCCTCTGGGCAGAGTGCACCCACTACCCCAGAAACCACAAGGAGGACGCCTGACTCAGCTGCTCGATCGGACCTCGAATTGCTCGAACCACGAGCCGACAAGTGCAAGCGCGGACTGCCAGTCGCGGAACTCCGATTGGGTCGCGGTCGAGTAGCTAGGCCATTACCCTGCAAGAGCCTTGATCAGGGTCAAGCCGGCAGGCCTGCGCGCCACTTCCAATGGTCGCCTACCCGACCCACCGGGGCCTTGCGCCTTGCTTCGAAGGAGGCCCACGAGTGCGCCGGCCATCCAAGACAGGAGCTTCATGGAGATCATCGTGCTCGGCGCTGGCGTCGTCGGCGTTACGACCGCGTTTTTCTTGCGCGAGCGAGGCCACAAAGTCACCGTGGTCGAACGGCAGTCGCAGGTCGCATCGCGGACCAGCCGCGCCAACGGGGGGCAGATCTCGGTCAGTGCCGCGGAGCCCTGGGCCAACCCCGGGGTGCCCCGCCAGCTGCTGGCATGGCTGGGCCGCGCCGACGCTCCCTTGCGGATGCGGCTGCGCGCAGAGCCCGCACAGTGGGCATGGTGCTTGCGCTTTCTTCGCGAGTGCTCGCCATGGCGAGCCGAACGCAATATGCGCGATCTCCTTGGCCTGGGCCTGTACAGCCGCGAGATGCTTCGCGCACTGCGCAAGCGCCGTACGCTGAACTATGACGAGCAGCGACGCGGCATCTTGCATCTGTACACGAGCGCTCGCGCATTGCAGGCGGCCTCGCAATGCACGCAACGCATGCAAGAATTCGGCTGCGAGCGACGCGTCATCGGCGTGGATGAGGCGCTTTCGATCGAGCCGGCTTTGCGTGCGATGCGCGCCCAACTGGTTGGGGCGACCTATACCGCGGATGACGAATCGGGTGACGCCTACGCGTTCAGCCGAGCGCTGGCCGAACATTGCGTGCGTGACGGGGTCCACTTCATGTTCGGCCAGGCGATCACCGCGCTGCGTCGACGTGGCGACGAGATCGCGCATGTCGAGTCGATCGCTGCGGACGGCCGCTTCGAGCGCATCACGGCCGATGCCTATGTGCTTGCATGTGGCTGCTGGAGTGCGCCGCTTGCGCGCAGCGCGGGTGTCACCGTGCCGATCCATCCTGTCAAGGGGTACTCGGTGACCTTGCCGGTTGCCGACGCGCAGGCAGCCTGGAAAGTGTCGTTGACGGACGAGCAGCGCAAGCTGGTGTTCTCGCGGCTGGGTGGGCGGTTGCGGGTCGCCGGCACGGCCGAGGTTGGCGGATGGACGCGCGAACTCGACAACAACCGCTGCGCGGCGATGGTCAAGCGCGTGGAAGCGATGTTCCCAGGGGCAGCCGACGCTACACGAGCGACCCATTGGACCGGGTTGCGCCCGATGACACCAGGCAACGTGCCTCTGATCGGCCGCAGCCGCTTGCGCAATCTCTATCTCAACACGGGGCACGGCAGCCTGGGCTGGACCCTGGCCTGCGGCTCGGCGGCCGCGCTGGCCTGCTTAGTGGACGGACGGCGTCCGCCGGCCCGCTTCAGCTTCATTGGCACATAGCAGCCAAGCTTGCGGCAGACCCGCCGCCAAGGACAGCAAGACCATGGACTCACTTTCATTCCATCCAGACAGCACATGGGAAGTCGATGGCGTGCCGCTGCGCAGCCGCCTGCTGCTTGGCAGCGCGAGATTTGCGTCGGCCTCGGCCATGCGCGATTCGATCCTCGCAAGCGGCGCCGAGATCGTCACCGTCGGCGCCCAGCGTCTCAAGCAGGGCAGCGAATCAGTCGCCTTTATGCCGACCCTGCGCGAAACCGTTCGCGCCATCGGAGGCCACTTGCTTCCCAATACCGCTGGTTGTCTGCATGCGCGAAGCGCCATCAACACGGCAATGATGGCGCGCGAATTGTTCAACACGCATTGGATCAAGCTCGAGGTCATTGGTGACCGCGATTCGCTGCAGCCCGATCCGCTTGAACTCGTCGAGGCCGCACGCACGCTGGTACGCGAGGGTTTCGTGGTCTGGCCGTACTGCACTGACGATGTGGTCAGCTGTAAGCGGCTGCTGGACGTCGGTTGCACGGTCCTGATGCCGTGGGGCGCGCCAATCGGTTCTGGGCAGGGCCTGCTCAATCCCTTTGCCCTGCGATATCTGCGCCGAAGCCTGCCAGGAGCCTTGCTGATTGTCGACGCCGGCATCGGAGCTCCATCGCACGCTGCGCATGCGATGGAGCTCGGTTATGACGCGGTACTGTTGTGCTCTGCGGTCTCTCGCGCGCGCGACTCGGTACGGATGGCCGGCGCGTTCGCGGCCGCCGTGCACGCTGGCCGCAGTGCGTGGCAGGCCGGCGTAATCACGAAAAGCGAATGTGCCATCCCGAGCACGCCGGTTGGCGTTTGACCATGATCCGTCCATCCTCCGCCCGGCGGGGTATGACGCCGCGCGCGCGGCGTCACATCGTGGTCTGATCGTCGCAAAGGGCGCGCCCAAGGCGGCACCGATTGAAGACCTTTTGGGGTGTGGCTTTCGGCCAACAACCCATCCTGTCACTGCTTCGCTCGGAAGCGCTGTGCGGGGTCACTCCCCGTGAAAAGCTCACCTTAGTGGCGGCTCACATTCCGCGAGCCATTGTTCCAGGCGAAACCCACGAGGCCCTGACAGTCTTGGCGGGAAGGGGCGGACCCGAAGGCCACTCGCTGTTCTCGCCAATTAAAGTCGCAGACACGCCCCTAGGGATGGTGTTCAAAAAGGCCGCACTACCCCTGGCGCCGTGGCGATGCGGCCAGGACAATGTTGCCCATGAAACAAGCTGACCTTGGCCTGGACCTGACGAGCCGCAAGACCCGCAAGGGGAAGTTCCTGGATGAGATGGAGCGCGTGGTGCCGTGGGCGCAGTTGCTGGCGCTGATCGAGCCGCACGCGCCGCGCAAGGAGCGAGGCCGTCCGCCGTTCGGTGCCGAGGTGATGCTGCGTATTCACTTCCTGCAGCAATGGTTCGGGCTGTCGGACGTGGCGATGGAAGAGGCCCTGTTCGACGTTCCGCTGTACCGACAGTTCGCCGGCCTGGGCGGCATGAACCGCCTGCCCGACCGCGTGAGCATCCTGCGCTTTCGGCCCCTGCTGGAGCAACACGAGTTGGCGCCGAAGATGCTGGAGGCGGTGAACGCCACGCTGGCGGCCAAGGGGCTGATGCTCAAGGAAGGCACGGCGGTCGATGCCTCGCTGATCGCAGCTCCCAGCTCGACGAAGAACAACACCGGCACGCGCGATCCCGAGATGCACCAGACCAAGAAGGGCAACCAGTGGTACTTCGGCATGAAGTGCCACATTGGCGTGGACGCCGACAGCGGCCTGGTGCACACCGTGGTGGGCACGGCGGCCAACGTCAACGACGTGACCCAGGCGCACGCGCTGGTGCATGGCGAGGAAGCCGACGTGTTCGCCGATGCCGGCTACCAGGGCGTCGACAAGCGCGAGGACACGCAGGGCCTCCAGGCGCATTGGCATGTGGCGCTGCGCCCCGGACTGCGCAGGCTGCTCGACACGTCCGATCCGAAGGGCGCGATCGCCGAGGAGATGGAGCACGTCAAGGCGCGCATCCGAGCCAAGGTCGAGCATCCGTTCCGGGTGATCAAGCGCCAGTTCGGCCACGTCAAGGTTCGCTACCGCGGGCTGGCGAAGAACACCGCGCAGCTGCACACGCTGTTCGCGCTGTCCAACCTGTGGATGGCCAGGCGGCAACTGATGGCCGCGCTGGGATGAGTGCGTCCGCGGTCCGCGAAAGCAGCCTGCGGCGGGCTCAAAACGCACTCCGCGGCGCGCATCGCGCCCTACAAATCGTTCACTGCCGCTGACGGAAATCATCTCGTGGCCTTCATCACGTCGTCGCGGCAACCATCAGGCAATTTCGGACACCATCCCTAGGCCGGCCACACGGAGCGATTGATGAGTACATTGCTCCGAGCGCCAGCTCGAATCAGTCTTTCAGCGACCAGCTGGATCTGCGCGCGATGCATTTCAAAAAGCCTCGTCCACTTTCCGTCGGCCGGATCCCCGAAATGATCTCCAAGGCACTCTCTGGTGATGAGTGCGCGGTGTTCCTCTCCATCCACCACCACGGGAAAGTACACCCCCACAGGGTGCCGATAATCCGACTTGACGGGGAAGCCAATGCTCAGAGATCCATCCCCATGCACCCCCAGCACATCGATGAAGGAACGCGCGTGGGCGATGGCCCGAGTCCTCGCTTGCGTCGGCACCTGGCGACATATTGAGTCCGTCGAGACGTCGGTCGGTTCGCCGCCCGCTGTTTGGATTCTCGCCCGGCAGTGGGCTATGCCATCGAATTCGCCTTGGGCCGGCGCGATCAGGATCCTCCACCCTTTGTAGGTTTCTGCGACTTCAAATCTGCTCGTGCCCGAATCCATGGAGGCCTCCGCTGAAGGAGTGCCTGATTTTATTCATTGCCGATGAAGGAAAGTTGGCCTTCCTGGGTCCGCCCCTGGACCTGCGAGCGGGCCGCCGTAGCGTGCGGTCACTGCCCACGCGTGCGACATCACGCACGCACCTTCGTGCGGAGGTCATGCATGAACTCCACCGTGCAACACCTGCCGATAGTCGCGGCCTGCGGGGCATGCGACTCACGCTTGGCTCCCCCTCCGTTCAGTCGAAGCCGCGTGGGGCGCGCGGTGCCTTACCCGAAGGTAATGAACCGGGCCGCTGCGATCCTCAAGCGGGCATCGAGCTCGTGCTCGACAGCGGACAGCCCCCAGCGTTCAGCCTCGATCAAGGTGAACCCCTGCCCCTCGACTAGGCTGCGACACTTCACACCGTTGATGTAAATCTGCACGGGCCATCGGCCGGAGATGGCGTCGTAGTCCGTCACGATAGAGAAGCTGTTGCCTCGGTACCGCCCTCGAAGCTCAACGCCTCGCACGCGGGCATCCTCGATGTGGTCACAGGAACCGGGATGAAGCATGACCGTACCCCCAAGAGGCGGAATGCAGGCCGCAGCGGGCCTGACACGCCGCGAAGAAATGCAAAGGCTCTCGCCGCATCATGCTACTTAATGAAAGCCTACGCAACCATGTATGACGACATAACTTGATCTGTTCACGCCTCGTGATCCTTGACTGCTCACGAGATCATGACTCTAGCGATCGCGTTTCGGATCGAACCATTCCAACCGCGCCGCGCGCGAATGCGTCACGTTGCAAAGATTCGTGCCGCCTTATCTTCCAGATGGTTAAACTTGATTCACTATGGTCCGCATTGATGCCTGCTCTGACTGTGCACTGCGAGAGGTGAGCTGGGTGCGCTCCCGCGCCGGCTTGGCGCTGGCCGCTCTGCGCGAGCGCTTTTCCAAGCTTGACGCCTGGGAAAGCGATGTAGTGCTCAGGATCCGATGGCTCCGGCGACTGTAGTCGAGACGACAACAGGGCCGATGAACCCGTTGCAAACCGCGACATGAAGCAGATCGAGATCTTTCCGTGGGACGAGTACTTCAACACCGGCCTCGAAGAGATCGATGCTCAGCACCGCAGGCTGGTCGAACTGCTCAATGAGCTGACCCGGCAGGCCGCCATCGGCAGCGACCAGCGGCTATTCGACTACGTGCTCGTGTCATTGGCCGACTACGCCGTGTACCACTTTGCCACCGAGGAGGCAGTCTGGCAGGCAGCGCTCCCAGGCAGCGACGAACTGCTCGGTCACGAGCGTGCGCATGCCGGCTTCGTCGAAGTCATCGGGCGTCATCGCGATAGTGTCGCCCAGGGGAGTTTTCGCTCGGAGCAAGTGATTGACTTCCTGGTGCGTTGGCTGGTCGCCCATACCCTGGAAGCCGACCGCCGCTTGGCCTATGTCACCCTTGCGCTTCGCGCGGGCCTGGCCCTTCCCGATGCGCGGCGCCAGGCGGACAAGCGCATGGCCGGCGGCATGCAGCCCTTCATCCGGATCATCCTTTCCACTTTCGACACACTGACTCGCAACACCCTCGAACTGGTGAGTGAACTGTCGCAGCGAAAGGCGGCACAGCAGGCGCTGGCGGACTCCAGGGCCTTGCCGTCGGCGATGGTTGACAGCACGGCCAACCCGATCTGGTCGGTCGACGCCCACGGCTTCGCCTTGCTCACGTTTAACGAGGCGATTCGAAAGCGCTTCGCACGGCATCACCGCATCGAACTGTTTCAGGAATTGCTCCCCGAACAACAGTTCGCGAATGCGCCCGATCTGGCGAGCGCACTACCGCCGTGCATTCGAGCAGGGGCCCTACACGGTTGAGTACCTGACTGCTTACGGCGGAGCTACGCTGCAGCTGAATTTCAATCTCGTTCGGCGCAACAAGCAGGTGGTGGGCGTGGCGGTGTTCGGTGAGGACAGTTGCGAGCGCGTGCGCTTCCTCGAACGCGACGCGGTCGTGATCGACCGGGTGCGCTTCCTCGGGGCACCTGCTGGACGGACTTCACATCGACGGGAAACCAGGGGCTCGCCCGGTCCATCGCCACGCAATCGATGACCGACTATCGGCGCATCCGCGCGGGAAGCAACTTCCGGCACCTGACAACGGAAGACGTCCTGCAGGAGAACGGTGCCTTCCGCATCTGGCTGGAGGGCAAGTTGGCGGAGCCCTTCACGGATAAGACCGTGGTCATCACGCACCACGCCCCGCTGCTGGAGCACGCCTATGGGCCGAGCTTCGAGTTCATCGGGGAGCGCCATCCCCTGGACGCCGCGTACGCAAATGACTGGGATCGCCTCGTGCGCCCACCCGTGGTTGCGTGGCTGTACGGGCACACCCATGTCGCGGTCGACCAGGTCGTCCACGGCGCGCGCCTGGTCTGCAATCCGCTGGGCTACAGCATGGGGGATGACACGGGATTCGTACCTTCCAAAGTTCTTGCGATTACGTGAACGTCGGAACCCCATGCAGAAAACCGTCTCCGTGCAACGTCGTGCATTCACAGGCTGCCGGTCGCCTCCCCATCGCCAACTTGCGCGCGAGATGGCCGCCCGATCCACCGCGACGGGCAAGGTCATTTCGTACTCGTTGACATGTGGAGTGAAATTGTGTCGCCCTACTCAACTCGAAAGGATTTGTCGTCGCGCGTGAGCGACAACAAATCCCTCATCTCTGGATGACGTTGCCTGTGAGCGCCTATTCAGCGGAAGCAGCCAATTTTTGTCGAACAGCTACGAACTAAAAATGTTCGATATGAACCCGCAAAGGTAGCGGTCGACCAGTTAGAACTTCAGCACGGCGCAGCGGTGCGGCGACCTGCCCGCTGGCGCTTTGGGCGACTGCGACTCGACCTGCCTCCTGTACGCGTATCAATGTTGCTCGGCAAAATGTGATGGAGGAATCCGTCCGAG
>DAHWJK010000134.1:0-1598 GCA_027344185.1 Thiobacillus sp.
CTCGGACAGCGCGAAGGCGCTGGCGCCGCGGCAGCGGTGCCAGGTCTGCTCCCAGCGGCGCTGCAGCCCGCGGCCGAACTCGCGCATCCAGTCGGCCTCGAACTGGTTGGCGTGGGCGCCGTACAGGTACACGCAGGCCACCACGCGGGAATCCTCGTCGAGCACCGGTAGCGCGAAGGTCGAGCGGACCCCCAGTTGCCGTGCCTGGGAGGTCCAGAACGACAACCGCGGGTCGGTGGCATAGCTGGGCGTGCTCTGCGGCTGCCGTGTTCGCCAGGCCAGCGCGACCAGCCCCTGGCCGCGCGGCGGCTCCGGGTCGATCAGCACGCTGGTGTCCGGCGCCTGCATCACCGCGGTGATCTGCACCGCCGCCGGACCGGCGCTGCGCTCCACCGTCAGTACGCCTTCGTGCCCGAGGCGCAGCAGCAGCGCGGCGCGGATGCCAGGCAGCGAACCCAGTGCGGCGATTTCGTCGGAACAGGCGTCGGCCCACGCGGTGCCGGGCTGCGCGAAGGGACGCGCCAGCACCGCCCAATAGGCCGAGACCAGGCGCTCGGCCGCTTCGGCCTGGCCCTGCATGTCGTCGTGCAGGCGTTGTTCGACGATGCGCGAGAGTTCGTAGCGCTGCTCGGGATCCAGCCCGGCGCCTTCGATCACCGCGGCCAGCAGCGAGCGGTACAGCGACTGCGCGCGCACCACCAGCGAACTTCCGGCTCCCACCAGCGCATGCACGCGGCCGACGTGCCCGGCCCGCTGCAGCACGCTGTCGCGGGCGGTCTCGGCATCGAGCAGGAAGCGCAGGTGCGCGCACTGCTGCTGCTTGAGCTGGAGCATCGCGTCGTCGCCGAGGGTGGCGAGGATGTCGCGGGTGTCGTCGCTCTGGCGCAGCGACTCGTAGAAGGCGTCGACGAACTCATCGGCTGCATGTGCGAAGGCCGGCGCGATGTCCCGCAGGCGCTGCGCCGCGACTTCGCCATAGGCGGCGTCCGGCGTGTCGGCGCGACGCGGCGGGTCGCTGACGGAAGGCGCGCGTTCGCTGGGGTTCATGCGGGCTCGGGAGCGGCCGCAAGGCCGGGGCAAGGTTGGGCGGGGCCGTTGGGCCATGGGCCGTGGTCTTGCGATCCGGAGCAGGCCTTCGACGAAAGATAGCGTTTTCGGGACTCTTGCAACAGTCCACCCGCGCGTTCGCGCAACGGCCATGCATCGCGTGGCATTTACTCCAAAATTCTGGTGAAAAATTCCTCTTGAATTGCGAAAAAACGCATGTTCATCAGTTCCGCAGCCTATAGCCGGTCTTGAAGATCCAGGCGACGATTCCGAGTGCGATCAGCAGGAAGCTCAGGGTCATCCCGAGGCTCAGCCCCACGCCGACGTCGGCGCTGCCGTAGAAACTCCAGCGAAAGCCGCTGATCAGGTAGACGACCGGGTTGAACAGCGCGACCGTATGCCAGATTCCAGGCAGCATGTCGATGGAGTAGAAACTGCCGCCGAGGAAAGTCAGCGGCGTGATGATCAGCAGCGGCACCACCTGCAGTTTCTCGAAGCCGTCGGCCCAGATCCCGATGATGAATCCGACCAGGCTGAAGGTCACCGCGGTC
>DAHWJK010000344.1:0-1802 GCA_027344185.1 Thiobacillus sp.
CGATTCGCGGTAGGCGATGTAGGCGCGCGCGGTGGCGAGATGATTGGCGGCGATCAGGCTCTGCTCGACGATGTCCTGGATGCGCTCGATGTCGGGCGGCGCACCGCGCAGGCTGTGAATGAGCACCTTCTCTATCTGGGCAGTCAGCAGATCCGCTTCCGCCTCGCCGTATTCGCGGGTGGCCTGGCCCGCCCGCAGCAGCGCCGAGCGAATCTTGCCTGCGTCGAACGCCGTCCGGCTGCCGTCGCGCTTGAACACCTCGCGCGGCAGCATCGTCAGCACCGTGTCCCTCCCTGCAACCGCCATGACCGTCTCCTCGAATATCAACATATTGTGCTTGCCACTAGTACACCATACGACATGTAGCCTGAACGTCAAGGTGATTTTCAGATGTTCTTATCCTGCTAAACTACAAATCCAATAAAGTCAGGAGCTTGGCGATGGGAACGATTCTGGAATTTATGGGCAGCGACCACCACGCTTGCGACAATGTGTTCGCGTCCGCCGAAGACGCCGTGGCAACAAAGGATTGGGACCGCGCGCGCAGCGTGTTCGGTCAGTTTCTCGCGGCGATGGCCCGCCATCTGGCGATGGAAGAAGACGTGCTGTTTCCCGCGTTCGAAAGCCGCACCGGCATGCGCGCCGGTCCCACCGAGGTCATGCGCATGGAGCACGCACAGATGCGCGACCTGCTGGAAGAAATGGCCAGGGCCGTCGCGGCGGGCAATCGGGACCGCTACCTGGGTCTGTCGGAAACGCTCAACATGCTGATGCAGCAGCACAACCTGAAGGAAGAGAACATGCTCTATCCGATGTCCGACCGTGTGCTCGGTGCGGACAGCGCTGGCGTGATTCAGGCCATGGAAGCCAACGCCGGCCCGCGGCCCGCATGAGCGCCCCGGCACGCGAAATCCTCGTCGACGCGCGCGGTCTGGAACCGCCGGAGCCGATGGAAAAGGTCATGACGACGCTGGCCCTGCTGCGCCCCGGACAGTCGATCCGGATGCTGCTGCACCGCGAACCGTTTCCGCTCTATGCCATCCTTGCCGAACGCGGCTACCGCCACGCCACGACGATGCAAGCCGACGGCAGCTACGTCATCCTGATCCGCCCGGCCGGCGAGGGCGGGCAGGGCGGATGAGCCAGCCCGCGGGTCTTTCCTTCGAACAGGCGCCGCCCTTCTCGCTGCCGCTGCGCTTCTTTCTCACGGCGCCGCTGTTCCTGTTCGTCGCTGCGATCCTGATCGCGCTATCGCCCAACGCGCTGGCCTTGCGCTGGACGCCGCAGACGCTTGCGCTGACCCACGCGATCACGCTGGGATTTCTCGGCATGGTCATGCTGGGCGCATCGATGCAGATGCTGCCCGTGGTGGCAGGTTCGCCGCTGCCTGCGCCGCGAGGGGTGGCAGGGATCAGCCACATTTCGCTGCTGATGGGGACTATCGCGCTGATCGTCGGCTTCCTGACCGCAGAGCCGGCCGCGTTCGGCATCGGCGTCGTTTTTCTCGGCGGCGGCTTCGCGGTCTTTCTCGCCGCCGCGGCCATCAGCCTCGCGCGCGCCGTCGCCGGCGTCACAGCCAACGGCATCCGGCTCGCGGTGCTGAGCCTGGCCATCACGCTGCTGCTCGGGCTGGCGCTGGCCCTGCTGCGCGCCGGCTGGTGGACGCCGCCTGCGGTCGAATCCGCCATCGCCGCACATGTGAGCTTTGGCCTCGTCGGCTGGGTGCTGCTGCTGGTGGTCGGCGTCGCGTGGCAGGTCGTGCCGATGTTCCAGCTCACCCCGCCGTATCCGCCCCGGCTCAG
>DAHWJK010000140.1:0-3196 GCA_027344185.1 Thiobacillus sp.
GGCTCCAACCTGCTGTCCGGCGGCGCCAAGGAAGGCGCCTCCACCATCACCATGCAGGTGGCGCGCAATTTCTTCCTGTCGAACGAAAAGACCTTCACCCGCAA
Organism: Thiobacillus sp.; assembly: GCA_027344185.1. GTDB lineage: Bacteria > Pseudomonadota > Gammaproteobacteria > Burkholderiales > Thiobacillaceae > Thiobacillus. The sequence continues at coordinate 105 of DAHWJK010000140.1, forward strand.
GCTGTCCGAAGCCATGTTGGCGATGAAAATCGAACACAATCTGTCGAAGGACAAGATCCTCGAGCTCTATATCAACCAGATTTATCTCGGCCAGCGTGCCTATGGCTTTGAGGCGGCAGCGCGCACTTACTTCGGCAAGCCGATGAAAGCCTTGTCGCTGGCCGAGTTCGCCATGCTGGCGGGGCTGCCCAAGGCGCCCTCGCGCTACAACCCGGTGGTCAACTTCCCGCGCGCCAAGGCGCGTCAGGAATATGTGCTGGGCCGCATGCGTACGCTCCGATTCATCGACCAGCCGACCTGGGACGCTGCCGTCAAACAGAAACTTGTGATCCGCCAGACGCGACCGCAAGCCGAGGTTGCAGCCGACCACGCCGCCGAAATGGTGCGCCAGACGCTGTTCGAGAAATACGGCGAAGCCATCTACAGTTCCGGCTTCAAGGCCGTCACCACGCTGCAGCGCAGCGCGCAGCTCGCGGCCAACCGCGCAGTCTGGCAGGGCATCGCCGACTACGACCGCCGCTATGGCTACCGCGGGCCGGAAGCTCAGATCACCCTGCCCGCCGACAAGGCCCGGCGCGAGGCAGCGATCGCCAGCGCGCTGGAAGAGCTGCGCCCGGTCAGCGGCATGCAGCCGGGCGTCGTGACCAGCGTGACGCCCAAGTTGATCCAGGTCCGGCTGCAGGACGACAAGACCGTGGACATCGCCGACGCCTCGCTGCGCTGGGTGGCGGGCTGGACCACCGGCAAGAAGGGGCGGCAACTCGCGCCCGGCGCCGTGGTGCGCGTGCAGGCGGCGGGGACTGCATGGCGCCTGACGCAGCTGCCCGAGGTGGAGGCCGCGCTGGTGGCGCTGAATTCAAAGGACGGCGCCATCACCGCGCTGGTCGGCGGCTTCGACTTCAACCGCAACAAGTTCAATCGGGTGACGCAGGCCTGGCGGCAGCCGGGGTCGAGTTTCAAGCCCTTCATCTACTCTGCCGCACTGGAAAAAGGCTACACCCCGGCCACGATGATCGACGACGCACCGTTATCGATCAGTGCGGAAGAAACCGGCGGCACCCTCTGGGAACCCAAGAACTATGACGGCAGCACCAGCGGCCCGGTGCGCCTGCGCAGTGCGCTGACCAAATCGCTCAACCTGGTGTCGGTGCGCATCCTGCAGGGTATCGGCCCGTACTACGCACGCGACTATATCCGCCGCTTCGGCTTCGACCCGGCGCGCCATCCGCCCTACCTCACGATGGCGCTGGGCGCCGGCAGCGTCACCCCGCTGCAGATGGCCGCGGCCTACAGTGTGTTTGCCAATGGCGGTTACAGCGTCAACCCGTATCTGATCGACAAGGTCTACGACAAGAATGGGCGCCTGTTGATGCAGGCCAGCCCGCAGCAGGCAGGGGTCAACGCGCCGCGCGTGATCGACCCGCGCAACGCATGGCTGATGACCAACATGATGCAGGACGTGACGCGCAGCGGCACCGCTGCCCGGGCGGGCCAGCTCGGCCGCAAGGACATCGCCGGCAAGACCGGCACCACCAACGACGCGCGCGACACCTGGTTCGCCGGTTACAACCCCGATCTGGTGGCGATCGCCTGGATGGGCTTCGACCAGCCGCGCTCGATGGGACGTCGCGAAACCGGATCGCAATCGGCCCTGCCGATCTGGATGAGCTTCATGGGCAGCGCGCTCAAGGGCGCGCCGCAACGCGGCTGGGACATGCCGGCGGGCATCATTGCGGTCCAGATCGACCCGGCTACCGGTACCCGCAAGTCCGAGGGTGTGCTGGACACCTTCCTGGACAGCGTGCTGGGCGAAGGCGCGCCTGCCATGACGGAATACTTCTATCAAGAATCCCCCCCACCCGACGCACCCGTTAACGACTGGGGGGAGCCGACCGCTCCCGCCGCGCCGGTCGAGCCCGCCGTCCCCGCATGGGAAACCCCCCAATGAAGCACCAGGACATGCGCCGCCGCATTGCGCATGCGGCGGCGCGCATCCTGGCCGAGGACGGCAGCCTCGACTACGGCAGCGCCAAGCGCAAGGCCGCGCGCCAGCTCGGCGCGCCCGACAGCGGCAACCTGCCCGACAACCAGCAGATCGAGGAGGCGCTGCGCAGTTATCAAGCGCTTTACCAGGCCGACGAGACCCGCACGCAACTGGCGCTGCTGCGCCAGATCGCCATCGAATACATGGAACGCCTCGCCGACTTCGACCCGCACCTGACCGGCTCGGTGCTCAACGGCACCGCAGGGCGCCACGCCGGCATCAGCCTGCAGCTATTCACCGACCAGCAAAAAGAGGTCGATTTTCTGCTGATGCGGCTCGGCACCCCCTACCAGGCGGCCGAATACCGCGCCGCCGACGCGCCGGGCCGCGTCTACCCCCGTTTTCTCCTCGACGATCCGCGCGCGGCAGTCGAAATCATCGTCTACCCCGCTGCCGAACTGCGCACCATGAAACGCCAGCAGGCCGACGGCCAGCCGCGGCGTGCGCGGCTGGCGCAGGTGAGGACGCTGGCTTGATCGCATCCCTGGCATGGAAGATGCAGGTCGGACTGGCTGTGGTTCATAACGAGTAGACGACCATGATCCGTTTTTTCCGGCACTACGTGCCCCTGAATCTGCTGCTGCTGGTGCTGATCGAGTCATTGATACTCGGTGGCGCCATCTATGCGGGCGTCAGCGCGCGCTTTCTCGAAAGCGGCGTGGTGCCGGAACTCCTCTCGCCGCTATTCCCCAAGGCGCTGACTTTCACCCTCGTCATGCTGAGCCTGATGACCGCGAGCGGCCTCTATGACCTCGAATGGCAGGGCGGCGTACGCACCCTGCTGCAGCGACTCGGTCTGAGCTTCGGCCTCGGTCTGGTGTCGATGAGCCTGCTGTTTTACTTCTTTCCCGACCTCCTGGTCGGCCGCGGCGCCTTTTTGCTGTCGTTCGGCCTGGCGCTGCTCGGTATCCTGCTGAGCCGTGCGCTGTTCATCCGCTGGGTGCGGGCAGGCGCGCTGAAAACGCGTGCCCTGGTCGTCGGCACCGGCAGCCGGGCCGCCCATATCGAGGCGCTGCTGGCCAAGCGTGGCAACGCCACCAACATCCAG